>JBMLPQ010000214.1:0-8406 GCA_049242025.1 Sediminibacterium sp.
CTGTATTTGTGAAATTCCTTTCAAAGCCGCCAATACGCCCAATATTAGTAGTAAGACGGGACCCACATACTTCTTCATATATTTCATAAATTAATTCACGGTATTGCATTACATACAAAAAGCCAGTAAAAGCTCCAGCATCAACACCCACAATAGAATTACAAATTAAGTGATCGGCAATTCTGGCCAACTCCATAATAATCACACGCAAGTAATCTACCCGCTTAGGCGTTTGAACACCTAATAATTTTTCGCAGGTTAAGTGCCATCCCATATTGTTAATGGGACTGCTACAGTAATTCAAGCGATCGGTAATTGGGGTGATTTGATAGAGTGGTCGTCTCTCTGCCAACTTTTCAAAAGCGCGATGTATATAGCCTACGGTTTGTTCACTAGAAACAACCCTTTCCCCATCTAATTCCATAATATTTTGGAATACACCATGCGTTGCCGGATGGGTAGGTCCTAAGTTAATGGTAGTGGTTTTCCGCTCTATGGCGTCTTCTGCTAATGTTATATTATGATCACTCATATTTTTATTTTTATCCGCGTCCAAACATTTCGTCGTCTTTGTCAATTCTGGTTTGATCTTCAAGAGGGTATTCTTTTCTTAGAGGGAAGTAATCCATCTCATCTACATTCAAGATGCGCTTAAGATTTGGATGACCCACAAAGTTGACCCCAAAAAAATCATAGGATTCTCTCTCCATCCAATTGGCAGAAGAGAATAACTGTGTTGCAGTAAAAACATCCGGTGTAGCTATAGGGGTAAACACTTTAAAACGAAGGCGGGTATTTTCTACCAAATTGTGTAAATGGTATACCACAGCCAATTCCCTATTGGCACTTTCTGGATAGTTAACCGCACACAAATCGGTCAAAAATTGAAAGCTTAAACTTGGCTCATCATACAAGTATTGTAATACTTTTAGGTTAAGCTCTTTTGGTGCTTCAAAGCAAAGCATACCATAAGTGTCTTCAAAGTTGAAGACCTGGTCTCCAAACTTTTCAGTCAGTTTTTGTTGAATATATTCGTTGCTAATTGCCATATATTATTGTATTCCGTATCCGTTCAATAATGCTTTATAATGATCGCTATTTCTTCTTCTGATACTTTCCTGACCCACTAATTCCTGAATTTTCATAAATCCATCTAAAATAGCTTCTGGCCTTGGAGGACATCCTGGAACATACACATCTACCGGAATTACCTGATCAATTCCTTGCAACACACTATAAGTATCAAAAATACCACCACTAGACGCGCATGCACCTACTGCAATAACCCAACGAGGTTCTGCCATTTGTAAATAAACTTGACGTAAAACTGGCCCCATTTTTTTTGCAATGGTACCCATCACCATTAATAAATCGCACTGGCGAGGAGAATGGCTCATACGTTCAGCACCAAATCGAGATAAATCGTAGTGAGAAGCTGCTGTTGCCATGAATTCTATGCCACAGCAAGAAGTAGCATACGGCATTGGCCAAAGTGAATTTTTACGCGCTAATCCTACTACATCGCTCAATTTTGTGGTAAAAAATCCGTCGCCGCCATAACCATCGGGCGCATCAACATAAGTTACTGAATCAGCAATATTTGACTCTATCGGATGAATATTATATCTAACTGGACGTGACATATTCCTTTATATTAAAAGTTTAAGACCTATTGATTAATCAAACAGTTACCGCAACGATTAGTTCGGTTTAATCTTCCCACTTTAATGCCCCTTTTTTGATGATATAGGTGAATCCAATCAAGAAAAACCCTACAAACATTACAACAGCAAGGAATCCATTCCATCCTAGCTCGCGAAAATTTACTGCATAAGGATAAAAGAAAATAACTTCTACGTCAAAAAGCACGAATAAAATGGCCACCAGAAAGTATTTGATTGCCATGGGCTGACGAGCATTCCCATGTGTTTCAATACCACTGGTAAAGTTTTCTAATTTGTCCGCGGTTTTACGTTTGGGACCCACTAAAGAGGAAACTCCAATCATGGTGCCTACAAAACCAGCAGCAAAAATTAACTGAATTGCAATTGGCAAGTAATTGGATGCCGAACTGGAAGCACTAGCGTCTAACAAAGTGTATAAAATACTCATAGCTCTGTTTAAGTCCGCAAAAATACGCTAGTAATAGATATAAAAGAAAAACTCCTCGATTTGAGGAGCTTTTTCTTTAAGTTAATTTTAAAGTCAGGGCTTAGCTACCAGTTTTAGCACCAGAAGCATTGCCTTTTGCACCCGGATTAGAGTAATATTCAATTGTTTTTTGAATAGTTGCTTTTACGTCTTGGGCGTACTTGTTATTTTCTTCACCTGCAGTTGGGTATAAAGCCAACATTTTATCGGCTACCAACACTGCTTTTTGGCAAATATTTAAGAATTCCTCTACTGCAGGTGACTTTTCACCTTTAGTTGTTATTTTGAAATCAGGTCTTTTTTTAATTTCATTGAACTGATTTACATAATAGTTGATTTTGAAATACTCATTCAAGAAAATGGCTTTTCTGTGTTTTTCAATGTCAACATGGGCGTATACAGAATCTAAATAATCTAAATTTTTGATAATTGCTGCTGTATCGGTGCCGTTGGCCATTGTAGCCCTTTTAAAGAATGTGTACGGTTGCGATTTGTCAGGATGTGCAGCCATATAACTCTTAGCAAATTCAATGGTTTGATTATATGCTTTTGCATTATATGCAGAAGAGGTAAGCGCATAATGATCTGCTTCAGTTAATGAACCTTTAATTTGCATACCACGCTTCATCCAATTCAATTGAGCTTGATAAGACTTGGCTTTACCAAACATATCTGCAGCAGCATTAATCAATGCAATTTGATTTTTCTTAACGGTATCTGCTAATAATGCTTTTTCTATAAATCCTTCCGCAACTGTTTCACTTCCTGGAAATTTAGAAAGCACTTCAATTCCTAATTTATAATCAGAAGATTGAATTTCGGTAGCTGGAGCAGTAGTTAAAAACTCCTCAATATATTTTCTAGAAGACAATGAATCGCCTTTTCTTAAATAGTTGTAAGCATATACAACGCCCAATCTAGGAACTGCTTTAATACCCACAGAAGCATCCAATTCTTTTGCTTTAGCCAAAGATTCATCATATTTACCCGCACGGAATAAATAATCTGCTTGATACAATTCATTTCTTGAGTCCTTATCTGCAGTTTGAACGTACTGATCTAAATAACCCTTAGCTCTGGTTACATCTTTTTCAGAATAGTATTGATACAATGCATAATACACAGGAGGAAAAGCAGGGTCTGCGGTTTTAGCATTATCAAAATATTGGTTAAACAACTCCTCATTGTTTTGACTCTTGTAAATAATACCAATTCTAAACATAGCTAATGCGCTCTTAGGGTCGCGTGAAATAGCTTCTGTGTATGCTTTTACGGCTTCTCCTCCATTTTCACCACCCAGTTTCTGGAAACTAATTCCCATATAGATATAAATATCTGGGTTTACTAAATCTATAGCAGCAGCTTGCTTTAGTTTATCAATACCATAGATAGGATCACCCATTTTACTATCTCCATCTGCATTAGCTCGGCCAATAGCAGTAAGGATTCCAGCATTAGGCTTTCCTTTGTTTTTACCTTTTGTTTCGGTAGTTGCAGTAATAGCCTGTTCAAATTTTTGCTTGGCTGAGTTAAGGTCACCACCTTCTCTTAGTTCTACGTGACCCATACCAACTAATAACCAGGCATCACTACCTATTTCTTGCAACCCTTTTTGATAGATTGCTTTTGCAGCAGACACATCTTCCTTAGACACTTCAATTCCGTTACCGGCTAGAAATGCTTGACCTAACCAATAAATGGCTTGAGGATCTTTAGAATTAGCATCGTAGTTTTTCTGCAGTACCTCTTTTGCACTCTTGTTTTTTTCATAATGCAACAGCTTTATGCCTTCGGCAACTTGAGCCGTTAAGCACTGTACAGCAAATACAGCTGCAAACATCAAAGCAACAGACTTCTTCATGTTCTCTCTTTTTATAGTTGTTTTGTTATTCCTATTTTATACTACCCTGTCTTTTGTGAAAAGCCATTTTAGCCGGAGCTAAAAAAGATCTTCGAAATATTAATTGTCCTCTTTCTAAACTCATGAAATTCATGAACCCAGTTCCTAACCCCGCATGATTCTCTTTTAACACATAAAACAAAGGCCGTGCCAAAGGGTACTGCCCGTATGTTATGGTTGATTGAGAAGGTTTTGCAAAAATGCCTTTTTCAAGACAAGCCGTACATTCAACTCTAGCCAATCTAATTTTTTTCAAATAAGATTGTTGTAAATCATCATAGCTATCACCTATCCAACTCAATCCCACAAAACCTATTACATCGGTTCTCGTGGTAACTAACTCAATCACTTCTTTACTGCTATTAGCAGCCACCACATTAGTTCCAAAATTACCTCCTTTCAATACACTATCTTTTAAAAACCGAACAGTACTAGTTGCAGACTTTCCATCCATAACTGCTGTGATTTTATGTTTTCCACTCAAAATGTCTTTTACATCTTCAAATGTAAAAATGCTATCAGTTGCATTATTATTTACAATTAAAGCAACCGCATCATAAGCCAATTCTGCATACTGAGGGTTGTAAGATAAGGTGGATTTATAAAATGCTGCTTCATTTTCGTCTAAGCCTCTTGCAACAATAATCATACGCGTACTATCATTCTGTAAATCACGAAAACAATCTGCTTCTGACTTATACGACGCAATGATATTGGCTTTAGGAAATGAAGACTGATGAACTTTAAGCTGCTCTTCAATAACAGGTTTAAAGCTCTCATCTACACTTATACGAATCGTCCCCTCTTCTGTATTATCTTGAATAGCATTTTTTGATTCTTTAGAATCACAAGAAACAAAGAGCAAAGCAAACAACAAGCAACTAACCAAACTACACTTCATCATAATTAATAATCTTGCTTTATGCCTCTATACAATCTGAATGCGCCATACAGTAAACAGATACTACCAAATAAATTTCGGTAAACTGGTTCTGCAGTAAACACCAGATCCATCCCCAGTTTTTCTATAAAAAATACCGCTAAGCCAACTCCCAGAAACAATATCGACATAGCAATATCATAGATTCTTCTAAAGATACTGTACCGCTTTTGGTTCCTTTCTCTTATAGTATTTTCCATACAATCACTTTACGGGATGGGCAATTTAGTAAATATTTTACGTGAGATGCTCGAAAATTAAAAATCCATAAAAACTTTCCCGAAAATTCACATTTAAACTAATGACTGTTAGCAAAAAAACGAGTAAAATAGGACCTAAAAGGGAGGCTAAAGGATAATTACCCTACAAACGTTAATTTTGCGGCCTTATGAGCAACAAACCAGCTATACCCCAAGGGACCCGAGATTTTAATGCAACCGTTGTACAAAAACGTAATTATATTTTTCAAACCATACGGACCGTTTTTGAATTATATGGATTTCAGCCATTAGAAACTCCAGCAATGGAAAACCTAGATACATTAATGGGGAAGTATGGAGAGGAAGGAGATAAACTGATTTTCAAAATACTCAACAATGGTTTAGACAATCCTTCAAAGCAAGAACAAATTGTAGCCGATTTTAATAAAGTGCTAGAAGGCAAAAATACCAAAGGGATTACAGAGCGCGCACTTCGTTACGATTTAACCATACCATTCGCTCGTTTTGTTGCAATGAATTTTGGTCAATTAACCATGCCTTACAAAAGGTACCAAATACAGCCAGTATGGAGAGCAGACAGACCGCAAAAAGGAAGATATAGAGAGTTCTATCAGTGCGATGCAGATGTAGTAGGTAGTAATAGTTTGTTGAACGAAGTTGAACTAACAGCTATATACGCAACAGTTTTTGAACGTTTGAATTTACCTGTAGAAATTAGAATCAATAGTCGTAAAATTCTAGCAGGTTTAGCAGAAATATGTGGTGGTGTAGATTTACTAGTACCAATCACAGTTGCTATTGATAAACTGGATAAAATAGGAATAGAAAAAGTAAAAGAGGAATTATTACAAAGAGGAATTAACGAGGCGCAAATATCCATTATTGAACAATATCTATCTATTGATGGAGACAATAGTCAAAAAATAGCATTGCTCAAACAATTGATGAATCACAATGCAACTGCACAAAAGGGGATTGAAGAACTAGAATATATTATTGCATATCACTCCAATAAATACAGTTCTAAATTAATTGTTGATTTTACTTTGGCAAGAGGCTTGAATTATTACACAGGTGTAATATTTGAAATCAAAGCCATTGGCGCACAAATGGGAAGTATTGGGGGCGGTGGACGCTACGATGATTTAACTGGGTTGTTTGGTGTTCCTAATGTACCTGGGGTTGGAATCAGTTTTGGCGTGGATAGAATCTATGACGTGTTAGAAGAACTACAATTATTTCCTGAAGCAGTACAAAAAGGAACCAAAGTATTGTTCTTTAATTTAGGTGTTGAAGAAAGCAAAAGGGCGTTTAATTTAATGCAAGCACTACGCGATCATGGCATTGCTACTGAACTGTATCATGAGCAAAGCAAGTTTGATAAACAATTCAAGTATGCAGAAAAAAAACAAGTTCCTTATGTTGTCATCATCGGTAGTACCGAATTAACAGAAGGAACTTGCGTTATAAAAAATATTGTGACCGGAGAACAGAAAACTATTTTACAAGAGGACTTAACAACACAGCTTTTTTAGTTGCCAAATAATAAGTTGAGCTAGGTTCTTTTGTACCCACCAACTCATAACCCATCGCTAAAATAGTAACACCAATTACTTTCTTGTTCCCGTCACGAGTGAACTTTGCAGTACCTTGGAATTGTGTAATTACATAAACATCTTCAGCAGACTTCTCTAAAGTGGAAGAGCCTGCTTGAGAGTTCATCATTAATACACCATTTTCTAAAACCACGGTCACTTCGGAAACAGGACTACCCTCAGCAAATTTGTATTTACCTAATAATTGGTTTACGGTTGTATCAGTTTGTGCGTTGGTAGCGCTTATACATCCAACCAACATAAAAGCGAATAAAAGCATTTTTTTCATTGTCAAAAATATTTTAAGTGATACAAATTACGTAATTCAGCAATAATGGTTCAAACCTTTTATCATAATTAATCTTTATTAAAGGCCTTCGTAAACAACAGCAGACCCTTGGCCTACCCCCACACACATAGTTGCTAAACCATATTTAGTTTGAGTTCTATGCATCTGATGGAGCAAAGTTGCCGATATACGGGCACCAGAGCAGCCCAATGGATGCCCTAATGCAATGGCGCCACCATTTACATTCACGATTGATTCATCTAATCCAAGATCTTTCATACAAGCAATACTTTGTGATGCAAAAGCTTCATTTAATTCTACCAAACCCAATTGGTTAATCTGGAGCCCTGCTCTTTTCAATGCTTTTTGAGATGCTGGAACAGGACCAATACCCATGATAGCGGGGTCTACACCAGCAACTGCCATACTACTAATACGTGCAATGGGTTGAAGGTTAAACAATTTAACCGCTTCTTCACTCGCCAACAATACTGCAGCAGCTCCATCATTAATACCAGAAGCATTGCCTGCAGTTACAGTACCATCTTTAATAAATGCAGGCTTTAAAGTAGCCAGTTTTTCTAAACTAGTTTTGCGAGGATGTTCATCTTTATTCACCCAGCTTACCATGCGATCTACTAACATTTCTACGGCCACTATTTCGTCGTTCCATAAACCAGCTGCTTCTGCAGCAAAATATTTTTCTTGAGAATTAAACGCAAATTGGTCTTGTTCTTCTCGGCTAATTCCCCATGTTTTTGCCACATTTTCTGCAGTTTCACCCATTGTATAAGGATGGTACATAGCAGATAATTTAGGATTGATAAATCTCCATCCAAAACTGGTGTCATAAGTTTCTACTTTTCTACTCCAGGCAGCATCTGCCTTGGCCGTTACAAATGGAGCCCTGGTCATGCTTTCAACCCCACCGGCTATGTATAATAAACCTTCCCCGCACTGAATGGCTCTTGCGGCATCCATAATGGCCTGTAATCCACTTGCACAAAGCCTATTTACGGTAGTACCAGCTACTGTTGTGGGTAATCCAGCTAATAAAGCAGCCATTCTGGCTACATTCCTATTGTCTTCTCCAGCCTGATTGGCTGCTCCAGCAATTACATCTTCTATAGCCGTAGGATCTATGCTGGGATGGCGTTCTACCAAAGATCGAATTACAGTAGCCAATAGATCATCTGGTCTTACCGAACTCAGTTTTCCGCCAAAACGCCCAATTGGCGTACGTACTGCATCAATGATATAGCAAGCTTTACTCATATAGAATGGTTGAGGCTGCAAGATATAAGTTATCT
>JBMLPQ010000215.1:0-9296 GCA_049242025.1 Sediminibacterium sp.
CAAAGGACTGAAAATCCTTGTGTCGCCGGTTCGATCCCGGCCCACACCACAAAAACCTCAACAGTAATGTTGGGGTTTTTTGTTGGTATAAAGTCAGGATTATAAATATTCACAATTTGCGAATATTGTCATCAAGGGCAATAGCCATAAATATTTTTGAAATATCAATATTGTTCAATAAATTTGAATGTTCATGATTCATGAACAAAATAAATAATTGAACATGCGGGAGAAAATAATCTTAACCAAAGCACTCAATCAATTTACCAAACTAACTGGAATTGGTGTTAAAATATTGGGCAATCAATTTCAAAATACCAATATAGTGCAGCATAATGCCTATATCGAACTAAAAACAGCCAATCAAACAATCAAACTATTTGTAGAAGTAAAAAACGAAATAAGAGAACAAAACCTACCTCAACTATTAAGCGTGATGAAAAAGGGGGAAGGTTTGTTGGTATGTAATTATATACCAAAGACCCTAAAAGAGACACTTAAACTCCAGGGGATTAACTACCTAGAAACAGCAGGGAATTGTTTTATCAGAAAAGATGGAATCCTACTATATATTAATGATAAGGAAGTAACAAAAGTGCGCCAAACAAAAGATGGTAAACTATGGAAAACAACAGGGATAAAATTTTTATTCGGCATACTCAATAATCCATTACTCATTAATGCAACATATAGAAATATGGCTGAAATTACAGGAGTTGCTTTGGGTAGTATAGGTCCATTTTTGGAAGAGTTAAAAAAGGAGGGATTTTTAAAAGAAACAGTTGCAGATGGAAAAACTATACTGATCTTAGAAAATATGGATGCACTGATTTTTAAATGGGCTGGTTTATACAACGTAATACTAAAACCAAAGCTAATACAAGGTCGATTTAAATTTACAGAAAAGCAAATGGCAAAAGAATGGGAAAAAATAACTGTAACTGATTTTTATTGGGGAGGGGAAACTGCAGGTGCTTTATTAACCAAACACCTTCACCCAGAAATATTAACCATCTATACAAACCAGCCCAAAGTAAAGTTAATGCAACAGCTAAGGATCATTCCTGATACCGAAGGTAATATAGAGATGATAGATCAATTTTGGAACAATCAAACCAATGAACAACACAAAACAGTTCCGCCATTATTAGCGTATGCCGATTTAGTAACCAGCCTCGATAGCAGAAATAGAGAGACTGCTGAGAGAATAAAAAAACATTACCTTGAAACAACCCATTGATATATTAAATCCATTGGTAGCAGAAATGCTTAAGTCAATAGAAGATGTATTACGCGCTAATAAAGTAGACTATTATTTAGTTGGTGCCATGGCAAGGGATATTCGGTTGTCTGTGCGAGAGGGTTTTGAAGCAAAACGAAAAACAAATGATGTAGATATTGCAGTTTTATTGAGTAATGAAAATCAATTTTATGACATCATAGATGCATTAAAGGCTACCAGTCTTTTTGAGCAAAGTGATGCCAGCGTTTTTAAATTAATCTTCAAAGAAGCGATTGAAGTGGACCTCTTGCCTTATGGCGATATAGAAAATAATGATCGGCAGCTAACTTTAAGTAAGCATACTTTTTTGGTAATGGATATGAGTGGGTTTAAGGAAGTACATTCTTTTAAAGAAGAGCTTACTGTTGCGGAAGGTATTTCGTTAAGTGTATGCTCACTGGAAGGGCTAGTAATCTTAAAATTGATTGCTAATAATATTAACCCAGATCGAACCAAAGACATAATTGATATAGAACATATTCTAGAAGTGTATTTTGAGTTAAACGCAAATGAAATTTATGAAGACTTCATGGGTGTTATGGAATTGTATGATACAACAATAAATAATTACCTAACATTAGTATCTGCAAGAATCATTGGCAGAAAAATGAAAAACATATTGTTGAATTCTACAGCAACACATCAACTCATAAAAAATATTCTTGCCAAAAGGCCTGTGGATATTTGGCATGCTATGTTGGAAGGAATAAGTGAATAAATTCGATCAAAAAGTTTATAAATTTAAACTTTAGAACGAGGTATATTGATACTGCCATATATTGTCTTAAGTTTCATTTTAAAACCCAATCATTGATTTCATACATCTTCGGACAATTAAATGCTATTTAATTGTGCATCAGTAATACATATTGGAAAAAACAGTTACTTTTGATAGTTTTCCAAGATTAGTTTTTTTAGAGGAATTATCGCAAAAACAAATCCGTTGCGCTAAAAATTAATAAGTGTTCATCATAAGTTTTTGTTGCGGTCTTTAAATACACACTGCTTGGCCAATTTTCATCTTCAGTATTACTTATCTCAATAATATTATCAACCAAACTAACAATCTGTGTATTAGGAAAATCCAAATAGCAATCTTTCAAATCATTTAGTGAAATATTTAAATCCGTAATTGATTTATATGAAAATGAAACCTGGGCACCAAAATGACCTATGCAATTGTCATTAATGGTTTTTAATAACAATGAAAACGAGACATTGCTATAGGTGCTTTCAAAATGTGGGTGTTCTTTAAACGTAATTGATTTGATTTCTTTTACAATATCTTCTTCATTATATGTTGTTGCGGAATAAGCTGTGTACCCAGTGTTTTCAGAAAAAATAAACGGGATAGTTTCTCGTAGAAAATCATTCAATATTGAGTCTCTATCAGCATTCCAATAATTAAATAAAAGCGATTTTGAATATGTTGAAAAACTGGGTGTCATAAATAGAATTAACAAATTAAATTAGCATATAAATTTTTTGGAGTATTCTAAGATATCATAATAACTCGGTAAGAAAATACAGAGTAGTTAAAAATTCAATGATACAATCTTTCTGGTCATATGACCCTAGCTTTTATTAGTACTCGTTTTGGTTTTAGATAATACTTCTAATCAGTTTATTTTTTCTCAACAGCCAAGAAATACACAATGAAATAATAATGCCCAAAATTGTTACTAATGCAAATTTTAAATTGACGTTTATTGCTATTTTAAGTAGTGATGACTGCAAACCTATTACTACGAAAACATGAAATAGGTATATACCAAATGCATTATCCGAAAGAAGTCGTATGAACGTATTGGTTTTATTAGCATAGTGGCGAAAAGTAGTAAGTATACTCATGCTGATTCCTACACATAATAATGATTCAATAAACGACTCGGTTAACCAATACCCTTTTATATTTTCGGGAAGAAAATTATTCATGAAATATGAAAAAAGAGCAATTATAAAAAAGTATAAACCGGTTTTTAATTTAAACGCATCAAGCCATTGATACCGATTAAAAAGTGTACCAATAATAAATAAACTAAAGTATTGAGGTATATGAGCTACTTCAACAGGGATGATCCAGGTTCTCCAGGTATCTATAGGAAAATATAATCTTACCAATGCAGCAATAATGGTCAGCGCAATAACATAAATAAATATATAATATTGTTTAAAAAGTATTGTTCTAGGTGAACCGCTATCTTGTTTAAAAGTGAGAATATAAATTAATGAGTAAACCAATAGTGATGCTACAAACCATAAATGGCCTGTTGCTATGGGCGGTTTATTAAAGTAGGTATCAATGAAAACTTCTAAAATATTATTTCCAGATTGATCCCCTATAAAATTAAACGGTAAAAAAACAATGAAGGTAAAAAACAACAATGGAATACCTAGTCTTACCAGTCGATCCTTAATAAAATGAATGGTAGTCTTTCTTTTCAAACTAAACAACATAAAATAGCCTGAAATAAAAAAGTATAACCCCATCATAAAAGAGGCGTTAATAAAAAAGAAACGCCCTAGCCAATCTGCTTTGGAAATATCTGAAACTACCCAAACACCCCCCGTTGGTCCGTAAGCTTGTCCTGCATGATGAGCTACAACCAAACAAGTAAGAAATACCTTGATTACATCTACGTAAAGAATTCTGTTTGTTTTCATTGTGTAAATTATTTATCGAGCCAGTATTTGAATTCAGTAATTCTGTCCTTGCTAACTGCAATAGTTCCTTCTACTGAAATTGGATTTAAAGTAATGGTAATACTTCTACCAGCATGGTTTTCTATTTTTTCTATTGCGCTGTGATAGATAATATAATTCCTGTTCACCCTAAAGAAATGGTTAGGATTCAGTAAATGATAAATACTGTCTAAACTATCTGTGTACGGATATTTTGTTCCATCCGATTTTACTAGATAGGTTACTCGGTTTGCATAAAAGAAGTAAGCAATATCCTGAACAGGGATAGACAATATTCTTGATCCTAATATAATAGCGAATCGCTCTTTATATTCTTGGTTTGTCTTTTTTGAAAGTAATTGAATGGTATCCTTCAGATTAAATCCATGCGATAGCATATTGTTTCTGTATTTTTCTAATGCCATTTTTAGTTCTTCCTCATCATAAGGTTTTAATAAATAATCAACACCGTTTACTTTAAAAGCTCGAATAGCATATGAATCGTAAGCTGTAATAAATATGATTGGTTTTTTCCAATGTAGTTTTTCAAAAATGGTAAATGAAACATCGTCGTCTAATTGAATATCTGCTAATATTAAATCTGGATTTAATCTTGGAAGTATTTTAATTGCGTCCGAAACGCTCTCTATTTTACCAATCACCTCAACATCTGGAGCAATGTTTTCTAAGAGCTCTTCTAAATAGATGGCTGCATATTTTTCATCTTCAATGATTACCGTCTTAATCATAAGGAGAATTTTAACTATAAATTTTTTCAGATTCAATAAGAGGGATTTCTACTATAAACCAACCTTCACTTACAAACTTGATAGGAGCTTTGGCCCCTAGGTATTTATATCTATTTTCAATATTAAACCAGCCAACCCCAATACTTTCTGCTTTTGCATCTTTGGGATTAAAACTGTTGCGTATTATAAGTCGTCCTTCTTCATTTAAATTAATCAAAATTTTAAGTGGAGACTCTTTACTGATGATATTATGCTTTACCGCATTTTCAACAATTGGCTGAAGAATGAAATCTGGAATGGAGTATTTTTCCTGAATGGTCTCCTGAATTTCTATCTGATAAATAAGCTTGTCTTCAAAACGAACCTGAAGCATGTATAAATAGGAACTGATTGTTTTGATTTCATCTTTTAACGATATCCATCCAGCATTTTCAGTTTCAAGCACTTTTCTATAAAAAGAAGCCATGCTTTTAGTAAAATCGTAAGCAAGCTTAGGTTTGTTGTTAATGGTTGAAGCAATAATATTTAGACTATTAAATAAGAAATGTGGATTCAACTGTTGTCTGAGTAATTGAAGCTGGGCAGATAGAAAAGATTTTTCTGCTTGGTGTTTTGCATCTTTTTCTTTGTTGTACAATTCATATAATCTTAATGCTACTCCCCCAATAAAAAATACCGTATGAATCAAAAAGAAATAAACAAAGATAAAGCGAAGCTGTTCTATATCTTTAAACTGAATACTCAAACTACTTTTTAATAATGCGGTATAAATAATGCTATATCCTAGCATTAGTAACATTCCGAAGAATTGTACCAAAACAAAGTATCGAACAATCATTGGTAAATAAGTTTGTTCTTTTTTAAACTCTTTTGCAAACGACTTAAGTATTCTTCTTTGTAACTGTATGTATAAAAAAATATAAACCGAACCACCTATCCAATCTTCCCATAATAAATAATTTAGCTTCAGCGGTAGGCCCCCTAATACAATATGCTGCAACACTGTAATAATAAATCCAAGCGCTATATAGAATATGAAATAGTAGATCATTTTCTTTGGAAACATATAAACAAATGGTTTAATTCATTTCAAATTAAACCATTTTAGTTGTATTATTAATGTGGATTAAAAGCCGCCAAAAACCAAACAAATACCAGCGGAAGCATCATTGTAATTGGATTTTGCATAATAAAGGCTATTGGTATTTCCTGTAAATCGATACGTTCCATAGGCCTGTATTTGCATGAACTTGGTTATTTTGGTATTTAATGCAAGTTTAGGCTGTATAACAAAAGTTAAGTCTCCATCTTTTCTACCTGTTTTTTGAGTGTTGATGATGTCATTTTCTTGCCAACCCAAAGCGCCTGTTAGACCAATTGAAATATGAACTAGGTTTTCTGGCTTAAAACGATATTCAGAATACAATCCATAATAGTTTAGCTGGTAACTTTCTTTTTTTCCATTCACTGTTTGCTTGAAAAAGACATTATTTCCTGCTAGGCCTATCATGAACTTATGATTGACTAGCACACCTCCATATCCACCTATATTCAATGCGGCTTGTCCATTAACCCAGGTGAGTTCGGCAATACCTGCACCATAACCGGTTACATGTTGCTTACTTGTTTGAGCGTTAGCTCCTGCTGAAATGGCGGAAAATGCCAATAGCGTAAAAAATTTTTTCATGATTATTTTTTTGATTGCTTAATCATGCAAAGCTGCTTTCAATTAGAAGTTCTTTTGCAATACATTTGGTTGAATGGCCATTTTTACTGTTTAAATAGGAACCAATTGAACTGTTCTGTGTTATCTTAAAGTGAAGAATCAACAACCCATCAATATAGTTTGGATTAAAAGAGACCTGCGTACACAGGATCATGCAGCATTGCATGCTGCTGAGCAAGCAGGGCTTCCTTACTTGATCGTGTTTTTTTTTGAACCATCTATCAATCTATATCCAGATACTAGTGTAAGGCATTTGCAATTCCAGTATCATTCTATTTTAGCATTAAATAAAAAGTTAGCCTACTTCAATAGACAAGTCTCTTTATTTTATGCTGAAGCAATTGAAGCATTAAACGAAATTCTTGACCAGTATCAAATAAAAACCATTTTTAGTTATCAGGAATCGGGCACACAAATAACTTACGAAAGAGATAAAGCAGTTGCTCAATTTTGTTCAATCCATCAAATTCAATGGCAGCAATTTCAAAGAGATGGAATTATTCGCGGAATCAGAAACAGAAAAGAGTGGGATAAAAAATGGTACGTTACCATGAATAGCCCCATTATCAACAATGAGTTTAGCCAAAGCATACTCCCCATTTTTAATCCACGTCAATCTTTACCCAATCAATTTTTACAAACCCTTGAAAATTATCCAATCGCTTTTCAACCAGCTGGTGAAGACAATGCAATTAAATATCTCGAAAGCTTTATTACTGAAAGGGGAATGAATTATAGTAGGCATATCAGTAAACCTACTGAAAGTAGAAAAAGTTGCACTCGGCTGTCTCCCTATATCAGCTGGGGCAATTTTAGTGTAAAGCAAGCTTATCAAAAACTAAACGAGGCGAAAATAAATTCTTCTTTTAAAGGCCCTATTAACAATGCCATCACAAGGTTAAAATGGCATTGTCATTTTATTCAAAAATTTGAAACAGATTGTAGTTACGAAATCAATTGCATTAATCAGGGATATGAATTGTTAGCACACCAGCAGAATCAATTTTTTATTGATGCATGGAAAGAGGGCAATACTGGCTTCCCTTTGGTGGATGCATGTATGAAAAGTTTGCAAACAACCGGGTGGATCAATTTTAGAATGCGTGCCATGTTGGTTTCTTTTTTTTGTCATCATTTGTTTCAAGATTGGCGATTAGGTTCGCATCATTTAGCCCAACTTTTTTTAGATTATGAACCAGGTATTCATTATCCGCAATTTCAAATGCAGGCGGGTACTACTGGTATTAATACCATCAGAATTTATAATCCTATTAAGCAATCCAGCGACCATGATCCCGAAGGAAATTTTATTCGAAAATGGATACCCGCTTTAAATAATGTACCTACGAGTTTTATTCATGAACCACACAAAATGAGTTTAATGGATCAAGCTCTTTGCAATGTATTTATTGGCAAAGATTATCCGGCTCCTATTATTGATTTAGCCAGTGCAGGAAAATTTGCGCGAACAACTATTTGGAGTCATCGGAAAAATGAATTGGTAAAACAAGAAAACGAAAGAATTATTTATACGCATACAAGAAATAACAATCGATCAAAAAGTAACAGTTAAAAATAGCCAACTCTACAACAAAAATGAAGAATAACTCATTTCTGTTTTCGATTAATTTAGTTGTATCAAACTTCAATTCTAATTTAAGCCCATGATTAAGTTTTATACATTGTTTAGCTCGGCTATAATATGTTCTATTCTTGTTTCTGCACAACAAAATCCTTCCTTAGAAAGATTAAAAAGTACTGCTGCAGTAAAACACGATGAATCAACCCCCATTCTAGCGTATAAACCATTGATTAAACCCGCGGGTGCAGCTGTTGAACAAAACCAATTCGGAAATAAAAAAGCAGCTCAATTAATTACCAGCTTTGAAGGCTTGGGCGAAAGTTTTGAAGGTCCTCAAGGAACAGCGGTGTTGAGAAATCCCTCTGATAATTCATTAGCTGTTGGTCTTGATCATATTGTTCAAATTGTCAATTCTCGAATGGCTATTTTTTCAAAGAAAGGAAAAATATTTTCTGAATCTGGCCGCCCTTTATATGGCCCTGTTGAAACCCGAAATGTATTTAAGGGATTTGGTGGTCCATGTGAGAATATGAATAATGGAGATGCTGTTGTGCGATATGATCAATTGGCAGATAGATGGTTGATTGTAATGCCCACTTTCCGGAAAGGAATTTCTAGAAATGTAGACACTACTACTAAGCAACGCATTAATCTTCCTCAACCTGGCGATGCGGTTACATTATTTCAGCCACCACTATCAAAAGAAACACCACCAGTAAATGGTCCGCGTCCAACTGCTCCAAAGCCACCAACAGATGGAACCTATTGTATGTGCTATGCCATTAGTACCAGTCCAGATCCTTTAGGATCCTATTATCGTTATGAATTTGAGCGAGAATTATTTCCAGACTATCCTCGACCAACAGTATGGCCTGATGGTTATTACACTACTACCAGTACAGGCGATGATGTGATTGAAAGACATGCTTATGTAGTTGATCGAAATAAAATGTTGAAAGGGCAAGATGCAAAAGAGCAGTCATTCATTATTAAAGATGTAAACTTTATTATTAATGCAGACCTTGATGGAAAACAATTACCACCAGCAGGGGCACCTAGCATTATGATGGCTGCAGGTGGAAGCCAACTCAATAAAATTTTAGAAGATGATGGCATCTATGTATGGAAATATAAAGTGGATTGGAATAATTTTTCAAATACTAAAATAGAAGGTCCAGTCAAAATTCCCGTTGCGCCCTATCAATATATGGGGGGAGGACAGCTGACTAAAGCGGTACCTCAACCAGGAACCGATATGCGTTTAGATGCACAAGG
>JBMLPQ010000216.1:0-10011 GCA_049242025.1 Sediminibacterium sp.
CCCAAGCTACTGCAGCGTATTGCGACCACGGTGTTTGGGGCAACAAAGCTTGGAAAGAAGCCAGCTTATTCGGGAACGTGAAAGTAGTGGCCGATAGTAGCGACCAACAATATCGTTATATTAATAAAGGGTTTGATATTCCTTCTGATGCGGCTTATTTGCATTTGACTTCTAACAATACGGTTGAAGGAACACAGTGGCATCAATTTCCTGACACGACTGTTCCCTTAGTAGCCGATATGAGTAGTGATATTTTTAGTAGGCCTGCTAATTACAATGCTTTATCATTAATTTATGCTGGGGCTCAAAAGAATATGGGTGCTGCTGGTGTAAACTTGGTGGTGGTTAAAAAAGAGATACTTGGAAAAGTAGCGCGTAAAATCCCAACGATAATGAATTATCAAAAACATATTGAAGCGGGTTCTTTAATGAATACGCCTCCTGTTTTTGCTGTGTATGTGAGTATGCTTACCCTTCGTTGGATTATTCAAGAAGGGGGCTTAGATGCAATGGGTATTCGCAATCAAAAAAAATCTTCACTATTATACGATACCATTGATGCCAATCCTTTATTTGATGCGCCTGTTGCGGTTGAAGACAGGAGTCAAATGAATGCGGTTTTCTTTTTAAAAGACCCTGCTTTGGAAGCGCCGTTTTTAGAACTTTGTAAAAAGGAAGGCATGATTGGTGTGAAAGGGTATAGAACAGTTGGAGGTATCAGGGTGAGTATGTACAATGCTTTGCCTATTGAAAGTGTTACCAGTTTTTGCGATTTGGTTCATTTCTTTACTCAAAAGCACGGTTAATTACTCAGTATCATAACTTTTCATTTAAAAATATATCACCGATATTTGCCCAATGGCAATTATTAAACCTTTCAAGGCATTAAGACCTCAACCTCAACTTGCTAAACAAGTTGCTAGTTTACCTTATGATGTATTAAATAGTGTAGAAGCTAAATTGGCTGCTCAAGGAAATTCTTATTCTTTTTTGCATATCACTAAAAGTGAAATTGATTTATCTGATAAAATAGATATTCATGCACCTGAAGTATATGCACAAGCAAAAGATAATTTAGACGCTTTTATTAAGCGTGATGTATTATTTAGAGAATCTAAAGACTGCTATTATATTTATCAATTGGTGATGAATGGCAGAAGCCAAACTGGTTTGGTTTGTGTAAGCAGTGTAGATGATTATGAAAATGATATCATTAAAAAACACGAATTTACCCGTCCTGAAAAAGAACAAGATCGCATCAACCATATTAAAACCACTGGTGCTCAAACAGGCAATGTATTCTTAGCCTATCGCAATCATGCGGCTGTGGATGCCATTATTGATCATTGGAAACAAGCCAAGTCTCCCGTGTACGATTTTACTGCTGATGATGGTATTCAACACAGTATTTGGATTGTTAGCGATTCTGATATTGTTCAATCTATTACCGCTGTATTTGAAAAAGAAATTCCTTGCACTTATATTGCTGACGGTCATCATAGAGCGGCTTCTGCTGCTAAAGTGCGTCAACAAATGCAAGAGAAAGCGCCTGCTGGAGCAAGTTATTTTTTAACTACACTTTTCCCTTCGAATCAATTACATATCATGGATTACAATAGGGTGGTAAAGGATTTGAATGGATTGTCAGTAGCTGATTTCTTAGCGGCGTTGAACAAGTCTTTTGATGTGAATTTAGTGGGTAAACAAATGGTGAAGCCCGAAGAAATTCATACCATGGGTTTATATGTAGATGGTCAATGGTATAAATTAACCGCAAAAGAAGGTACTTATTCCAATGACCCTATTGGCGTGTTAGATGTTTCTATTTTACAAGAACAAATCTTGGGTCCTATCTTAGGAATTCTAGATCAACGTACCGATAAAAGAATTGATTTTGTAGGCGGTATCCGTGGTTTGGGTGCTTTAGAGCAAAGAGTAGATAGTGGTGAAATGGCTGCTGCCATTAGTTTGTATCCTGTTACCATTGATCAATTATTTGCTATTGCCGACAGTGGTAATGTAATGCCTCCTAAAAGTACTTGGTTTGAGCCTAAGTTGAGAGACGGTTTATTAACGCATTTAATTGCAGATTAATACAGCATGAAAAAATTATTCTTTATCCTAATCATCGCGGTTTTAGCTGCTAACGTTAATGCGCAAACCCCTACTGTTAAACAGTTTCAGGAATCTGCTATGTCTTTAATGCAACAAGGGGATTTTTCAAATGCGATGGTTGCATTACAAAAGGCAAAGACCTTAGAGCCTCAAAATTTAGAGACTTTAAAGAATATTTCATTTTGCTATTATTTGCAAAGAGAATTTGCACAATCCATTGAAGCGGGCAAAATAGCGATTGAACTACCCAATGCTGATCAACAAAGTTTTCAAATTTTGGGTATGGCTTACAAGTCTATTGCAGACTATGCTTCCGCAAATAAAATTTATAAGCGTGCCCTGAAAAAATTTCCTGATGGTGGAATTATTTACAGTGAATTTGGGGAGTGTTTAATACAAGAAAATAAAAAAGAAGAAGCCATTGCTACCTGGGAAAAAGGGATTGAACTTGCGCCTTCTTACAGTGGTAATTATTACCATGCCGCTAAGTATTACTATAAAGAAATGAACTGGATAAGGGTATTGATTCATGGAGAATTGTTTGTGAATTTAGAAAGCTACTCTACTAGAACTGCAGAAGTTAAAAAAGCCATGCTTGAAGCATATAAAAATATTTTAAGACCAATTGTAAAAACCCCTTATCATCTGGTTCCTAAGTATTCAGAATTTGAAAAAAAGCAATTGGCCATCTACGAAAAGACTAAACCATTGGTTGCTGATGGATTAACCATTGATCATATTAGTAGCATTAAAACTCGTTTACTAATGGAATGGATGTCTGAAAATGCAGCCCAATTTCCTTATCAATTGTTTTTGCATTGGCAGCATATGATTAGGGAAGGCATTTTTGAAGCCTATAATCAATGGTTATTTGGAGCATCTTTTGGTGAAGAAGCTTACCAGAATTGGCAAAATACCCATGCTGAAGAAGCTCAAAAATTTAAAGAATTTCAGCAAAGTAGAATTTACCGACAGCCTGTAGGACAGTACTATTTAAACTAGTATATGCATATTAGTTGTTAAGCCAGTGCAAACTGGCTTTTTTATTTGTTTTTATTTGCCTAATTTGACCATTTAAATAAAGTGTACTCACTTCTAACGATTGCAATATGAATACAAAGCGTTTATTTGATGCGGTAGCTCATCAGCTGGAAAATTTTCCAAAGAATGATATGCTGGCTGCCAAAGAAAATGGGAAATGGAAAACCTACAGTACGCAACAAGTAGCTGATACGATAAATCGACTCAGTGCAGGGTTACTATCATTAGGCGTAAAAGCCAATGATTTTACTCCAGAGTCGAGTGATAAAATTGCCATCATCAGCAATAATAGACCCGAGTGGGTTTTTACCGATTTAGCTGTTCAACAAGCGGGAGCAATTTTGGTTCCAGTTTATCCAACTACCAATCCCAATGAATTGGCATTCATTTTAAATGACGCTGCTGTTAAATATATTTTTGTTAGTAGCGAAGATTTGTTGTTAAAAGTGCAAAGCATCATCGATAAAGTACCTTCTATTCAGGGCATTTATACTTTTGATACCATTGCTGGTGCAAAACATTGGACTGAAGTAAGTGCTTTAGCAACTGATGAACTTTTAGCAGAAGTTGATGCAATTAAAAAATCGGTTCCCACTGAGCATTTAGCTACCATTATTTATACTTCTGGTACAACGGGCACGCCAAAGGGTGTGATGCTCTCTCATGCTAATATTTACACCAATGTTCAGTTTAGTAAACAAAGTTTTCCATTTAATGATTCACCTGAATCTAAAGTGCTTAGCTTCTTGCCTTTGAATCATATTTTTGAAAAGACTTGTACTTATATCTATTTATATAGTGGCATCAGTATTTATTATGCTGAAAGCCTTGAAACCATTGGAGATAATTTAAAGGAAATTAAGCCAAATGGATTTACTACTGTTCCAAGATTGCTTGAAAAAGTATTCGAAAAAATCATGGCCAAGGGTAGTGAACTTACTGGCACTAAACGAAAATTATTTTTCTGGGCAGTTGATTTAGCAGAAAAATATGACAATAGAGTAAGTGGTGGCATTTGGTATAATATTCAATTGGCCATCGCGAATAAATTGATTTTTTCTAAATGGAGAGAAGCATTAGGAGGAAATATCTCTTTTATTATTACTGGTGGCGCTGCTTGTCAAGTAAAATTATTACGCATTTTTAATGCTGCGGGTGTGCCTGTTTATGAAGGATATGGCCCTACAGAAAATAGCCCAGTTATTTGTGTGAACAGACAAGAGAAAGGCGGAACTAAATTTGGTACAGTAGGACCTCCTATTGAAGGTATTCAAGTGAAGTTGGCCGAAGATGGAGAAATTATGGTAACTGGTCCTTGTGTAATGAAGGGCTATTATAAGCGTCCTGACTTAACTGCAGAAACCATGAAAGATGAATGGTTGCTAACAGGCGATATTGGTGTTTGGGATGAAAACAAATTTTTAAAAATTACCGACCGTAAAAAAGAACTCTTCAAAACCAGCGGTGGAAAATATGTTGCACCTCAACCCATCGAGAATAAATTAAAAGAAAGTCCATTTGTTGAACAAGTAATGGTGGTTGGATCGGAGCGTAAGTTTGTTGGAGCATTAATTGTTCCTTCTTTTGCAACCCTTAAAGAGTGGATGAGAGAGAAAGGAATTCCATATACTACCAACGAAGACGTAATTCATCATCCTAAAGTATTAGAACTGTATCGTGAATTGGTAGAGAGTTTCAATAAATTCTTTAATCATGTTGAACAGATTAAGAAGTTTGAATTATTGCCAAGAGAATGGACTGTAGACACTGGAGAAATGACGCCTAAATTAAGTTTGAAGCGTAAAGTGGTGAATGAGAAATTTAAAGACGCCATAGAACGAATCTATGCCTGAGACTAATGCTTTATTGTGCATTCTAATTGTAGAAGATAATCCTGCTGATTTATTTGTATTAGAAGGGCTCTTGTGGAAAACTCGATTGCCCATTGGACAAATCATTAAAGCAAAAAGCAATGAAGAGGCAGACTTATTGTTAAAAAAGGATCATCCTAGTCTAATTCTATTAGACCTTTCCTTGCCTGACAGTGCGGGGATTGAGTCGTTTAAACATATCAATCATATAGCGCCTGCCATTCCTATTATTGTGTTGACGGGCTTGTCTGATATGGAAATGGCCCTTGAAACAATGGCTGCAGGTGCGCAGGATTATTTGGTAAAGGGTGAGTTTGATGAAAAATTACTTTCCAAGTCTATTCAATACAGTATTGAACGTAAGCGCAATCTAGAGAATATTAGAATTAGTAATGAGCGATATCGCAGCTTGTTCTATTACAATCCCATGGCTATTTTTATTTGGGATTTAGCTTCGCATGAAATTTTAGAAGTGAATGATATGGCCGAAAAAGAATATGGCTATTCGCGCGAAGAATTTGTGAAGTTGACTTTGTGGGATTTACGAACTCCTGAAAATTATGGTAAGCTGAAACTTTTTATTGAACATATTTCCGCTTCAGAAGATTTGGATTCAGGAGGAGTTTGGGAGCATATCACCAAAAATGGCGAACGGATTTTCATGAATGTGTTTTCTCACAGAATCCAGTTCAATGAACGAAATGCTGTAATGGCCATTGCTCAAAATGTTACCGGTAAATTATTGTTAGAGAAAAAACTGGAAGAAGAGCGGTTAATTAAGCAAAAAGAAATTGCTGAAGCGGTTATTAATACACAAGAACAAGAGCGTCATGATATTAGTAGAGAATTACATGATAATGTGAACCAACAATTAACTGTTGCAATGATGTACATTGCTTCAGCTGAGAAAAAGCATGCTCCAGGCTCTGATTTATTGCGCCAATCTGCCGATTTTATTTTGCATGCTATTGAAGAAATAAGAAGATTGTCTAAAGGATTGGTTACACCTTTGATTAAGGACTTCGGTTTGGTAAAAGCTATTGAAAGTGTTTTAGAAGATGTGAATGGAGTAAATACAATGAAAATTGAATTTGTTTCTGATACTTTTTTTGAGGATGATATTCATTATGATTTTAAGCTCAGTCTTTTTAGAATTGTACAAGAGCAAGTAAATAATGTATTAAAACATGCTGGGGCCAGTGAACTTAAAATAGACTTAGGTAGAAATATAAATAGTATTTATTTGTCTATCTACGACAATGGAGTTGGCTTTGATTTGGCTGTACAAAAAAAGGGTATTGGCCTATACAATATTACGAGTAGAGTAGAACTTTTTAATGGAACTATTAGTATTCATACTGCTCCAACTTCTGGTTGTGCTATGCATATGAGTTTCCCCATCACGCAAGCTATTATGCGTCACTAGTTCTTTTTTTGGCTTCAAGAAACTTTTGTCTGATGATACTCTGTACTGGTTTACGCTGAATTTTACTCTCGAGCCACGAAATAAAATCGAGGTACATAAATGCCCTTGTTTCTAATCTATCATTTGCCATTTCTTTTAATTGGGTCAATAAATTTTGAAACAATGGTTTAACTTGATTGGGTGCACTATGAAAGGATTTCTTTAAAAAACTAAATACGGCTTCTTCTGCTGCACTCAGGTTTTGCATTTTAGCCATGAATCGATACACAGATTTAAGTAAGTATTTCAGTAAGTCGTAATTGCCCATTTCATAATGTGCTATCATATGCAATAGTCGAGCATAGCATTGTAAATCTGTTCTAAGGTCTACCTTTAAGTTGATGATTTTATTTAGATAATCGATGCTTTTTTCTGCGTCGCCACTTCCAAAATACAAAGAGGCAATTTTATAATAAAATACCAATGTTCGGTGTCGGTCTAAATATCCTTCGTATTCCAATAGTCGTTCTTCAATTTCTGGAATCAATAATAAGCCCTTGGTAAAAGTGCCTTCCATGAAATGTTTGTTCAATTTAGCCGTATATAAATAAGTAAAACATTGTACTTTATTGTTGATATTGTTTTGAACTACTGGGGTTTCAATAAATCGTTCAAATTCTTTTATTGTTTCATTGAATTTTCGATAGTTCCTCAAATCAAAATGCGCTCCCAATAAATTATGCATGCCTTTAATAAAATGCGCTGTTTCAATTTCAATCATTCTAGGCTCTGCTTTAAATAGTTCTGTCCATTTAATACAGTATCGGTAGTACATTAAAAATTCTTGGGTAATAAATGCGTACCAGCAAAAACATTGGTAGAGATAAAGTTTTTCATAAAACCCTTTTCCTTGCTCAGTTTCATGCAATAGCGGATGTTTAAAATAAATATCTAGTGCATTTTTATCTGCTTCATTTCGCGCATGCCCGTTTCTGATATACCATTCGTAAAGTAGCAACGACAAATTAGAAAGCGTACTGATATTCACCAATCGCTCATTGGTTTCTTCTGATTCAGCACAAAGTTTCTCAGCTCTATCTTGCATACTTCTAGTAATATACAAGGATTCAATTTTTTTCTCTAAAAACAGTACTTGTTGAATATAGGTTACTTGGTTATTGGCTTTTGCCAATTCTTTAACCTTGTCTAGTATTTTTAAACTTTGAATATTTAGTCCCTTATTGTATAAAATTCTGGCAAAGTCTAATTGTTCATGTAATTGCAAGTCTATATTTTCTTCCTGCTTTAATAAACGAACGCTTGCTAGTATTTCTTGGTATAAATGTGCTTTTAAATTAGACAGTTGTTGCTTTTGAATACTGGGTGTTTTCTTGAGTAAAATGGCTTCATCATATTGTGGCATTTTATCTAAAGCATCAAATAATTGAACCACTTTTAAATTGCTTGTTCCCGAATTGCGGGTCATATACAACTTGAAATTGCGTTTTTCGGCCCTTTCTAGTGACTGAATTAATTGAAATAAGGCATCTGTTGTTCTGTTGGGCATCGTAAAAAAGTTAGTCTATAATTCAATACTGTATTGACTTTTAAGGTTTTTGAATGGGTTTATACATCGTAAAAACCTACCTCTTTTGTTTCAGAACTAAAGATAAGGCAATCTAAATTCGAATACGACAGGCCGTACTGTTGTTATTAAAGGCAATCAATAGCAATAGCATCGTGCCTGTCTTTTTATATATAAAATTCCAAGGAATATGGCTGAAAAAATTCACATTTTTGATACTACGCTTCGCGATGGAGAACAAGTACCTGGTTGTAAACTCAATACCAAAGAAAAGTTAAGACTCGCTTTACAATTAGAAGAATTAGGGGTAGACATCATTGAAGCTGGTTTCCCTGTATCTAGCCCAGGCGATTTTGAGTCGGTTACTCAAATTGCTAAACATATTAAAAATGCAACCGTTTGTGGTTTAACAAGGGCTGTACAAAAAGATATTGAAGTAGCTGCTCAAGCACTTAAATATGCAGTGAGACCAAGAATTCATACCGGAATAGGCACTTCTGATTTTCATATCAAAGCCAAGTTTAATTCTACTCAAGATGAGATTTTGGCTCGTGCTATTCAATGTGTAAAATGGGCTAGAAATTTTACCGACGATGTAGAATTCTATGCGGAAGATGCAGGTAGAACGGACAATGAATATTTAGCTAGAGTGGTTGAAGCGGTAATTGCTGTAGGTGCTACTGTAGTGAATATACCAGATACTACAGGTTATTGTTTGCCTCATCAGTATGGTGAAAAAATTGCGTTTTTAAGAAACAATGTTCCTAATATAGACAAAGCCATTCTTTCTTGTCATTGTCACAATGACTTGGGCTTGGCTACTGCCAATTCAATTAGTGGCGTTATGAGTGGTGCTCGTCAAATAGAATGTACCATTAATGGCTTAGGTGAACGTGCTGGTAATACATCATTAGAAGAAGTAGTAATGATTATTTCACAACATAAGCAGCTGAACTTATTTACTAATATTAACACCCAAATGCTGAATCCATTGAGTAGAGAAGTCTCCGATACCATGCGGATGCCTGTTCAACCCAATAAAGCCATTGTGGGTTCGAATGCATTTTCACATTCATCTGGTATTCATCAAGATGGCTTTTTAAAGTGTGCTGAAACATACGAAATCATTAATCCTGAATTGGTAGGTGCCGAAGGGAGCAAAATTGTTTTAACTGCAAGAAGTGGTAGAAGTGCATTGGCTCACCGTTTTCAAAAGCTTGGATACGAATTCAACAGAGATGATATTGATGCATTATACGAGCATTTTTTATTAGTTGCAGATGGTAAAAAAGAAGTAGTAGAAACCGATTTACAACATTTAGCAACCAGCTACAATAAAGTAAGGGCAATAGCATAATCAACATACAATGGGAAAAACATTATTTGATAAAATTTGGGATGCACATGTTGTAGAGAAAATACAAGATGGTCCTTCCGTATTATATATTGACAAACATTTTATTCATGAAGTAACCAGCCCGCAAGCTTTTAATGGGATTGAAAAGCGAGGTCTTACTTTGTTTAGACCAAAGCAAACCATTGCAACGGCTGATCACAATGTGCCTACCTTAAATCAGCACTTACCTATCAAGGATCAGTTGAGTAAAATGCAAGTGGATCAATTAATAGAAAATTGTGATAAGCATGGGGTAGAATTATATGGATTAGGACATCCTTATCAAGGAATTGTTCACGTGATTGGTCCTGAATTAGGTATTACTCAGCCGGGTATGACGATTGTTTGCGGAGACAGTCATACCAGCACACATGGGGCATTTGGTACCATCGCTTTTGGAATTGGAACCAGCGAAGTAGAAATGGTTTTTGCTTCACAATGTGTGTTACAAACCAAGCCGAAAACCATGCGAATCAATATTGATGGTGAATTATCTAGTGGAGTTGTTTCTAAAGATATTATCCTTTACATCATTGCTAAAATTTCGGCAAGTGGTGCTACTGGCTATTTTGTTGAGTATGCAGGTAGTACTATTCGC
>JBMLPQ010000216.1:10111-13377 GCA_049242025.1 Sediminibacterium sp.
CCCATGATAACTTATGGAACCAATCCTGGTTTAGGGATGGCAATTGATGCAACTATTCCATTAACGGCGTCGATTAGTAACGAAGGCGAGCGCAAAAATTTAGCGCATGCATTAACCTATATGGGTTTAAATAATGGTGCTGCTTTATTAGGGATGCCTATTCAACACGTATTTATTGGAAGCTGTACCAATTCTAGAATTGAAGACCTGCGGTTGGTTGCGGCATTGGTAAAAGGACGAAAAAAACACGATGGTGTAAAAGTGATGATTGTGCCTGGTTCTCAGCAAGTAGCCAAACAAGTTCATGCAGAAGGATTAGATAGAATATTTGCTGAAGCAGGATTTCAAATAAGACAAGCAGGATGTAGTGCTTGTTTAGGAATGAATGAAGATAAAATTCCAGCTGGTGAATATTGTATTAGCACCAGTAATAGAAATTTTGAAGGTAGACAGGGTGCTGGTGCAAGAACATTGTTGGCTAGTCCGTTAACCGCAGCAGCTGCAGCCATTACAGGTGTGGTAACCGATGTAAGAGATTTAATTAATCCAAATTAGTAGAACATAGATTATGCAAGCTTTACAGCAAATAAAAAGTTCATTTGTCCCCTTACCCATAGAAAATGTGGATACGGATCAGATCATTCCTGCACGATTTTTAAAAGCTACCACCAGAGATGGTTTTGGTAAAAATCTATTTAGAGATTGGCGTTACGAACAAGATGATGAATCGAAACCCAAGCCTGATTTTGTTTTGAATCAAACTAGTTTTTCCGGTGATATTTTGGTGGCAGGAAAAAACTTTGGTTGCGGTTCTTCTAGAGAGCATGCTGCATGGGCTTTATTAGATTATGGATTTAAGGCAGTGGTCTCTAGTTTTTTTGCGGATATTTTTAAAAATAATGCACTCAATAACGGTGTATTGCCTGTGATTGTATCAGACGATTTTTTGCAGCAAATTTTTGCTTTAAGTGCTACAGATACATTGAGTATTGATGTGGCTGCACAAACTATAACCATTGATGCTACCGGCGCACAAGCTTCTTTTGAATTGAATCCGTATAAAAAAACATGTTTGTTAAATGGATACGACGATATCGATTTTCTGATCAGTCGTAAAGCAACAATTGAAAAATTTGAACTAGAAAAAGGCTAATATGGAAAAGAAAATAGCAGTCATTAATGGAGATGGAATTGGTCCTGAAGTAACGGCTCAATCTATTAAAGTGCTCAATGCAATTGCAGAAGAGTTTGGTCATCAGTTTACATATACGCATGGATTAATGGGCGCTGTTTCCATTGATGCAACGGGCTCTGCATTGCCCGAGGAAACATTAGCTATCTGCAAAGAAAGCGATGCCATTTTATTTGGAGCCATTGGTCATCCAAAATTTGACAATGATCCTTCTGCAAAAGTAAGACCCGAACAGGGTTTACTTCAGTTGCGTAAGGAGTTGGGTTTGTTTGCTAATATTCGTCCAATTAATACTTATCGTTCGCTGCATCATCTTTCTCCATTAAAGAGTAAGCAATTGGAAGGAGTTGATTTTATAATATTCAGAGAATTGACTGGCGGTATTTATTTTGGCAAGCGAATGCTTACCGAAGATAAAACTTATGCTACTGATGAATGTGCTTACCATGAATTAGAAATTGTTCGGGTGTCTAAAATGGCTTTTCAATACGCGCAAAAAAGAAGAAAAAAACTAACCTTAATTGATAAAGCTAATGTATTAGAAACCTCCAGGCTTTGGCGCAGAGTTGTTCAGGAAATGGCTTTTCAATTTCCTGATATAACAGTAGACTATATGTTTGTAGACAATGCTGCCATGCAAATCATTGTTAATCCTGCTCAATTTGATGTAGTGTTAACTGAAAATATGTTTGGCGATATTATTAGTGATGAAGCCAGTGTTTTAAGTGGTTCTTTGGGTTTATTGCCTTCTGCATCTGTTGGAAAAACAGTTGCGATGTTTGAACCTATTCATGGATCCTATCCGCAAGCTGCTGGAAAAGACATTGCCAATCCTTTGGGATCTGTTTTATCTGCTGCTATGATGTTAGATCATTTTGGTTTAATGGAAGAAGCCAATGCGGTTAGAGAGGCTGTGAATTGGACATTAACACATGCTTTTGTTACGAAAGATATTGACCCAATCAATAATTATGGTACTGAGGCAGTAGGTGATTTGTTATCGGATTATATTCGAAAGAAGCACGAGACCAACCAAGGCACCAATGCTACTATAAATGCCTCAACCATTATCTAGTCTGAATTTCCTTTCCCACTTTTTTTAAATATCCTGAAATGAATTATTACCAAGCAGATACCATTATTTATCATAATGGATCATTTGTGAAAGCTGCTGATGCAAAAATGGATTTGTATAGCCAATCGCTTCATTATGGTTATTCCGTATTCGAAGGCATTCGTTCTTATAAAACAAGTGATGGCTCAGTTGCCATTTTTAAAGCCCTTGAGCATTTTGAAAGATTGAAAATTTCTGCAGAGGCAATTAATCTTCCTTATTCATTTGATACGCAACTATTAATTGAAGCTACTTACGAAGTGTTGAAGCAAAATAACTTGGGCGATGCTTATATACGTCCAGTAGTGTATGCTCCTGCAAATATGAGTTTTGCGCGCAATACTGAATCTTATGTTTTTATTGAAGCTTGGGAAATGGCTCCTTTTTTAGGAGATCAATTACTACGCATTATGACTTCTTCTTTTCAGCGGCCTAATCCTAAAGCTTTTAAAATACACGCAAAAGCTGCTGGGCATTATGTGAATTCTATTTTGGCTAGTCAGGAAGCAAAAGACAAAGGCTTTGATGAAGCTTTTTTATTAGACATGAATGATTGTGCCGCAGAAGGTCCTGGCGCTAATGTGTTTTTTGAAAAGGACGGTATTTTATACACGCCTCAACCTGGTCATATTTTAGCAGGGATTACCAGAGCAACAGTCTTAGAAATTTGTAAGCAACTCAATATTGAAGTGAACGAAGGGGTGTATTCTATCAAAGATATTAAACAAGCGGATGCAGCTTTTTTCTGTGGTACTGCTGCTGAAGTAATTGGTTGGAAATCTTTAGATGAATATGAATTTCCTAAAGAATGGAACCAAACCAATAGTTATAAAATACAACAAGCGTATAAGCAACGGGTGGTAAAGCCTTTTTAGATATAGTTTAAATAGCAATCATTATGGAATTAAATAGATACAGTAAAACCATTACACAAGATCCTACACAACCTGCTGCACAAGC
>JBMLPQ010000217.1:0-1027 GCA_049242025.1 Sediminibacterium sp.
CAGCAGCAGCAGCAGTATCTACAGTTGCAGCAGCAGTATCTACAGTTGCAGCAGCAGTATCAACTGTTGTTGCAGTTGAATCAGCAGCAGCTTCTTTGTTTTCTCCAGCGCAAGATGCGAATACGCCTAATGCTAATACGAATAACAATTTTTTCATTTTTTTTCTTTTTTAGTTTGAATGATTACTGATTAATACGCCAACGAGAAAAAGGTAACCCGGCGTTTCAAATTTTTTTTATAAAAATATTTAGGGCTATTTTGGGTTACTTTTAAGCTTACAACTGTATTAAAGGAACAGATAGTGAAAGGAGATACGAACGAACAAGCATTATTGAAGGGACTGGCTCACAATGATTCTAAGTCTGTTGAAATCATATATAAAGATAATTTTAATATGATTCAGACTTTTATTTTGAATAATAATGGGAGCTACGACGAAGCAAGAGACATATTTCAAGAAGCAATGATTGCTTTGTACGAAAAGTCTCAGACGGACTCATTTGTGCTAACGTGTCAGATTAAGACATATCTATATTCTGTTTGCAGAAGACTTTGGTTAAAAAGACTTCAACAAATGGGTAGGTTTATTGGATCGGTTGATGGGTTTGAAGAAACAGTTGCTGTTGAAGAGGATTTAGAAACCCATGAAAAAAGAAACGCGGAGTTTGTTATAATGGATAGGGCTTTGAATAGTTTGGGGGAACCCTGCAAAAGCTTACTTCAAGGTTATTATCTAAAAAAAATGGACATGAATGCATTGGCAGCAGAATTCGGATATACCAATGCAGATAACGCGAAGAACCAGAAATACAAATGTTTGATGCGATTAAAGAAATTATTCTTTTCGCAATATAATATTGGAGAGTAAGCATATGGATGATATTTTATTACTAGACGCAATTGAAAGATACCTCAGCGGAGAAATGAGCCCTGAAGAGCGTGCCTATTTTGAGAATCTTCGTAATACTACCCCTGAAATTGATCAGATGGTAGTAGAACACAATATGTTCTTGCATCAAATTGCCGA
>JBMLPQ010000218.1:0-4752 GCA_049242025.1 Sediminibacterium sp.
TTTAATACCTGAATTTCATCGAGTTTGCTGTCAATTTTTTGTAAACGAAGTAGGTTTACTAATTTTTCTTCAACGGAGAAATCTTTTACAGATGCCATATCGTGTTCGTAATTATAAAGGTTTATCCCAAAAAATAATGCACAGGATTTGTCTGTACGCTTGTTTTAAGGACGGCAAAGTTAGGGAATTTGCTGGTTATTAGCGAAAAAAGCAAGTCAATCGTGTATTGTTCACTTTCCCAGTGCCCAATATCGGCTACCACCAGCTGGTTATTGGCGTCAAAAAACTCATGGTATTTGATGTCTGCACTAACAAAAAAGTCGGCTCCAGCAGCAATAGCGTCTTTAATTAGGAAACTACCAGCACCGCCGCAAAGGGCAATTTTTTCCACTTTTTTACCTAATAATGGGGTGTGTTTGACCAATTTTAGGTCAAATTGGGTGCTTAATAAGCTTAAAAAGGCTTTTTCTTCCATGGGGGATTGTAGCTGTCCAATCATGCCAGACCCAACTTTTTGGTTCAGATTGTTCAAAGGAATTAAGTCGTACGCAACTTCTTCATAAGGGTGAGCTGCTTTAAGTGCTGCAACCACTGTTTGTTCGAGATAGTTGGGAAGTATTACTTCAATTCTTGTTTCATCTACCTGCTCCCGCACTCCCGGCGTACCAATAGTTGGATTAGACCATTCCGATCCTCGGAAAGTGCCAATCCCCCCTGAGCTAAAACTGGTTTCACTGTATTCCCCAATATGACCTGCGCCTGCTGCAAACAATGCTTCTTGCACTTGTGATAATTGCGGGGTAGGCACAAATGTGACCAGTTTAGTAAGAATTGATTTTTTGGGTTGTAATATTTTGCAATTTTTTAAACCTAATTTTTCTGCTATCGCCGTATTTACTCCGCCCAAAATATTGTCTAAGTTGGTATGAATGGCATAGATGGCTATATCATTTTTAATAGCATAAATCAAGGCTTCTTCTACATAGTTTTTTCCGTTGATTTTAGTAATGCCTTTGAATAAAATTGGATGATGGGCTACTACCAAATTAGCTCCTGCTGTTTTAGCTTCTTGCAATACCGCTAGGGTAGCGTCTAATGTAACAATTGCCCCAGTGCATTCCCAATTGGCCATCCCAGTAAGTAGGCCTGCATTGTCGTAAGACTCCTGATAAGCAAGCGGAGCATAGCTTTCAAGGGTTTGGATAATTTGGCGTATGATCATAAAGAATAATTACTCCAACGAATTTAGCTTCAATCTATCTTTGTTGCATGCATGCTGCTCAATTTCTTTTTAGCGATGGTAAAATCTTAAAGCACGATAAGCTGTTGATTTCGCCTAATAATCGGTCTTTCAGGTATGGGGATGGATTTTTTGAAACCATGAAATGGTATAAAGGGAAAATACTATTAGAGCAGTTGCATCTAGAACGATTGTTTCATACCCTTCACATTTTGCAGTTTAAACCGCCTACCTATTTTACGGCTGAATATATTGTAGATGCAATTCAACAATTGGTTGCCAAGAATCAGCACCATCAATTGGCTCGAGTTAGGGTGACTATTTATAGGGGAGATGGTGGAATTTATGATGAGCAAAATCATTTTCCACATTTGCTCGTTCAAACTTGGACATTGAATCCAATGAACAATCGGTTAAATGAAAATGGATTAGAGATTGATATTTACGCTGCTGCAGTAAAACAGGCAGACCATTTTTCCTTGTTGAAATCGAATAACTATTTGGGCTATACCATGGCTGCATTATGGGCAAAAGAACATCACTTAAATGATGCGATTTTATTAAATCCTCAGGGCAATATTGCCGACGCCACCATTGCCAATGTTTTTATTATCAACAATGGAACGATAATAACCCCAGCTTTATCGGAAGGTCCTGTGTCTGGCGTAATGCGCCGATATATGTTGAAGCAGTTGCAAGAACGAGGTTATGAAGTAAAAGAGGGCATTGTTAGTGTAGATGATTTAGCCAACGCTTCTGAAGTTTTTTTCACCAATGCCATTTATGGAATGCGCTGGGTGAAGCAATGTGGCAAGAATGCCTATTCGCACCACTTAGTGCCGCATTTGTATAAAGAAATTTTTTCGGACATATTTTAGCGTGGAATACTTTGCAACATTGTTGCATTATTAAAAAAGTTTGCTTTATTTTGCAACAAAGTTGCATAATGAATACACGCAAATTACCCGTTACACTCCTCAGTGGATTTTTAGGTGCTGGAAAAACAACGCTACTCAATCATATTCTGCACAATAAAGTGGGCTTGAAAGTAGCTGTTATTGTGAATGATATGAGTGAAGTGAATGTAGATGCTAATTTGGTTAAGAATCAGCATGTTTTGTCTAGAACAGATGAAAAGTTGGTTGAAATGAGTAATGGATGTATTTGTTGCACACTCAGAGAAGACTTGATGATTGAAGTTGAAAAATTAGCAAACGAAAATCGTTTTGATTATTTGCTCATTGAGAATACTGGTATTGGAGAACCAGTTCCTGTTGCGCAAACTTTTAGTTTTGTGAGCGAAGACGGTAAAATTGATCTTTCAAAATTTAGTTATATCGATACATTGGTTACAGTGGTTGATTGCTTTAATTTCTTTAAAGATTTTGGTACCAATGAATTGTTAGTTGATCGTCAATTAACAGATATCGATGGAGATTACAGGACCATTGTAAACTTGCTCACCGATCAAATTGAGTTTGCCAATGTAATTGTATTGAATAAAACCGATTTAATTGATACTCCTACTTTGGGCTTATTGCAAGCAGCAATCAAAAAATTAAATCCTGATGCTAAAATCATTGCTACTTCATTTTCAAAAGTGGATCCCAATGAATTGCTAAATACGAAACTTTTTGATTTTGAAGAAGCTCAAAATTCAGCTGGTTGGCAAAAAGAGTTAGCAGGAGGAGTGCATACACCGGAAACAGAAGAGTATGGTATTAGCTCCTTTGTTTTTAGGAATCAAAAACCTTTTCATCCCTTGCGTTTATGGAAATATCTAAATGAAGAATATCCAATGGGGATCATACGTGCAAAGGGTTTGTTCTGGTTGGCTTCTCGGCCTAATGAAGCAATTAATTTTAGTCAAGCGGGTGGATCATCTAGGTTGGAAAAGGCGGGAGTTTGGTGGATGAGTATGCCTTACGCTGAACGAATTAAGTATCCATCATTTATAGAAAATCAAGATTATATAGAATCTAAGTGGCATAAGCTTTGGGGCGATCGTATGAATGAGCTGGTTTTCATTGGTCAAGACATCAATCAAACTCAAATGATTGAATCACTTGAAAAATGTTTATTACAACCAGATGAAATTGCTGGCATGGATACCCCCAATCTCTTTAGTGATCCTTTTCCAAAGAACATTTAAACTTTTTAACAATTGCATTGTTTAAAACCAAACTGTTCCAATGAAGCCCGCTATCAATATTGTTTGGTTTAGAAGAGACTTGCGTTTAAAAGATAATGCCGCTTTATACCATGCATTACGATCGGGAATTCCTGTTTTACCAATTTTTATTTTTGATACCACTATCTTAGATCAATTGCAAGATAGGTCCGATAAACGTGTTGCATTTATTCTTTCAGCAATTACCGAAATGCAAACAGAATTGGTTGCTTTGGGTAGTACTATGAAAGTATTTCATGGAAAGCCCTTGGATGTTTTTACTCAATTGGTTCAATTGTATAGTATCCAAACTGTTTTTACGAACCATGATTATGAACCCTATGCACAAGAACGCGATCAGGCAATTGCCGATTTGCTAGCTCATACTGGTGTTGGTTTTCAAACTTATAAAGACCAAGTTATTTTTGAAAAAGATGAAGTAACCAAAGACGATGGTAAACCTTACACTGTATTTACTCCTTATTCAAAAAAATGGAAGGCAAAACTGAATGCAGATTTTTTAAAGCCTTATTTAACGGAACAATATTTTGATGCTTTTTATAAACAAGCGCCTATTGAAATTCCTTCTTTGGCTTCTATGAATTTTAAAGAAGTAGAAACTGAATTTCCTTCAAAAAAATTGGATGAAGAGATTGTGCGCAAGTATAGCCAAAATAGAGATTTTCCTGCATTAGAACATGGGACTTCTAAAATGGGTGTGCACTTGCGTTTTGGTACAGTGAGTATTCGAGCCTTAGCTACTATTGCAGCAGGACTTAATGAGACTTATTTGAATGAACTAATCTGGAGAGATTTTTATCAAATGATTTTATGGCATTTCCCTAGAGTAGGCCAAGGTTGTGCGTTTAAACCTGAATACGAAAAAATAAAATGGCGCAATAACGAAGCTGAGTTTCAACAATGGTGTGAGGGAAAAACAGGTTATCCCATTGTTGATGCAGGAATGCGTGAACTAAATGCGACTGGTTTTATGCACAATCGTGTTAGAATGATAGTCGCTTCTTTTTTAACCAAACACTTATTGATTGATTGGCGTTGGGGTGAAGCTTATTTTGCGAATAAATTATTAGACTTTGATTTGTCGGCCAATAATGGAGGATGGCAATGGGCGGCTAGCAGTGGTTGCGATGCTGCTCCTTACTTTAGGGTATTTAATCCTTACCTGCAAACAGAGAAATTTGATAAAGACTTAAAGTATATTAAGCAATGGGTGCCTGAGTTTCAAGAGTTCAATTATCCAAAGCCTATCGTGGTGCATGAAGTTGCTCGTAAAAGAGTCCTTGAAACTTATGCTGCTGCGTTGAAGCCTTCTTAAATATTA
>JBMLPQ010000218.1:4852-13353 GCA_049242025.1 Sediminibacterium sp.
TCGTAAAAGAGTCCTTGAAACTTATGCTGCTGCGTTGAAGCCTTCTTAAATATTACATTAGTCTTGGCTGTTGGAAACATTTCCACTTTCGCTACAATCCTTCTTCGAAGGATTAAATGCTCAGTGAAAATTTTCCAACAGCCAACTATATAATTAGGCTTCAACATAGTAGCATATTAGTAAGGCAGTTGTTTCAACATAAGTATTAACAGTTTGTGTAGGGGTTACTTAGGTTATTAGTTGTAGCTTACCGTATGATTTAGATATTTTCTGATTACAGCAAATCACAGTTATCTAAAATCTTATTTATGAAATTGTTCAATTACTTCTTTGTATTGACATTGTTTGTTGTTTTTGCTTCTTGTGCTACCACTGCCAAGTTTCCTGTTTCTTCTGTAGTTCCTGCTGCTGAAATTTCTGCGAAAAAAAGTACGGATGACAATAAAAACAACACCCTTGAGATTACCGCACGTAATCTTGCAAGTCCTGATCGTTTAATTCCTGCTGGAACCAATTACAGTATTTGGGTTGTATCAAAAGGGCAGGGTACCAAAAATGTAGGCCAGTTATTAGTGACCAATGGGGACAAAGCTACTTTTAAAACGACTACTGCTTTTGACTTTGATGAAGTGTTTATTACTGTAGAAAATCAAAGTGACTTAAGCTATCCTACCGGTGTAGAAATTTCTCGGACTAAATTTTAAATTACTGCATGCATCAGGAAACATTTTTTCTTTCGCTGCAATCCTTCTTCGAAGGATTAAATGCTCAGAAAAAATTTTCCTGATGCACACTTACTTAATACTTATGTCAGGAAAATTCACGCCGAGCATTTAATACGTGTTAACGGATTGTAGCGAAGGCGTGAAGATTTCCTGGCATATTATTAATTAAATTCGTGTAAGTTTTTCAACTGCTTGTAAACCTTCTGTACCTAGATCGAGCGAAAAATCGTTTACGTAGAGATTAATATGCTGCCGCATTACGTCTTCACTCATTTCTTGTGCGTGCTCAATAACATAAGGTGCAACTGTTGGATAGTTTGCAAATGCGTATTCTATACTTTCCTTTATAAGTGCGTCTACTTGTTCTATGATGGATGCGTCAATAGTTTTTTTCGCAATTATGCCTCCTAGCGGTATTGGTAATTGTTGGGTTTCTTCCCAATAAGCACCTAGGTCAATGATTTTTTCTAATCCCTTTGATTCATAAGTGAATCGATTCTCATGTATGATTACACCGGCATCTACTTCTCCATTCAATACTGCGTTTTCTATTTCGTGAAATACTTTGAATACTTTTTTTGTTGCGTTAGGGAAGGCCAAACTAAACAATAAATGTGCGGTGGTATTTTCCCCGGGTATGGCGATGGTCATTTCGTTTATCGCATCAACTGAATATTGATTGGAGTCCGAATATATATTCTGACTATGGGTATTCTTAACGCCAGCATTCTGCATACCTGGCCTTGTGATTAATAATGGCCCTACTCCTTTTCCTAATGCACCTCCACTATTGAGTAAATGATATTGTTGTTGCACTTTATTCCATACCCCGTAACTGATTTTAGAAAAATCCATTTTTCCTTGAATTGCCCACTCATTAAGCGTTTGCACATCTTCTAAAAAGACTTCAAAAGATATTCCTTTGGTATCTATTTTTTGATTTACCAGCGCATCAAAAATAAATGTGTCGTTGGGGCAGGGGGAAAAAGCCAGACTAAATTTCATCATTACGGATTGTTTGAACAGCTATTCTTTTCAGATTTACTTCACATTATACAAACTATCAACATATTGGAGTAATGCTTTGTTGAGTCCTTCTATGCTCTCTTTCAACAACCATTTACTTTTATCTCTTTCACCTACATAATTAGAAATGGCTCGTATTTGTATAAAGGGAATTCCGGTTTCTCTACCTACATAGTGCAATGATGCGCCTTCCATGCTTTCTACTGCTGCTCCATATTTCTTTTTTAATTGTGAGATTCTATCTGGTTGTGTAGTCACCTGATTGACTGTTATGCCATCTACTACTGGCAAATTCAATAAATTATATTGCTTAATCCAAGGATTGGGGAGTTTTCTTTTTTCGAAGGGATGATAGCTGCTCTTTTCTAGCTTCATGTCGAATAGGTCTTTCCAGCCACCTTTTTCTTCTACTCCTGTATCTCCTAACATTTCATTGTTAATGACTACTACTTGCCCCGGGGCGTATTTTTTACTGAAACTACCTGCTATTCCGGCTTGAATAATTAAATCGGGGCGTTCTTCTATGGCCAATCGGGTGATGGCTACTGCAGACGCTAATAATCCCACACCTGATTGATAAAACTGCAATTTTAATCGTTTACTTTTTCCAGTATACAGTTCGTTGACGTCTACAAATGTGGGCATCCATTCTGCCGTTGTGGCTGATGTAATTACGATCCTCATACCGTAAAGTTGACGAAAAACACGCAACTTTCTCCATTTTTGTACCTTTGCAAAAATTTTTAACGGAATGGTGTACCTGACCAGACAAGAACATTTTAATGCAGCGCATAAATTATTCAACCCTGCTTGGTCTAAAGAGCGTAATGAGCAAGTTTTTGGGGTATGTGCCAACGAAAACTGGCATGGACATAACTATGATCTGTATATTACTATTAAAGGCACCCCCGATCCCGATACCGGTTTCTTATTTGATGTTAAAGCCCTTAGTAAACTCATCAAGACCCATGTTATTGACCATTTAGATCACAAGAACTTGAATATGGATGTGCCTTTTATGGCAGGTAAAATGTGCAGTACAGAAAATTTAGCTTTGGCCATTTGGAATCAATTGGCACCTCATTTACCTAGCCCCGTGAAGTTGCATTGTGTAAAGTTGTACGAAACGCCTCGAATTTATGTTGAATATTTTGGGGAACAACTTTAAACAATATCCTTTTTCTTGCGTTATAGTATTATAAAATCTGCCAAATAGTATCCTTTTTAGTTTTTGGTACGTATTTGGATAGATTTAAAGAACAATTAGTTTGGACACTTGATCAGCACACTTCTGAAACAGTACCAAACAAATAAACGTTCTCTTGGCATTTGACTTAAGAATATTATAGAATGAACAATAAAAGAATCACTGTATTCCGCAAGGAGCATTTTAATGCCGCACACCGTCTGAATAATCCAGCTTGGTCTGCAGAGCGTAATAAAGCGGTTTTTGGTTTGTGTAATAACGAAAATTTTCATGGTCATAACTATGAATTGATTGTTCAGGTTACGGGTGAAATTGATCCTGAGACTGGCTATTTGATTGATTTGAAAATTTTGAGCGATATTATTAAAGAACAGGTGTTAAACCGGTTTGATCATAAAAATTTGAATCTAGATACGCAGGAATTTAAAGACTTGAATCCTACTGCTGAAAACATTGCAGTTGTTATTTACGACTTAATCAGGGCAAAACTAGAAGAGAAGTTTACTTTAAAAATTAGATTGTATGAAACAGAACGAAATTTTGTCGAATATCCGACTGAATGGTGATAAAATTGTTTTCACAGATGAAGACCTTGTAGACGAAATGGGAGACAACCATATTAGTACTTCTGTGGATACCCCGATGGTAGCTGGTGCTTTTGATAAATCGGACGATGAAAAAATCGCGATCATTCAAGACCACTTTAGAGCAATCATGGAAACCCTAGGACTTGATCTTACTGATGATAGTTTAAAGGGAACACCTAAGCGTGTGGCTAAAATGTACGTTAAAGAAATTTTTAGTGGGCTTAATCCTGCTAATAAACCTGCAGTGGCTTTATTTGATAACAAGTATAAGTACAATGAAATGCTGGTTGAAAAGAATATTTCTTTTTACAGTAATTGTGAACACCATTTTGTTCCAATCATTGGTAAAGCACACTTGGCTTACATTAGCAATGGAAGGGTAATTGGTTTAAGCAAATTGAACCGTTTGGTTGAGTTCTATGCTAAGCGTCCTCAAGTGCAAGAGCGTTTGACTATGCAAATTGCTAAGGAATTACAGAAAGAATTAGGCACTGAAGATGTGGCAATTGTTATTGATGCCAAACACCTTTGTGTTGCTAGCAGAGGCGTTGAAGACGATACTTCTTCTACTATTACCTCATTTTATGGTGGTAAGTTTAAAGAAGAGAAACGCAAGGAAGAATTCCTTAGATACTTAGAATTAAAAACTGAGTTTTAAAAAATCATTTACTTTGCCATAAATTAAATATTTATGGCAAAGCATGCTTTTGTTTTTCCTGGTCAGGGTGCTCAGTTTACTGGCATGGGAAAAAATTTATACGATGCACATTCCTCTGTAAAAGAATTGTTTGAACAAGCCAATGACATTCTTGGTTTCCGTATTAGCGACACCATGTTTACTGGAACGGATGAAGCGCTCAAACAAACCAATATTACCCAGCCTGCGATTTTTATTCATTCCGTAGCTGCTTTTAAAACTATTGAAGGCGCAAAACCAGATATGGTTGCAGGACATTCTTTGGGTGAGTTTTCTGCCCTTGTTGCCAATGGAGTGTTGGCTTTCGATAAAGCCTTAGAGCTGGTTAGCATTCGTGCTAAAGCAATGCAAAAAGCCTGCGAATTAAATCCTTCAACGATGGCTGCTGTGTTGAATTTAGCCGATGAAAAAGTAGAAGAAATTTGTGCAGCTATTCAAGCTGAAACGGGTGAAGTTGTTGTTGCGGCTAATTATAATTGTCCTGGGCAATTAGTGATTAGTGGCTCTATCAAAGCCATCGATTTAGCTTGTATTAAAATGAAAGAAGCGGGTGCAAAACGTGCATTGGTTTTACCTGTTGGTGGGGCTTTCCATTCTCCGTTGATGGATCCTGCGAAAGCAGAACTAGCAGCTGCAATTGAAGCTGCTGTTTTTAACATGCCTTCTTGTCCTGTTTATCAAAATACGGTTGCAAAAGGGGTTACTGATCCACAAGAAATAAAACAAAACCTGATTAATCAATTAACTGGTGCAGTAAAATGGACGCAGTCTGTTCAAGCAATGGTTGCAGACGGAGCCACTGAATTTACTGAATGTGGGCCTGGCAAAGTATTACAAGGATTGGTTGGTAAAATTGCAGGCGCTGCCGTAGTAGTAAATGGGGTGAACTAGTTTTTTAAACTGCAGTTAATCCATTCTGGATCAAAATCGGCATTATATTTTTTATAGAATCGTATGGCAGGTTCATTCCACTCCAATACCTGCCATACCATTCCTTTGAATCCTTTTTGGTTGCATTCTTCAATGAGTTGGTCAAATAAAAGTTTCCCAATTTTTTGTCCCCTCATTTCTTCTGTTACCAATATATCTTCTAAGTACATTCTTTGTCCTTTCCAAGTGCTGTATCGAATATAGTATAGCGCAAATCCGTGTATTGCAGTACTTCCATCTGTTTTGGTTTCTTCCGCTACAAATGCCCACCATACTGGTTTTTCGCCAAAACCACTTTCAATAAAATGGTCCAAAGTTACCGTCACTTCGTCGGGGGCTTTTTCATACAAAGCCAACTCCTTTATTAATTCGAGTAATCGTGCACAATCTTTGCTTTCTGCTCTTCTGATTTGAATATTCATAGGGTATCTAGTGCTTGTTCAAAATCTGAAATGATGTCTTCAATATTCTCAATTCCTACACTTAATCTGATGAGTCCGTCGGTGATATCAAATTTCAAACGTTCTTCTTTTGATAATCCCATATGGCTCATGCTTGCAGGGTGTGACAACAGTGTATCTGGTGTTCCAAATGAAATTGCTCTTATCCCAATTTGTAAAGCATCAATAAATTTTTTCCCTGCTTCAATGCCTCCTTTCAGTTCAAAACTCATGAGTGCTCCTGCATGCTTCATTTGTTTTTTAGCAATGGTGTAATCAGGGTGAGCAGCTAGTCCGCAATAGTTTACTTTTTCTACCGCTTTATGGTTCAATAAATATTCGGCTACCTGCATTGCATTACTGCAGTGTCGCTCCATCCTTAATTCTAATGTTTTTAATCCATTGGTTAATAAAAAGGAATCGAATGCATTGCTATTGCCTCCTAATAAAACATGCCATTTCCAAATGGGACCATTCATTAAAGCGAGGTCTTTTCCTAATAATATTCCACCAATAGCAGTTCCATGTCCATTTAAAAATTTAGTGGTGCTATGCATTACAAAATCTGCACCCCACTTAAATGGCTGTTGTAAATAAGGAGTTGCTGCAGTGTTGTCAACAGAAACTAAAATGCCTTTGCTTTTTGCAATGAGGCATACTTTTTCTATATCTATACAACGCAATGTAGGATTAGAGGGCGTTTCAATATGAATCAATTTAATGGAAGGATATTGAACAAATGCTTCTTCAATTGCTGCTTCATTATTTAGGTTGATCATAATGGTCTCTACACCTGTATCCGCTAATACTTTGTGCAAGAGTTCGTGTGTGCCACCATACAATGCCTGATGCGTTAATACGGTGTCTCCTTTACTTAATGTACCTAAAAATAAAGTACTTAATGCGGCTTGGCCACTAGCATGTAAAAGGGCTTTCACTTTTAGCGGATCGCCTTGTTCGTTGGTAAGTCCAAATGTTTCTAGTGCTGCAATAATTTCTTCTGCAACCGTAAAACTTGGATTGCCCCACCTGCTGTATATTTTTGTTTTATCAGCTCCCGCAAATCTTTCACTGCCTTCTGTTGCTGTATCAAACGTAAATGTTGAGCTTGCATAGATTGGTGTTAAATGTGCATGATCTGCATTGGCATGACCAGATGCATGTATGGCAGTGGTTCCAATTCCTTTGAACTTTTTATTCATACCCTTCTTTTCTTATTTAAGATTGTATCAGAAATTATTCACTGTCGTATGCCCACTTAATCCAAGTTGCACCCCAAGTAAATCCTCCACCAAATGCTGCTAAAACAATATTATCCCCTTTCTTTAATTGCTTTTCCCAATCCCACAAACAAAGGGGTAATGTTGCTGCTGTTGTGTTACCATATTTTTGAATATTGATCATGACTTTTTCTTTGGGAAGTCCCATTCTATTTGCCGTTGCATCAATGATTCTTAAATTGGCCTGGTGTGGCACTAACCAAGCGATATCGTCTGCAGTTAAATTATTTCGCTCTAATAGTTCTGCACTTACATCTGCCATTCCTTTTACCGCAAATTTAAAAACAGCTTGACCTTCTTGGTATGCATAGTGTTCCCTTGCCATGACCGTTTCTACGCTTGCTGGTTTTAAGGATCCTCCAGCTTTCATATGTAAGTATTGTCTACCACTTCCATCACTTCGTAAGATGCTGTCTTTAATACATTCTTCATCTTCTGTGGGTTGCAATAAAACAGCGCCGGCTCCGTCTCCAAAAATGATGCAAGTTGCTCTATCTGTATAATCAATAATGGAACTCATTTTATCTACCCCTACTACAATTACATTCTTATAACGCCCACTTTCTATAAACATCGCGCCGGTGGTAACCGCATATAAGAATCCACTACATGCTGCACTCATATCAAAACCCCAAGCATTGGTTGCGCCCAATTTGTCTGCTATAATATTAGCAGTTGCTGGAAATACCATGTCTGGTGTTACCGTTGCACAAATAATGCAATCAATATCTGTAGGGGCTAGGTTTTTTTTACGAAGTATTTCTTGTATTGCAGGAACTGCCATATCGCTGCTGGCTTTGCCTGGTTCCTTTAGTATTCTTCTTTCTTCAATACCTGTTCTGGTTCTAATCCACTCGTCGTTGGTATCTACCATTTTTTCTATATCAAAATTGGTCAACTTAGTTTCAGGAACATATCCTCCAACTGCGGTAATAGCTGCGCTTCTTTTATTCATTTATTATCAAGATTATATAAAAGGTTGAAGGTACGCCTTATTGCTTTCTTTTTGTTATTTTCGTATCATTTATGATAGCATTCGTTCGTGGTCAATTTGCCGTTAAAACGCCTGCCCGAGTGGTAGTAGATGTGAATGGAGTAGGGTATGATCTTCAAATTAGCCTGAATACCTTTTCTGCAATAAGCAGTAAAGAGAGTGGGCAATTGTTTACCTATTTGCATATTACAGAGAATGCACATACTTTATTTGGCTTTGCCGAACTATCCGAAAAAGACCTATTTCTACAATTAATTAGCGTTTCTGGGGTGGGTGCTTCTACTGCCAGAATGATGTTGTCGGGTATGAAGCCTGAAGAAATTACCCGCGCAATTGTTCAGGGTAATACCAAACAACTAGAGGGTATCAAGGGAATTGGGAAAAAATCGGCCGAAAGATTGATTGTTGAACTCAGGGATAAACTCGCCAAACAGCATAATGAAAACATTTTACCCGGATTTGTTACCCCGCAAATGGATTCGGATGCCATAAATGCATTAATTTCATTAGGTATTGGCAGAGTAATGGCTGAACAGGCTGTTAAGAAAACCATGCAAAATACCCCCGAAAACAGTTCATTAGAAGACATTATTAAACAAGCACTCAAAAACCTCT
>JBMLPQ010000219.1:0-5562 GCA_049242025.1 Sediminibacterium sp.
CTTATTTTTAGTTTACTTTGGCAAATTGGGCTGTTTTTTCTACCTTTGCAAACCCTTAAAAACGTGGATATGAATCATCGGCGCGAATACGAGATCGCATTTGTGGGTTTGAAGCCGGGTGTTCATGTATACGAATACAAGGTGGACGACAAGTTCTTTATTCCTTTTGGTGAGCAAGATTTCAGTAATTGTGACGCTACTGTGAAGTTGTTACTAGACAAAAAATCAGGTTTCATGCAATTGAAATTTGATATTGATGGTAGCATACAAGCAGGATGTGATCGTTGCGGAAATACCCTTCCTCTTCAATTGTGGGACGAGTTTAATATCATTGTTAAAATGGTAGATGAACCAGACACACTCAATGAGCAGGAAGAAGATCCAGATGTATATTATATCAGTAGAAACGAGAGTCATCTACAGGTAGCTAATTGGATTTATGAATTTGTCAACTTGAGCATACCTTTGCAAAAAACTTGTTCCCCTGAAGAATTAGGAGGACCAAAGTGCAACAAGGAAGTGTTAGAGAAACTGAGGAAGATGGAAGAAGAAGCAACAAGAGATAGTACCCCAACCGTATGGAAGGGATTAGAAAAGTTTAAAGATTTAGAATAAAAATTTTGTTACCATAAATTTTGAGCAATGCCAAATCCAAAACGCAGACATTCACAGCAGAGAAGTGCAAAAAGAAGAACGCACTATGTAGCACAAGAAGTTACATTGAGCAAAGATTCAACTACCGGAGAAATTCATGTTCGCCACCGTGCACATGTTAGCGAAGGAAAATTGTTCTATAAAGGAAAGTTAGTTGCTGAAAAAGCACCGTTGAAAGCGTAACCTTTACAGATCAGTTATACCCTTAGCTTACTGCAATGAATATAGGAATAGACATGATGGGAGGAGATTTTGCACCGTTAGAAGCGGTGAAAGGAGTACTTCTGTACCTGTCTAATAAAAATATCGCAGTAAACTTATATTGCATAGGTGATGAAACTTTATTACAACCTTTATTTAAAGAGTATGAAGTTTCATCGCCTAATTTGCATTTAATACATGCTCCCGAAACTATTGGGTATCATGAACATCCAACCAAAGCATTAAAAGAGAAACAAAAGTCTTCAATTGCCATTGGATTTCATTTATTAGCCACTGGAAAAATTGATGCATTCATTAGTGCAGGAAATACAGGCGCAATGTTAGTTGGCGCTATGTTCAGTATAAAGGCGATTGAAGGGGTTAGTAGACCTACGATAGCCACTGTAATTCCTAAATTAAATGGATCTACTGGTGTTTTATTAGATGTAGGATTAAATGCAGATTGCAAACCCGAACTACTCAACCAATTTGCCATACTAGGCAGTTTATATGCAGAGCATATTCTAGGAATTAAAACACCTACTGTAGGATTGGTGAATGTAGGAGAAGAAGAAGGAAAGGGAAATATTTTAGCGCAAGCCACTTACCCACTTCTAAAGGAAAATCATCAAATCAAATTTGTAGGCAATATTGAAGGAAGAGATTTCTTTAATGAGAAAGCAGACGTAATGGTTTGTGATGGATTTACGGGAAATATTGTTTTAAAAATGGCCGAGTCTTTTTATGATCTAGCAAAGCAACGAGGTCTTGGAAATGACGAATATCTAAGTCGTTTTCATTATGAAAACTACGGTGGCACTCCTGTATTAGGTGTTGCAAAACCTGTGATTATAGGACATGGAATTAGTTCGGCTAAAGCCTTCTCCAATATGATTTCATTAGCAGAAAAAATGATTACAACTAATATCTGCACCAAGATGGTTGATTCTTTTCAAGCTTCTTAACTATCCAAAACAGTTAACATGTTCCGCAAAATTTGTATGTTCCTCTTGAAATTAAGCGGATGGAAATTGGATACCAATTTACCCAAAGACATAAATAAATGCATCGTCATTGCCGCTCCTCATACCAGTAATTGGGATTTTTGGTATATGATTTTGTCCTTTGGCGTGTATGGGTTAAAAATTCGATTTACAGTCAAGAAAGAATGGATGCGATTTCCATTTAGTGTAATCATGAAACCCTTGGGAGGAATTGCAATTGATCGAACGCCAAGAAAAGATGGGAATAGACCCAGTTTTGTAGAGGCAATGACTCAATTATTTAATGATCATCAAGAGCTGATTATTGTAATCACTCCGGAAGGCACGAGAAGCAAACGTACAGAATGGAAAACAGGATTTTTTCATGTGGCTACCAATGCACAAGTACCTATTTTATTGGGCTATGTAGATTACGATAAAAAAATCGCAGGTATAGGAAAAACAGTCTTTCCTAGTACTTATCCTGCAACCATGAAGGAAATAATGGATTTTTATCAAACCATTACTCCTAAATATCCTCACTTATTTTCTGTTGACACTAATTATTAGGTCAAAACAATACCTTTGTACAAACAAGCGTTCGTTTTTATGTGGAAGAAAAATGTCTTAGAAACAATTGGAAACACTCCTATTATACAGTTAAATAAAGTATCTAAAGGTATTCCAGGTACTATACTGGCAAAAGTGGATTATTTTAATCCAGGCAATTCCATTAAAGATAGAATGGCTTTGAAAATGGTAGAAGTTGCTGAACAAGAAGGCAAGTTAAAGCCAGGTGGAACCATCATTGAAGGAACCAGTGGAAATACAGGAATGGGCTTAGCATTAGCCGCTTGTGTGAAAGGCTATAAATGCATATTTGTAACAACCGATAAGCAATCAAAAGAGAAAGCAGATATTTTAAAAGCGGTTGGTGCAGAAGTAATTGTTTGTCCTACCAATGTATTGCCCGAAGATCCACGTAGCTATTACAGTGTAGCAAAACGTTTGGGAAAAGAAATTCCCAATTCAATGTACATGAATCAGTACGATAATTTGGCCAATCGTCAAGCGCATTATGAAAGTACAGGTCCTGAAATATGGGAACAAACTGAGGGGAAAATTACTCACTTGGTTTGCACTGCCGGAACAGGTGGAACCATCACTGGAACTGCCATGTATTTGAAAGAAAAAAATCCAAATATTCAAATTTGGGCAATTGATGTTTACGGATCGCTTTTAACCAACTATTACAAAACAGGTGAGATTGACATGAAGTTTGTTCACCCCTATATTAGTGAAGGATTTGGAGAAGATTTTCTACCAGAGAACTACGATATGAGTGTGATAGACCATTTTGAACAAGTGACCGATAAAGATGGTGCAGTTATGGCAAGAAGAATTGCCAAAGAAGAAGGCTTGTTTTGTGGATACAGCGCTGGCTCTTGCTTGCAAGGGTTGATTCAATTGAAAGATAAATTACCCACCGATGCAGTGGTTGTATGTATTTTCCATGATCATGGCAGTAGGTATGTAGGTAAAATTTACAATGACCAATGGATGATGGAAAGAGGTTTCTTAGACGTTAAAACCTTTAAAGACATAGTAAATGGTAGACATGCGAAAAGATTAGTTTCAATCACACCAGAAAATACGGTAGCTGAAACAGTGGAGCTAATGAAGAAATATGATATTGAACATATACCTGTAATGCAAGATGGTCAACCCATTGGCTCTGTTAGTGAAAACGGATTATTTCAAAAAGTATTCAGCAATCCTGAAATCAAAAATGCAATCGTCAATAGTGTAATTGAACCAGCATATCCTGTTGTAGACTTTGACACTCCGGTTGAAAGATTAGGAAGTTTAATCAATAAAGAAATAGGCGCAGTTTTAGCAAAAGATGAAAAAGGCGACTACCATATAGTTACCAAGTACGATGTTATTCAAAGCTTAGCTAAATAAACCATAGCGTTACTTTAAATACAATAAATCGATATACAAAGATAAAGAATAGGGTATGCAGTAAAGTGAATAAAAAACTTTTTAATGCGGTGCTTATTCTCGACTCTTTAAACATTGACTTGAAGGCAATACTATTGTAAATAAAAAAAGCAATAAAACTGAGCATTGCATAAATTTCATCTGAAACAATGTCTCCGTTCATTCGAAATATTACTCTAATCAATAGCATCAATAAAGGAAAGAGTATAAAAATCAAGAGGATAAAAATTGTATTGATTTCAGTTGCTAAAATTACATGATCAAACAACCATCTTCGCTGTTTAAAATAAAGTAAGAATAAAAAAACAGTTGATGATAAAATGAATATAAAAAGTAACACTTTAGACAAACTCTTTGATTTTTGCCCATACGCTATCGCTAGCTCTGCTTCAGTAATAGTAGCATTGGATATTTTTTTTTCAATGGTCGCTTTAGCTATAGGCCCGTATATAGAATTATCTTTAAAGTGTCGGAATTCCTGATTAAGTCCTGAATACATTGGATTCAACAAATAAATAATCACGACCATTAAAAACAAGGAAATTGGTCTATAATATTTTTTACGAATACCAGCACAATAGTCTACCGTTAACTTACCTGGATGTAATAATATGGTTTTGACGCTTGTAAAAAAACTACCTTCAAAGTGAGTGAGAAAATGGAATGCTTCCTCAAAAATATGCACTAAAGATTTATCGTTTTCTGCATATTTTTTTTGGCCACAGAATGAGCAAAATTTTCCTGTAAATTGATTCCCGCAGTTTTTACAAGATTCCATTTATTGTAATTTAAGATTTTACAAAAGTCGTATACTTATATCCTCAAATTAACTGATTAATTTTATACACTAAATAAAAAATGACTTCATGCTCAGTAATCAATTAAGAATTGTTTCTTTGGTACCAAGTATTACTGAGTTATTACACAGTTTAGGCTTGTCAGACCAAGTGGTTGGAATTACTAAATTCTGTGTTCATCCCAACGAATGGTTTAAAACCAAAACAAGAATAGGCGGCACCAAAAATATAGCTATTGAAAAAATTAAAGCTTTAGCCCCTACCCTAGTCATTGCCAATAAAGAGGAAAATATAAAAGAACAGGTTGAAGCTTTGGAAGCATTTACAAATGTGCATTTGACTGATGTATCAACGTATGAGGAAGCTTTAAAGATGATTGAAGAAATTGGCCAAATTACTCAAACAAAAGTTAGAGCAACCGTACTAATCCAATTGATTAAAGACCGCTTTGAAGACTTAAGTAAACACCCTCATTTTCTACAGCTACAATCCACCCCTTGTCTATACCTTATTTGGCAAGAACCCTATATGACCATAGGCGGAGACACTTATATTAACGACTTATTATTAAAAACTGGTTTTACCAATGTATTTGCCCATACAATTAGATATCCTTCAATCAGTTTATCTGAAATTCAACAATCAAATTGTAAAGTCATTTTTTTATCAAGTGAACCTTATCCTTTTAAGCAAAAACATATTGATGCATTGCAAAAACATTTTCCAGACAAATTGATTTTATTAGTAGATGGAGAAATGTTCAGTTGGTATGGAAGCAGGTTAATGGATGCTCCTAGTTATTTTAAAAACTTACTGGAACAGGTATCCGAACAGCTATAATTGGGCTGGGAATTTTCTAATGTTTTTTGTATCTTAGCCATATGAAAAAATACAGCTCAGGCGTTTTATTTGGAGACGAATTA
>JBMLPQ010000220.1:0-16378 GCA_049242025.1 Sediminibacterium sp.
GCATGGCGCAAAAGTAACCCAGATTCTGCATCTTTGGAACAATATTGTGACTACCGAACTATCTATAATCATTGTTAATTATAGGGTGTACCCCTATTTGGATGCTTGTTTACAGGCGGTTTCAGCAGCGTTGGGCACCCTAGATGCACAGATTATTGTGGTAGATAATGATACAGATGAAGCCAAACAAATAAAATTGGCTGCAAGTTTTTCAAAGGTTGAATGGATTTGTTTAAACCAAAACATAGGATTTGCTCGAGCTAATAATTTAGCTTTAAAAAAAGCTGTTGGGAAATACATATTGTTTTTAAATCCTGACACTTCTATTCGGTCAAATGTGCTTGATGATGCCTTAGCGTATTTTAAAAAGCATCCTCAAGTTGGTGCGGTGGGAGTACAAATGCTTGATGGGGATGGACGTTTTTTACCAGAAAGCAAAAGAGACCAGCCAAGTTTATTGGGTTCCTTATTTAAACTGACTGGTTTAGCGAATGTTTTTCCTAAATCTGCTTTTTTTAATAGCTATGCCTTAGGTCATTTAGAGAAGAACGCAGTTTATTCAGTGCCTGTTTTAGCCGGAGCTTTTATAATGATGCCAACTCCATTAATTAAAAAACTGAATGGCTTTGATGAGTCTTTTTTCATGTATGGTGAAGATATTGACCTCAGTTTAAGAATTCGTCAACAAGGATTCGAGAACCATTATTTAGGGAATTTAAGCATTACCCATTACAAGGGAGCAAGTTCTAAACAAGATCCTGCCTATTTATCACATTTCTATGGATCAATGATCATTTTCATAAAAAAATACCCCAAAATGTATGGAGGCGTTTTAGGTATATGGTTTCTGCAAAAATGCATTCGATTATTTTGGTTGATAGCTCAATGGAATAAAAAATAAGTATTAGCTTTTTCACAAAATATTATATATAATTCATTTAGTTTAGCTTCGTAGCTTAACTGTAAACGAACGCATGCCGATAATTGATCTGAAACTGCCGAACGCAATATTAAAGGCACTGAGGCTTCCACAGAACAATCTCAGAAGAGATCAGTTGCGGGTGCTTAAGAAACTATTGAAAAAAGCCAGGTTTACCTCCTTTGGCCAACAATACCGTTTTGATGAAATATTGTTATGTAAACACCCTGGTAAAAAGTTTCAGGAAATTGTTCCAACATTTAATTACAATAAAATATATAATGAGTGGTGGCATAAAACCATCGAAGGACAAAGTGATATCTGTTGGCCAGGAAAGATTAAATATTATGCATTAAGTAGTGGAACGAGTGAGTCTGCAAGTAAATATATTCCCATCACCAATGATTTGTTGCGCGGGAATAAAATTGTGATGATTAAGCAGCTGATTAGTTTAGGTAAATATGAGAATATCCCTTTTGCATCTATCAGCAAGGGTTGGTTAACACTAGGAGGCAGTACCGAATTACAAAAAGGACCTGGTTATTTTGCAGGAGACCTTAGTGGAATCACTGCAAAAAAAGCACCATTTTGGTTTCAACCATTTTATAAGCCAGGTAAAAAAATTGCCAAGCAAAAAGATTGGAATAAAAAGATTGCAGAGATAGTAGAGAAAGCGCCTGAGTGGGATATTGGTTTTTTAATTGGCGTACCTGCTTGGATTCAAATGTGTGTAGAACAAATAGTGGAGCGTTATAAGTTAAATAATATTCATGAGCTATGGCCTAATCTCGCATTTTTTGTTCATGGTGGAGTTAGTTTTGAGCCATATAAAAAAGGTTTCGAAAAAATGCTGGGTAAGCCTATTACCTATATTGAAACTTATTTGGCTAGTGAAGGGTTTATTGCATACCAAGATAGGCAATATGCAAAAGGTATGCGTCTAGTTACCAATGAACATATTTTTTTAGAATTCGTTCCCTTTGATGAACACAATTTTACAGCCGATGGAGAAATGATTAGTAATCCTGAAGCACTGATGTTACACGAAGTGGAAGAAGGAAAAGATTATGCGTTATTAATTAGCACTACAGCTGGCACTTGGCGCTATTTAATTGGCGATACTGTTCGATTTGTAGACAAAGAAAGATCGGAAATTATTATTACAGGAAGAACTAAACACTTTTTAAGTTTAGTGGGAGAGCACTTAAGTGTAGATAATATGAACAAAGCCGTTCAAATGGCTTCCGAAAAATTTAATATCAGTATTCCAGAGTTTACGGTAGCAGGTGTGCCAGTAGGAAATTTCTTTGGACACCATTGGTTTGTTGCATGTAATGACAATATAGACAATAATACTTTAGGACAATTTATTGATGAGTGCTTGAACGAACTGAATGATGACTATGCAGTAGAAAGGAAAAGCGCTTTGAAAGAAATGAAATTAACCGTATTAAAAGAAGAAGATTTTATGAATTTTATGTTGAGTAAAGGAAAGCTTGGCGGCCAACATAAATTTCCAAGGGTATTAAAAGGATCCATGCTAAACGATTGGTATCAATTCTTAGAAAAAAATAAATGAGGCTAAAGCTATTTCTTGCCCGCATTGTTTTATTAACAATATTTTTGTGTTCATCCGTTTTTGCACAAAAATCTACAATCCCCAATAAGCGTTTTTTCCATAAAGATTTAATTGCACCCGAAACCTTCAAAGTGCTTTTTAAAACGAATAAAGGAGATTTTATTATTCAATCCATTCGTTCTTGGGCCCCACTAGCAGCAGATCGATTTTATACTTTAGTCAAGAAAGGCTTTTATACCAATATCTATATTTTTAGAGTAGAGAAAGATTATGTTGTACAGTTTGGTATTTCAGACAACCCCAAACTGAGTAGTTTTTGGGATAGAGCCAGATTAAAAGACGAGCCAGTTATTCAAAAACATAGAAAGGGCATGGTGGCTTTTGCAAGAAGTGAAAAAAATTCGCGTACCACACAGTTGTTTGTGAATATGCAAGACAATCCCAAACTAGATACCACTATTCGAGAAGGCGTACATGGTTATCCTCCTTTTGGTAAAGTAGTTTCTGGAATGAATACGTTCTTTCGATTGAATGATCAATATGCCAAGCAAATTTTACAGCATCAAGATTCTGTTTATTTGTATGGCAATAAATACCTCAACAAATTCTTTCCTGGCTTAGACAAGATATTCAGCGCAACAATTATCCGTTAAAATAGCACTAATCAGTTATTTTTGTGAACTAATAAAACAAAGGCAAAAAGCATGCTCGCACCATTGATGAAAGGACTGGTTTTAGGATTGATTCTGAGCATTTCGGTGGGCCCAGTCATTTTTGCCATCATCAAGCAAAGTTTGGCGAATGGACATAAAGCAGGATACAGTTTTGTAGCAGGTGTTTCCGCTAGTGATATTAGTTTGGTGTTGGTTTGCAATATTTTCACTTCTTTTTTTACTACTGCATTATCTCATAGCAATACGATTGCAATAGCAGGTAGTATTTTTTTAATTGGGGTGGGTATTTATACTTTTTTCTTCAAGAAAGTATTGGTTGACGAAGACAATAAGATTGAGGTTAAAAAGTTTCGTAAAAGAGATTTGGCAGGTATTTTTTTATCAGGCTATTTTATGAATATGCTTAATCCGGCAGTATTTCTTTTTTGGTTTGCATGGACTGCTGCAATCACGGGAGATGCGGCAACTACACCCAATCCAACCCAATATAAATGGATTGTATTTATCACTTGTTTGGTTTTTGTGTTACTCTCAGATATCGCTAAAGTGGCTTTGGCTGGAAAGTTAAGAGAGCGTCTCACTCCTAAAATATTGCATCATATCAACAAGCTTTCTGGCCTTATCTTGATTGGATTTGGCATTGCATTAATTTGGGGTGTACTCAATTTTGGAGACAAGATAAAATAGGTTTTAGCAAAGTAGTTAGTATATTAGTATATGCAAAAACTACTCCTATTGTTTTTTGTGCTTCTTACTTTAAATGTCAATGCTCAAACTGATTTGCTGTTACTTAAAAAAAGAGGCATTACGCAAAAAACTTTTGTAAAAGGGAGCTATATCCATTTTAAGTTTATAAATGACCAATGGATAGAAGGTTCTATCAAAGAAATGCGAGATGATTCACTTTGGGTAAATATGTTTTCTATAAGAAGAGTTTCTGATTATTTTGGCTTTCCTAAATTGGATACATCCTTTCATGGACTGCTAAATCTTCATATTAGTGAAATAAAAGCATTTCCATTACCCGATAGAGGAGGAAAATACTTATCAAATGGTAATTTATTTATTATAGGTTCATTAGGCTATATATTCTTGAATGTAGTAAATGGAATTATACTAAATGAACCGATTCTTGATGCAACTAATTTATCTAGATTAAGCATAGCAGCAGGAATTGCTGGTATAGGATTCTTACTAAGAAATATCAATAGAACTGAAATACCAATAAGGAATAAATATTCGCTACAAGTGATATCGGGTACAAAAAAATGAATAGTATCTTTCCACTATGAGAAAGATTATGCGTTTTATAGGCAAATGGCTAATGATTCTTTTTGTTAGCTCATTAATATATACAATCATCTGTATTTGGCTCATGCCTCCAATCACTATTACACAAGTATCAAATGCATTTGGGTATGGGCTTGAACGAGATTATATAAGCTGGAATAAAATTTCTTATCATGCAAAGTTAGCTGCTATAGCAAGTGAAGATCAAGCATTTCCAGACCATAGTGGATTTGATTGGGATGCTATTGAAAAAAGTTTAAAGCCGAAGAAAAAAGGAAAGAAAACAAAAATACCATTGGGTGGAGGAGCCAGTACTATTACACAACAAACTGCTAAGAATGTTTTTTTATGGCAGGGTGGATCTATCACCAAGTTTATTCGAAAAGTCCCCGAGCTTTATTTTACCAAATTAATTGAATGGGTTTGGGGTAAAGAGCGCATCTTAGAAGTCTATTTAAATGTTATAGAAATGGGTCCAGGCATTTTTGGGATTCAAGCCGCCGCTAAGCATTACTTTAACAAAGATGCATCAAAGCTTACACGTGCAGAAGCGGCCATGATAATAGCCTGTTTGCCTAACCCCAAAAAATTTACAGTAAAGCCCATGAGCAGAAGGGTTGGTTGGAGATATCCTCAAATACTCAAACAAATGAATAATTTAGCTGGAGACGAAGACGTAAAAGCGTTGTTGCGTTAAATCAACAATTGATCAACTGCTTTAATTGCAGCTTTTGTTCGTTCAGCATCATTACCACTAATCAGGGTCCATGGAGTAGTTTGATTGATTAATATATCTTTATAAATAGCAAATAATTCCTTTCTAGGTTTTTCGTTGGGGTACTCTCTTAATTCATCTTTAACCCAAGGCAAATCAATATTGCATAGTAAATAACCGTCGTATTTTTTTTTGACGATTTCATCTAAAATAAAAAAATCACATTCACCAAATACATATTCACTCCATACTTTCATCACATACATATCGGTATCAATAAATAGGATTGGGGTCTTATTGCTTTCGGCTAATGATTTAGTTGCAAACTCTTCTAACTTTAATTGACCTTTTGCAATCTTCAATAAATCAACAAGCGTATAGTTGGTGCCATTTTCTAATAAGTATTCTCTTGCGTATTCTTCGCACCAAGCTGATTGATAATGCAGCGCAAGTGATTTACATAAAGTGCTTTTACCGGTACTTTCAGGACCTATAATAACAATTTTTTTAATTGCGCTCATATTGTGCTTTTTTATACCAGCTAATTAAACCAGCAATTGCTAAAACGAAAAGTACTAAAAATTGAACACTAGTAAATACATATCCTTTGGTAAAATACAATGGAATCGATGCAATATTGGTTGCAATCCACCAATACCAGCTCTCAACTTTTTTTCTGGCCATTAACCACATGCCAGTATAAGCCGTTGCACTAGCAAAAGCATCAGCCCAAGGAATCGCTTCAGGAGCAAAATTAGCTTTCAACTTTGTTAAAGCGAAAAATAGTATGCAATAGAAAACGGTAAAAAAAGTCAATTGTTGCAACCACTCTTTAGCGTTACTACGTGTTATTTTAAGTGCTGTTTGTTGTGTATTTTTATTGACTTTGCTCCACCATATCCAACCGTAAATACTAACGATGGTGTAATATAAATTTACACTAGCTTCACCATATAGTTGTCCCTTTAAACTTAAATAGATATAGATGGTGGTATTAATCAGCCCAATCGGATAAACTAGAATATTTTCCTTTCTACTGTACCAAACACTGGCAATACCAGCAGAGACTGCAACAAATTCGAGTAAACTGGTTTGTTGCAATCCACTCAAGAATTGTTGGTATATTTCAGAAAATTGCACGGGACGATTTATTCCGCTTCAGCTACTACTTCTTTAACTTCTGGTATCATACGCTTCATCATACCTTCAATACCCGCTTTCAAAGTAATCATAGAAGATGGACAACCTGAGCAAGAACCTTGTAACATTAAATTTACCACGCCATCAGTGTAGCTTTTAAATTGAATTGCGCCGCCATCCATTTCAACAGCAGGCTTAACATAATTCTCCAATAATTCTTTTACACGCTTAACAATATCATCGTCATCAGCGCTTACTGTATTGCTTGCCTCTTGTTTTACTTTGGCAACTTCTTCTTCATTCACTACCACTCCGCCGTTTTCTAGGTATTGCTTTAGAAATTCTTTAATGGTAGGAATAACGTCTTGCCAGTCTTCGGTGTCAATAGTTTTGGTAAGCGTAATAAAATTGCTCGCTATGAATACACTTTTTATAAATGGAAAGCTGAACAATTCTTTAGCCAAAGGCGATGGTGTTGCCAATGATTCGTCAGCAAAATCGATGCTCTTACCCGGATACAATAATTTGTTTGCTACAAATTTCATTGTCTCAGGATTCGGAGTCATTTCTGTATAAATGCTGATTACAGGGTTGCCAGTCTTAATCATAATATGCTATTTTACTTAAGTTATCAATTGCAAATTTAAAACAATTCGGTTGGAGGGAAAGTTCATTAAGCTCTTTTAGACCCCAACCACCCCTTATTTTTCGGATATCGTAAGTTAACTCAATAAAAGAAACCTTTTTACGTTATCAGTTATGCATTATCAAGAATTAGATAAGTAGAATATATCCGTTTACATGCGAATCATCGTCCTTTTATTCATTTTCTGTTTTATTTCAAGACCAAGTGGTGCTCAAAATAACCCCTTTGTGTTGGGAATGACGATTGGTGGAGCTGAAATCAATGAAAATCAGCTTCCAGGAGTATTGAATGAACATTATCAATATCCAACCGAAGAGGAAATAGCTTACTACTATCAAAAAGGGTTCAGGTTAATTAACATTCCATTTAAATGGGAACGGCTGCAAAAAACCCTGGGCGGAGATTTAGACTTTGCAGAAATAGGGGAAATCAGAAAAGTGGTTTCATGGGCTGCAAAAAGAAATATGCAAGTAATTCTTTGCATGAATAATGCAGGCAGGTACCGAAAATATGGCGTAGAATATATAGTAGGTTCATCTGCAGTTAGCAGACAAGATTTTGCAGATTGTTGGAATAAAATTGCGAACGCATTTGCGGGTTACGACAATATATATGGCTATAACTTAATGGCCGAACCCCACGATATGCAGGCTTTTGATTGGCAAACATCGGCACAATGGGCCATCAATTCTATAAGATTTGCAGATAAACGAAGTCAAATCATTGTTTCAGGTAATAACTATGCAGCTCCAGAAACTTGGTACGATTATAGCGATCAATTAAAATATTTGAAAGACCCCCAAGATAAGTTGGTCTTTAATGCGCATTGTTACTTTGATTATGATTATACAGGCAAATATCTTTTTTCGTATGATCAAAACCAAGCTTGGGATTCTACCGGAATACAAAGGGCAAAGCCTTTTGCACAATGGTTGAAGCAACATAATAAAAAGGGAATGATTGGGCAATTTGGTGTTCCCGATAACGACCCTAGATGGTTAAATGTCATGGACAAATTTTTGCAGTATTTAAAATCAGAAAATATTGCTGCCATTTACAGTTCTTCAGGAAAAAGATTGAGTGGAAATATAGTAAGTAGTTATCCACTTGCAGGAATTGAAAGACCCCAAATAAAAACATTACAATCTTATGTGAGTGGATCAGTTATAGCGCAACAACCATTACCGCAAATTAAAACTGAAACACAAATAGACAAGTCAACAGAAAAGCCCATCTCAACAGATCCACCAAGTTTTTATTTATTTTTACCTGGCACTATTTTATTGCCAGAACCCAATGGGGGAATGTATAAGCCAGTATTAAAACCAACTACAAGAGAGAAAGTAACTAGGGAGGCAAAATACAGAAACCCTTAATTAACAATTCTTAGTTTGGCGTAATTCAGCATAATTTTCTTCTCACCATTCTGTCCAAAATCAATAGTAGCAACTGGATTATGTGCTGATCCCTCCATTCCTTTAACAATACCGAATCCAAATTTTTGGTGTTCCACTTTTTGTCCAACTTCTAATCCAGAGGTATCGCTTGGAGTAAAATCAGCGGAAGGAATATGCGCCACAACCTTTGGGGCAATGGGTAGAATGGGCATGTATTCTGGTTTGCTATTTGTAGGCTTTTTAGAGGGAGGAGGCCCATATTTTTGATTAGCTTGTTGAGCAGTATTTCCAAATCCTCTTTGCATTCGCTCAAAGCCAGACCCCCACTGAGACCCGGCATGATTTTTTGCACCGCCGCCTGCATAGCTTTTGTCAATAGACTCTTCGGGCATTTCATCAATAAAACGGCTTGGTTCATTTTGTACAAGTTGACCAAAACGATATCTTGAATTGGCATAGGTAAGCCAAAGTCTTTGCTTGGCCCTTGTTACCGCCACATAAAACAATCTTCTTTCTTCTTCTAATTCTTCACGTGTATTTATGCTCATAGAATTGGGAAAAAGCGTTTCTTCTACTCCACCAACAAATACACATCCAAATTCTAATCCCTTAGCAGCATGAATGGTCATTAATTTAACTACATCATTATTTTCTTTGTCGTCATCTGCATCAGTTAAGAGAGTAATCTGTTGTAAATATGAACCCAATGTTTTGTCTCCTAACTCTCCATCATCATTACTCGGGCTTTCGGTCCATTCTTTAATAGAGTTGAATAATTCTTGAACGTTTTCGTAACGAGCTAACCCTTCAGTAGTTTTATCATTAAATAACTCTTTAACCAAATTCGTATGCTTACCCACTTGCGTTGCTACATCAAAAGCATTTTTATCGGTTAACATGCTTTGAAAATAGCGGATCATCGTGGTGAAGTTTTGCAAAGCTTCTAATGTGCCCGACTTAAATCCAAACTCACCAGCTCTACTCACCACATTGAACATAGGAATATTTTGTTCATTGGCAATAATGACCAATTTTTCGATAGTGGTTTTTCCAATTCCTCTAACCGGATAATTAATTATTCGTTTTAATGCTTCTTCATCATTTGTATTAACAATGACACGTAGGTAAGCAAGAATATCTTTAATTTCTTTACGCTGATAAAAGCTCACACCACCGTAAATCCGATAAGCAATCCCCATTTTTCTCAAGCTTTCTTCAAAAGAACGGCTTTGGGCATTGGTTCGGTAAAGAATCGCAAAATCTTTATTAAAATAATGATTACGAAGTTTTTGTTCTTGAATGGAATCGGCAACAAATTTTCCCTCTTCATTATCGGTCATTGTTCTCACTAACTTAATCTTCTCGCCTTCGTCATTTTCGGTCCAAAGATTTTTAGGTATTTGTCCCTTATTATTTTTAATAACCTGGTTGGCTACTTTTAAAATCTGTTGACTGCTTCGATAATTTTGTTCTAGCTTAACCACTTTTACATCGTCGTAGTCTTTCTGAAATTGTAAAATATTTTCTATGGTAGCACCTCTAAAACTATAAATACTTTGTGCATCATCCCCTACTACACAAATATTTTCGTGTGCAGCTGCGAGTAGTTTACTAATTTGATACTGTACCGGATTGGTATCTTGGTACTCATCAATAAGTAGATATTTGAATTTGTGCTGGTATTTATGCAAAGCTTCTGGAAAATTATTTAGTAGCTCATACATTTTCAACAACAAATCATCAAAATCCATCGCCCCGTTTTTAAAACAACGCTTGGCGTATGCAGCATATACTTGTGCAATCGCAGGTCTATTAGACCTTGCATCTTCTTGTTGAATAGAATAGTCGGTAGCATATTCAGCAGGACCCACTAAAGCATTTTTTGCTGAGGAAATTCGATTACCAACAATATTCGGTTTATAATGCTTATCGTCTAAATTCAATTCATTGATGACTGTTTTTAAAACAGAACGACTGTCATCAGTATCGTAAATGGTGAAATTGCTGGGGTAGCCTAATTTACCAGCTTCTGCCCTTAGAATTCTTGCAAATACACTATGGAATGTTCCTACATATAAATTTCTAGCTTCGGCATTGCCAAGAATTTTTTCAATTCTTTCTTTCATCTCAGCCGCTGCCTTATTGGTAAAAGTTAGTGCAAGAATATTAAAAGCATCTACCCCATTTGCCATTAGATGGGCAATTCGAGTCGTTAATACTTTGGTCTTTCCACTTCCCGCACCAGCCACAATCATCAATGGCCCCTTAATATGTGTAACCGCTTCCCGTTGAGACTCATTGAGTCCATTCAAATAATCCTGCATAACTATAAATTCAATTGCAAGATAGGTTAAGCGAAGCTTTTATAAACGGTGAATTCCAGTATAATGAAGAATTAGCTTAAACAACTCTGAAGGGATAAAGGGTTTAACAACTATATCATTTATTCCGGTTTCTTTAATTTGATCTTCAATTTCTCTGGGTAAACTAGCTGTTAAAGCAATGATAGGTGTTTTTACACCTCGATCTCTTAAAATGCGAGTAGCTTCATATCCATCCATCACAGGCATATGCATATCCATTAAAATGAGTTGGTGTACAGTTGAGTTGAACAGATCAACTGCTTCTTGTCCATTTTGTGCAATATCTACACTAGCGCCCCATTTAGTTAAAAATGTTTTTGCCACTAAAATATTTACTTCATTGTCTTCAACTAATAAAATTGAAATACCTTTCAAAGGCCTGCTCTCTTCGGTTGGAGCGCTATTTTCTATTAATATTTTTTCCGTTTTTTTAGAAGCTACAATGGGGAAACTTATTTCAAAATAAAAAGTAGATCCCTTTTCTGCTTCACTTTTAAGTTGAAGATTAGCACTTTGTAATTCAAGTAGTCTTTTACTTATTGTTAAACCTAGGCCAGTCCCACCAAAATTTCTAGAAGTACTGGTATCAGCTTGGGTAAACTGATCAAAAATCGTTTGTTGTTTTTCAGCAGCAATACCAATTCCCGTGTCTTCAACTTCAATTAATAATCGAATATTGGATTCGTCTTTATTTACAACGCTAATCCTCAATTCAACAAAGCCCTTCTTCGTAAATTTAATTGCATTGTGAATAAGGTTACCAATAACCTGACTCATTCTGGTTGGATCTCCAATAAGATTCGTATTTAACTGCGGATCTATATTTAATTTTAACTCTATTCCTTTGTCTTTTGCAAGGGGTCCTAATCCTGTAATTAGCTTTTGTGCGATATTTTTGAAATCCATTTCAATCGACTCGAATCCAATTTTTCCAGCTTCTATTTTATTAAAATCTAAAATATCATTTACAATATTTAATAAATTATTGGCCGAGAATAAAAGGACGTTTAATTGTTCTTTTTGTTCTTCGGAAGGCTTTTCCATGAGCATAATATTCGTCATGCCTAATATGGAATTGAGTGGAGTTCTAATTTCATGAGACATGGTGCTCAAGAAATCATTTTTGGCTTTAAGTCCTTGCTCTGCTTGCTTTTTAGCTTCCTTTAAAATAAATGCAAATCGATAAGATAATACCAGTGATTGCAAAAAGAAAAAAGTGATGTAGCCAAAAAATAATACAAATCGAGGCGGGTGAATTACATTAAAATACTTCAGATTGATTAAGAGGGCTATGATTAATAAAATGCCCGTACTCAATAAGGCATATTTGGCACCTAGCTTTTTATTTATATAAGCCCGAATATAAATATAGAATGCATGTCCAATTACGGTGAACATTACAATCAGAAATGGATTGATTAATTGTGTAAAAATCGAGGGGGGGAAAAACAGAACAATTAAACACAATAAACCCGCTAAGCAGGCTTCAGTATAAAGTAACCATTTGTTGGTTTCATCGGGAAATAAATACTTTGTATAAAACATGAAAAAAATCACGCTAATATAAAGACTGAGGTATTCTAAATGTACCCCAATAATCCAAGGTAAATTGGGAAGCAAACTATGTAAAACATAATTGTCTGAACCTAGGATTCTGTAGCTGTATGAAATACAAAATAACGAAAAGAATAAAATGACTTTATCGTGTTTGCCAAAATAAAATAGTCCTATAAAAAACAATCCACCCATCAACAAAGCACCTGCTAACAATAAGTCAAAACCATCTTCAGCAGCTTTATCCGTTTGAAGAATTTGTTTATTACCAATAAGTATAGGTTTATAAGGACCCCCTTTAGAATGCCTAAAATTGGCTATTTGCAAGATTAAGTCTAATGTATCTACCGTAGGTAATTCAACAACTTGTTCTATCCACCGCTCTTTTGTAGTTTCTTTAGTTGTTCCTGGTACTCCTGCATTTGCAAATGGTTTTCCATTCACAAATAATTTGAAAGAGCAGTAGGTATCAGGGAGCTTAATTGCTAAATTTTGTTGCTGTTTACTATTTATAATCACTCGAACAGTATAGCTAGCATAGCCTTGTGCGGGTAGTGATTTTCCATTAATAATTGTTTTATTCCAGTTTTTAGGAAAATAGGTAAACCCTGTTGGAGTAATTGAAGGATCAGCTGGAGTTAAAAGCTTTGCCCAATAAATGGCCCAATCGCCTGAGATCGGAATAGCAGTTTGTTCTAAAGAGGTATTTCTTAAATCAATAATTCCCTTTTCTACCGAAGGGACCCATGTTTTTGCGGTTTGAGCAGTTCCACCCAATACCCAATTGCAAAGCAATAATAGAATGAAAAAACGGATATTAAAATGGGATTTACTAGAAAACATGGATTCTCATTGACTATTGAATTTAACATATAAATTAATATAAAAAAAACGCCAACCTTATTTTAATAAGATTGGCGACTCTAATTTTATTATTAAGCTAGTTGCTTACTTTTTTCTTTCAAGTAATTTAAAGAACTGATCTAATTGAGGGATAATCACAATTCTAGTTCTTCTATTTGCAGCTCTTCCTTCAGCTGTTGTGTTATCTGTTAAAGGAACAAACTCGCCTCTACCAGCTGCAGTCATTCTCTTAGGATTCATTCCGTATGATTCTTGTAAAATTCTTACAACAGTGGTAGCTCTTTTAACGCTCAAATCCCAGTTGTCAATCATTCCTCCACCTTTAATCAAAGGAATTGAATCGGTATGACCTTCTACTAAGAATTCAATATCAGGTTGTGCATTCAATACTTTGGCAACTTTTCCCAATACATCTTTTGCTCTGTCTGTAACATCGTAGCTGCCGCTTTTGAATAATAGTTTATCAGAAATATCTACATAAACAACACCCTTGTCTACTTTAATATTTACATCTTTATCATCAATATTCCCTAAAACACCCTTTAAGTTCATCACCAAAGCCATATTCAAAGAATCTTTTCTGGCAATAGACCCTTGTAAATCTTGGATGTATAAGTCTTTTGCGCCAATATTTTCTAAAGACCTTCTAATACTTTCTGCTTGAGCACCTGTAACTACAGATAAATCTTTTAGTTGATTCAATACTACATTGTTGGTTTGTTTTACGTAATCTAGCTGAGTATTGGTTGTATTTAAAAGTGCTTCTGCAGATTGTTTCTGTGTTTGAAGATTGCTAATCTGGTTTTTAGATTTATTCAACTCTTCCTCTAAATTTCTATACTTTCCTTGTAATTCTGCATATGCGCCATTTAATTCGCCATATCTGGCTTCAGCCTGTCTCATTTGTTTCGGGCTAACACAAGCAAATAGGGTAAAAGAAGCCAAAGCGGCTAAAGTGTAGCATTTCATTTTCATTGGTCTTACATATTAATTGGTAAACACTTGATACTAACGTTAGAGTAAGTCAAATATTGTACCGATTTATGCAAAAACTACTTTTACTGATTCATTGTACCAATTGTTGTAGTAGTCTTTAAATGTTTCGTCTAAAACCTTACGTTTAATTTTGAGCGTAGGTGTTAAAATTCCATTTTGAATAGTCCATTCTTCTGCCATAATAATCAGTTTTGCCAACTGTTCATGGTGCTCTAATTCATTGTTGATTTTATCTAATAGTTGGTGTAAATGCTCCTGTAAGCTAGTATCAGCTAACTGTCTAGCGTGCTCAGATAAAGTGCACAAAAGCAACGGAGCAGGCATTCCCCATCCCACAACACAAGCTTGTGCAATCATTGTATCGGATAAAACTTTTGATTCAATAGGAGCAGGTGCAACATACTTGCCCTTACTGGTTTTGAACTGGTCTTTAATTCTTCCAGTAATTTTTAAATATCCATCTGCATCAATTTGGCCCTCGTCCCCCGTTTTTAAATAGCCCTCCTCAAACATTTCAGCAGTTAATACTGGCTCTTTATAATACCCTAACATGTTGGCTTCACTCTTCACCAATACCTCGCTTTGTTCGCTTAGTTTAACTGTTACTCCAGGATAAGATTGACCAACTGTTCCGAACTTACAAGCTCCCTTTCTATTCGAATGAGATAAAGCAGAGTTTTCAGTCATTCCATATGCTTCTTGAATTTCCATCCCTAATTGATTAAACCAATCTAATACCATTGGATTGATAGGAGAAGCGCCCGTGTATAAGTGCTTAACCCTTCCTAATCCTAACTTTTTGCGAATCATTTTTTTAATAATGGTGGAAACAATTGGAATTTTTAACAGCTTACTCAATTTTTCTTGAGGCATTTTACGCAAGATTTCTTCTCTAATTTTTTCCCATATTCTTGGAACAGCTAAGAAAATAGTAGGCTTGGTATATTGAAGATTGGTAGAAAAGGAATCCATTGTTTCTACGAAGTGAATACACCCGCCAGTAAAAATTGCTCCGCACATAACTAGCATTCTTTCAGCCACATGACAAAGTGGGAGATAAGAGAAAAATATTTCATTATTAAATGGAGGGGTACATTCTAAGAAAGCATACACTGCAAATGAAGTAGTATGGTTGCTGTGCATTACACCCTTTGGAGCTCCAGTGGTTCCTGAAGTATAGATGATACAAGAAAGTGCTTTAGGGTCAGGGTTTGCGGGTTCAACCAACGGTGCTGTGGTTTTCACCAAATCATCCCAATTTAAACAACCCCCATTTAAATAAAAGGGGAAACTGATTTGAGTCATTTCGTCTGGAATGCCCATCCTTATTAGTTCAGGATGGTCTAGCTTTCCTACAAAAATGGTTTTAGCCTCGCTATGAAGTAATATTTCATTCACAGCATTACTCGTGATATTCGGGTATAATGGAACAGAAACCATACCTGCCATAGAAATGGCTAGATCAGCCATAATCCAATGGGCACAATTTTTACTAAGGATCGCAACTTTATCACCTTGTTGCAAACCAGATTGCTGCAACCAAGCAGCAATTGATCTTATTTCCTTGCCAGCTTTAGCCCATGAAAATTCCTGATAAGCTCCCTTAACAGGCTCGGCTAAGAATATTTTATTGGATTGTGTTTTTTCAAAATGGCAAAAACGATCTACAATAGTAGGGTATTGATTGTTCATATTATATGGGGGCTTTAAGATCTAAATGAGTTAAACCGTATTCAGGAATTTTTCCATCTTTATCTGCAAAATAGTGGATGATTGTTCTAAAATCTTCTTCCATATTCCCAGTAGGCATAAAGGGCTTGGAGAATGTAATTTGTTTTCTTCCAAAATCTAAACCAGCTAAAACAATTGGTACTCCTGCTTTGTGGGCAATATGATAAAATCCTGTTCTAAGTTTATCTACTTTTTTTCTTGTGCCTTCAGGAGATAAAGCCAATACAAAAGAATCACTTGAATTAAATTTTTCTACTACTTGATCAACCACATTGTTGTTACTAAATCGATCTACTGGAAAGCCGCCCATTTTTCTAAAAAAGAACCCAAAGCGACCTTTGAATAACTCTGCTTTACCCAAAAACTTTAAATGGTATAATCTAAGCTTACTTCTAACTGCTAAACCCACTACAAAATCCCAAGCACTGGTATGAGGGCCTACGGCAATAACACACTTTTTCAGGTGATAGGGAAATTCATCACGAATAGTCCATCCCTGCAGTTGCAGAA
>JBMLPQ010000221.1:0-34677 GCA_049242025.1 Sediminibacterium sp.
TATGGCGTTACTAGAATCATTGACCAACTTAATTTTTCTACTTTTAAAAAAAATCCAAAATGGATTATTGGTTTCAGTGATATCACCGTTTTACATGCGCATCTTTTAACCAATTGCAAAACTGCTTCGTTACATGCCCCCATGGCGAATGCATTTAATGCGGGTGGAGTAAAGCTGCCTTATGTACAATCTTTACAAAAGGCTTTGAAAGGAACTAAAGCAATATACAGTTGTGAGCCAAACTCAATGAATCAAATGGGGAAGGCAACAGGGATATTGATGGGAGGCAACTTAGCATTGATTGCTCATTTGGTAGGATCTAATATGATGTATAAAACCAAAGGAGCTATTTTATTTATCGAAGACGTAGGAGAATATGCATACAATATTGATCGAATGTTCATACAATTAAAACGAGCAGGCTTATTAAGCCAACTGAATGGACTCATATTAGGAGGTTTTACCGATCGAAAAGATACTACCCGACCTTTTGGAAAAACCATTGAAGACATATTGAAGGAACATATTGCCGAATATAATTACCCCGTTTGTTTTGGATTCCCGGTTAGTCACGATACCGAAAATTATGCATTAAAAGTGGGAGCAACCGTTGAACTAAGCATTACTGCAAAAACAGTTAAACTAAAAGAAATTGCTTAAGCAATCATTAACGCAAAATATAATCTAATTTATCTTGCATCAACTTGAAGCTATTTAAGTTCAAATGTGTGCCCTCTTTAATGGTGACGAATTCGTCTCCTTTCTTCAAATGAGTAGTAAAACGTTGTGCATTGCTATAGGAAATTACCCCATCGTCGGTTCCATGAAAAATGGTGATGGGAGCAGTCACTTTTTGAATATACTCGTTGCTTGGAAATTTAAAGTGTAATAATTTATTTAATGGGTACATAAATAAATACTGCCCCAATAAAGATTCCATACTGTAATAAGGTGTTTCTAAAATAAGGTGTTTACAATCTCTTACAGAAGCCAACTGTGTCGCAATGCCTGTTCCTATTGATTTTCCATAAATAATGATTTCAGAAGGCTTGAATCTTAGTTTTGCCAACTTATAGAGTTGTAATGCGCCTTCATATAAATTCTCTTCATTAAGTTCCCCTATTGATTTCCCAAATCTTGGATAATCAATCATCCACACTTCGTACTGGTTGCTGGTGAATTTGTTAGCGAATTCAACATAATGGCCAATATTTTTCCTATTTCCATGAAAATACAAAACCACCCCTTTTCTAATAGAATCAGGCACTGTAAAATGTACCACATGAAATTGAGTGATTGCGTCTAACGGAATAACCGATTCTTGGTAGGGCTGTTTAAATGGGTAGCTACTATCTTGCGCAATTGCTTCTGGATGAAATAATAAATGGTCTTGGAGTATATATAAAACAGACCCAATTAGTGCATAAACTAAAATGGCTATTTTGATATAAAAGGCAATTGTAATTTTTTTCACGGAGCAAAGTTAAGCAGATTGCTTACTCAATATTTTAGAATATCTCTAATAAAATTATGGTACTCATTAAAAGAAGGCAAATTGTTATGACCACCCCCATGAATGCTTATTAATGTAATTTTATGTGGATTAATTGCCTGTAGTTTTTGGCTCTGTTTAATGGGAATCAACCAATCTTTGGTTCCATGAATAATATACGTATGGCAGTTTACTTTTTTAATCCATTGATCGGTTTGCAACTTATAGCGCAGCGTTAATTTATGAGGAATAAAAGGGGTAAACCTTTCTGCCACTTTGATAAAGCTATAATAGGGAGCATCTAAGATTAAGTATCGGGGCATATTATCAGCAGCAATTTTAGTGGCAAATCCACTGCCTAAGCTTCTGCCATAAACCAATATATGGTGTTCAGGATATTTTTGTTTGAGCGTTTCATATACAAATTGCATATCAGCCAACATTTCTCGCTCGCTTCTTTTGCCTGTGCTTTTTCCAAATCCTCTATAATCTACCAACACTACATCGTATTGATACCGATAAAAATCACGAGCATATTTTGCCCAACCTTTAATACTTCTAGAATTGCCATGAAAATAAAGAATCAATCCTTTGGGTTCTTCCACAAAAAAATGAAGTCCATTGATGCGTACCCCTTCTGTTACATCAAAAAACAATTCTTCAAAAGGGGCGTCGTATTTATATTCGAAATCCTGAGCAAGTTTTTCTGGCTTGAAAATGAGTTTTTCTTGAATAAAATAGCCTACTACTACAATTAGTAAGTAGCCAACAATAATGTATAGTATAATCGTACCCAATCCGAAAAATTGAATGTTTCGGTAAGTTCCGTTTTTTAAGTTGGTTTCCCAAATTTGAATTTACTCTTCTCCTTCAGGGAAAATCCTTGATAGTTTCATGTTGGAAACTGGGGCAACAATTAACGGGAATTTTTCGATGGTAACATTACTAGGATCTAATCCAAAACCTCTTTCTTCACTTAAGCTGATTTCTTTTAACCAGAAATACAATTTCATGATTACTCGCTCAAAGAAAGGAAGCTCGTTGTCTTGGCTCAAGTATTTTTCTAAAACAATAAATTGAAAGTCGCCCACAATATTATTCTTTTCTAAACTTTCGTACCTGCTAGTAATGTTTACTTCTTTATTCTTAACCAATTCTTCAACTACTTTACGGAACATCAGATTTATCCGATGTTCTACTCTAAAGCCCAGCCTGAATTCGATTCGAATAATATCGTTTGGAATAATATGTTCTACATTGTATTCACAGGTATAGGGATCATCCAAAACATCAACGTGTACAAACCAATAGATATCGGCTCTTTTTGGTTTTTTATTCAAAATAGAATAAATGATTTTGTGCTCAATTTCATTGTGGTTATTGGCACTGGTCATGTATACTAAGTGGGTAGCATATTTAGGAATACTTTTATCGTTACTGAGTTCTTGAATCATTGGGATATAATTCTCTAAGCGAACAAACTCTACATAGCGATTTTTAATTTTTCTACTCCTATACCAAACATACATGACAGCAAATAATCCTCCACCTACCAGTAAAGTTGCATATCCTCCATGAACAAATTTTTCCATTAGCGCAACCAAGAAAGCAGATTCATAAACTAAATAGCCAAATAGGAAAATATAAATCCAAATTGATGAAGTTCTTTTTAGCACTAAGTAATTGGCATATAAAATAGTAGTGGTTAGCATAGTTACAATAATGGCTAATCCATAGGCTGCTTCCATTTTAGCCGATTCTCTAAAATATAATACAACACCTACACATCCCACAAAAAGCAATAAATTAATGCCTGGAACAAAAAGTTGGCCTCTTTCCTCTGAAGGGTACCTAACTTTCATTTTAGGCCATAAATTCAGTCGGAGGGCTTCACTAATCAACGTAAATGAGCCAGAAATTAAAGCTTGGCTAGCAATAATAGCAGCAGATGTAGCAATAATGACCCCAAATAAAATAAACCACTGAGGCATTAAATCATAAAATGCATTTATACCGTAAAGTTCTTTGTTGGCTGCATTTACTAATAATCCTTTATGTGTGCTGATGAGTAAAGCTCCTTGACCAAAATAGTTCAATAGCAAGCATATTTTTACATAGATCCAAGATATCCTGATATTACCTCTTCCGCAATGGCCAAGATCAGAGTAAAGGGCTTCTGCACCGGTTGTACATAAAAATACCGCACCCAATAACCAAAATCCATTGGGGTAAACAGTTAAAATTCGAATTGCATAATATGGGTTCAAGGCCTTGAATACACTTAGATCATTCCCCATATTCCAAATTCCTAGAACCGCCAACATAGTAAACCAGATAAGCATGATGGGGCCAAATAATTTCCCAATACTAGCAGTCCCAAACTGTTGCATAAAGAAGATGGCTGCTAATATGCCAATTACGATCAGAACGATTGTGTTTTCAGCAATTTCTCGCATAGCTGGAAGCTCCTTCAAACCTTCAATGGCAGAAGTGACCGAAATAGGGGGCGTGATAATTCCATCCGCCAATAATGCGGCCCCTCCCAACATAGCAGGAATGACCAGCCATTTTTTTCTTCGTCTTACCAAGGCATAAAGAGCAAATGTTCCACCCTCCCCTTTATTATCTGCATTTAATACAAGCAATACATACTTTACAGTAGTTTGTAAGGTAATGGTCCAAATGATACAAGACAATGCACCAATAATTAGCTCTTCCGAAATAACCCTATTGGTAATAATTGAATTAAAAACGTAAAGTGGTGATGTGCCAATGTCACCGTAAATAATTCCCAAGGCAATTAAGAGACCGGCAGCGGAAACTTTGTTGATATTTTTACTCACAAAACAGGCTTTGAAGCATTAAAGCAATTAGATCTTTAACAAATGTATGGGTAAATTGTATAAACTAATTAAACTGTACAAAGCGTACATTTGAAATTATAAAGATTACTTTATGAAAAGGTTGTTTCTGCTTAGTTTATTGATGATTTTTGGGGCTTTTTTTAATGTTTCTGCACAAAATATTGTGTATTCAGATCCAGATAGAGAAGACCCTAGAACCTTAAATTTTGAGGTAGTAGGGAAAATAAATGGGAAATTCCTCATCTATAAAAATGCAAGGGACGATCATTTCTTTTCTGTTTACGATGCAGATATGAAGTTGAGCGCCAAAGTGAAAATGGATTATTTGCCCGAAAGAGCAAGGATTTTAGGTACTGATTTTGTTGCTTATCCCAACTTTGCGTACTTCATTTATCAATACCAATTAAAGAATGTCTATTATGTAATGGCTACTCAAATTGGAGTTGATGGTAAACCCATGAACGACCCCATTTTGTTAGACACAACAGCTAACTTGGGGTACACTGCCAATAATAGGATTTATACTATTTTGAATAGCGAGGATAAACAAAAAATTGCAGCTTTTAAAGTAAGTACGCGCAATGAAAAAGAGCATATAATTACTTCTTGTGTATTTGATAAACAATTAAAACTATTAGAGAAAGTAAGGGTAGCTATTCAAATGCCCGATAGAAATGATTACCTGGGTGAGTTCGGGTTAGACAATGAAGGAACATTGGTTTTTTTGAGAGAATCAACTGCTGCCCAAAATGAAAGCATCAATAAAGTCAGTTTAGTGGTAAAGCCATTAGGCAGCATTAATCCCACTGTAAGTGAAGTAAAAGTAAAAAGCTTATTCTTAGACGATACTCGAATTAAAATAGACAATCTCAATAAGAAAATTTTAATCACTTCTTTTTTTAGCAAGCAGAAAAGGGGAAATATTGACGGTTTGTATTACACCCTATGGGATAAACAAACAGGTATAGAGCTTTTGAATGCAACCACCGTTTTTTCTGATGAATTTAGAGCCGATGCGCGTGGAGAAGGTTCTGCAAAAACAGCTTTCAATGAATTCTATTTAAAAAACTTGATTTTGCGAAGAGATGGTGGATTTATGATGATTGCTGAATCCGCTTATTTGAGTTCTAGGGGTAATACATTTAATCGTTGGGATATGATGAATACTTCCCCCTTTTTTAATTCAGGATTTGGCGGTATGGGAGGTTTTGGTATGGGTGGATTTGGTATGGGGGGTATGGGGATGGGATTTGCCAATCCTTGGGGCCCTTGGGGAATGAATACAATGGGGCCAAATAATGTTACCAGGTATTTTTCGGACAATGTTGCTATTATTTCATTTGAACCAGATGGTAAAATGGAATGGAGTAATGTGATTCGTAAAACGCAATATGATGATAATACCGACAATTATATTGGGTATGGTTTGGTGAATTCAGGCGATCAACTCAGATTCTTATTTAATGTACAAGACAAAAGAAGCAATATCTTAACTGATCAGTCGCTTTCTCCAAAAGGTCAAATAGATCGAAATCCCACCATTAAAAATTTAGAAAGAGGATATGATTTTATGCCTAAACACGCAAAACAAACTGGATCTCGTCAGGCCATCATACCTTGCATGTACAGGGGATATACCTGTTTTGCCAAAATTGATTATTAATTTGCAGTATTGTGGTATTTTTATTTAGAGATAGGTCATTAGTTAATATAGTCTTTTTAGTGCTGCTCAGTATAGCTGTGCATGCACATGGCTTTAGTATTTCTTTACCCTTAATTGCCCAAGATCAGGATGGATATCTTTCTTTTTTAATGAATCGATATCTAAAAGAGTTACTTGGTTCGGCGGGTTTTTTAGTTTACTTAGTCATCATTTTAACGCAAGCAATAAGGCTTAATTTTTTACTAGCAGAGCAAAAGATGTTTCCTGGCTCGGGATATACTGTTGCTATGACTTATATTCTGTTGACTGGTTTGTTGCCTCAATGGGCTGCAATAACACCAGCTTTATTAGCTAATTATGCGTTGATTTGGATTTATATCAAATTCACTCGACTCTACAATCATCCCTCTCCTAAAACCTTATTGTTCAATATTGGGTTACTTGTTTCTGCTACCATTTTATGTTACCACCCCACAGCTATCATGGTTTTGGTGGTTTTATTTGCATTAGGGATTATGCGTCCTTTTAAATTGCAGGAATGGTTTACACTATTAATGGGGATGATAATACCCTTTTATTTTTTAACTGCTTGGCTATACTTGACCAATCAGCTCGAACGATTGAACGATTTTGTGCCCGACTTAATGATTGGGCTTCCTGTTCAAAAGTTGAATAACGCAGAAATTGCTGGATTAATAGGATTGGCTTTTTCATTATTAGCTGGGCTTGTTTATTGGCAAAAGTTTAATAGCAGATTGATTATTCAAATGAGAAAAAATTGGGCTACGTTATTGGTGATGAGTTTTATTTTATCCGCCGTACCATTTATTTTTTTTAATGTGGGATTAGGTTCTGCCGTTTTATGCTTGGTCCCATTTACTTCATTTGTATCGTCTTCTTTCTCTTATCCCAAAAGATTATTATTCCCCAATCTGCTCTTTTTTATCTTATTGGGGATAATTGCGTATAATAATTGGTATTTGGTCAAATTTTAGGCATTCTTTCTGTTTCTGGATTGTACCTTTGTGGCTTAAATAATTAGCACATGAAGTTAGGAGTGGTCGTTTTCCCGGGGTCTAACTGCGACAGGGATATGCAAGACGCTTTGCAGCAAGATTTAAATAAAGAAGTTATCATGCTTTGGCATAAAGACAAAGACTTGTCTGCTTTTTCCACTGAAGATTGTATTGTGTTACCCGGGGGGTTCTCTTATGGAGATTATTTGCGTTGCGGTGCTATTGCACGTTTTAGTCCAATGATGCAATCGGTGATCGAATTTGCTAATAAGGGCGGAAAAGTGTTGGGTGTATGTAATGGCTTTCAAATTTTATGCGAAAGTGGGTTATTGCCTGGCGTTTTACTACAAAATGCCAATCAGCAATTTATTTGTAAAAATGTATTTATTACAAATCCAGCTACAGGAGCACTAAAAATTCCTATTGCTCACGGAGAAGGCCGTTTTTATGCTGACGAAGCAACTTTGAATGAATTGGAACAAAACAACCAGATTTTATTCAGGTATTCAGACGAAAATGGAAATATTGTATCTAGTGCTAATCCGAATGGCGCAGTACGAAATATTGCAGGAATCAGAAATAAGGGAAACAATGTTTTTGGAATGATGCCTCACCCAGAACGAGCAACATCTGCTGCATTAAATAACCTAGATGGGTTAAAAGTATTTGAACTATTATCTATTCAATAAGGCAATCATCATCCTATGAAAAAATTATTTTTTTTAGTTTTTATAAGCTGCTTTACACAGTTGGCAAGTGCTCAAATTAAAGATCCAGTAGCCTGGACTTTTGAAGCCAAGAAAAAAAACGCAGATACCTATGAATTAGTGATTACGGCAAATGTGCCCAAACCTTGGCATATGTATTCGCAAAATATGCCAACTGGTGGACCTGTTCCAACCAAAGTAGTATTCAATAATAATCCGTTGGTAAAAAAGATTGGAACAACCAAAGAAACTGGCAAGCTAGAAAAAATCAACGACAAGATTTTTGGAATGGAAGTGCAGTTTTTTAGTGGTAAAGTAGTGTATACACAACAAGTAAAAGTAAAGCCAGGCATTAAAACCAATATGGCTGGTTATGTAAACTATATGGTTTGCGACGATGAACAATGTTTGCCTCCTACTAAAAAGCAATTTGATATTAAGCTATTGTAATATGAAAAAAATATTCACGCTGCTGGTAATGGTCTTACTAGCGCATGCTACTATTGCACAGGAGAAAATACCTGTGCAATTTCTTTTTTCTACCCAAAGAACCAATGATAGTTTGGTGCAATTGAAAGTGAGCGCCAAATTAGAAAAAGGCTTCCAATTGTTTGGGGTTAAAAAGCAAAATTCAGAAGATGCATTTGTTTCGGCATTACAATTAGATGAAACTAATTCAGCTCTATTGTTAGATACTATCGAAGAGCAGGGGAAGCAAGTTCAAATTGCAGCAACTGATGATGCAAACCTTATTTATAAAGTATTTGAAGACAGTGTGCAATTTGTATATTCAATTAAATTAGCTGCGCAAGACAGCCTAGTTGTAAAAGGGCAATTTAATTGGTTAGGTAAACAAGCCGATCAGTTTCCGAGTGGAACTACGCCATTTTCAATAGAAATTATACCAACAAATACGTCTGCAATTGCGGAAGAGTCTGATGTTGCCAATCAAACCTTATGGCAGATTTTTCTCTTGACATTTTTAACAGGATTATTAGCAGTTATTACGCCATGTGTTTTTCCACTTATTCCAGTTACAGTTAGTTTCTTTCTAAAAAGAAGCAAAACAAGGGTAGAAGGAATTAGAAATGCGCTATGGTATTCATTGTCTATTATTGGCATATACACGATTCCAACCATTTTACTGGTCTTGATTTTTGGAGACGATATACTTTACCAAATTTCTACCAGTGCCATTTCTAATTTATTATTCTTTGCGATTTTCTTGGTTTTTGCCATTTCTTTTTTTGGTGCATTCGAGTTGCAGTTACCCAATAGCTGGGCCAATAAAGCAGACCAAAAAGCAGGTAAGGGTGGATTAGGGGGTATCTTTTTTATGGCACTCACCTTGGTAATCGTATCCTTCTCTTGTACAGGACCCATTGTTGGAACTTTATTGGGTCAAACGAGTACTGGTGGAGTAAGTACCGCACCCATTGTAGGTATGTTAGGTTTTGGGGTAGGATTGGCACTGCCTTTTTCGTTGTTCGCTTTTTTCCCTTCCATGCTTCAATCATTGCCAAAGAGCGGCGGATGGTTAAATTCAGTAAAAGTTAGTTTTGGATTTATTGAATTGGCATTAGCTTTGAAGTTCTTATCGAATGTAGATTTAATTTATCATTGGAGACTGCTAGATAGAGATGTGTTCTTGGTTTTATGGATTGTAATTTTTGTATTACTAGGCATTTATTTGCTGGGGAAACTGAAGTTTTCACACGATAGTGATTTGCCTTATGTATCTGTTCCTAGATTATTTTTTGCCATTGCTTCTTTTTCATTTGCACTTTATATTTTACCAGGGTTATGGGGAGCGCCCTTAAGACATTTAAGCGGTTTTATTCCTCCAGACGGAACGCAGGAATTTAATTTAGATGCGTTGAAATATCAGATGGGTAATGCGCCAACACAATCAACCACTACCAGTCTTGCACAACCTCCAAAACGCTTAGCAGACAAGCTGCACGTTCCTTATGGATTAGTTGCTTATTTTACCTTAGAAGAGGGTATGGCTGCAGCCAAAGCTTTGAATAAGCCCCTCATGTTAGATTTTACCGGACATAGTTGCGCCAATTGTCGTAAAATGGAAAAAGAAGTTTGGAAAGATCCTGAAGTGCTCAAAAGGATGAAAGAGAATTTTGTATTAGTGAGCTTATATGTAGATGAGTCTACAGACTTACCAGTAAAAGAGCAGTACACTAAAAAAGATGGGGATAGAGTAATTACAGAGGGAGATAAAAACTTGGATTATGAAATTACACAGTTTGGTTTTAATGCTCAACCCCTGTATATGTTTTTAGATTTAAATGGGAAGCCACTGAGTAGTATTAAATACGGGTATGACCCAGACATTGCAAAATTTATTGCCCACTTAGATGCTGCAAAAGCGGCGTTTGATAAAAATAAATAGCTGAATATACATGCATTAAAAAGCCCCGAATTTCTTCGGGGCTTTTTAAATTTGTCAACTTATTTTAGGACTATTCAGTATTTAGATTACAAAGCAATTTGCTTTTCTATCATCATTTTTCTGAGATTGATTAAGCCATAGCGCATTCTGCCTAAAGCAGTATTGATACTGCAGTTGGTGATTTCAGCAATTTCTTTAAAGCTCATATTGGCATAATGTCTTAGCACAATAATTTCACGTTGCTCTTCTGGTAAAAGGTCTAACATTTTTCTAACGCGGTCATGGCTTTGACCTTGCATGATTTTGCCATCAGGACCCTCTTCAGAAATTTGCAGCACATCAAAAATATCTTTGTTGTCGCTGGTCTTAATTGCAGGAGTGCGCTTTACTTTTCTAAAGTAGTCTACACATAAATTATGCGCAATCCTTAGTGCCCAAGGTAAAAACTTGCCTTCTTCGGTATATCTTTTGTTCTTTAAAGTGTCAATGATTTTAATGAACACATCTTGAAAGAGGTCTTCTGCTAAATACGTGTCTTTAACAAAAAACAAAATAGACGAAAAGATCTTGTCTTTGTAACGGTAGATAAGTGTTTCAAACGCATCGGTGTCGCCATCTTGAAATGCCCTTATCAGTTCTGTATCAGACGCATGGTCTAATGTTCTCATAGTTTAGGTTTTTGAGTCAGGATTAAAATGAGGATATTGGATAGCGATTTTTTAAATCTTGAACAAAATAGAAATCTTTTGTATACATAAATCTGTTGTGGAAATCAAAATGAAACAGACTGGGGTTATTCACATTCTAACTCGCTGATTTTTTGCAGGTTATTTCGGGTTTACTCAACCAAAGCTGTAATAATCTGTTTAATTTGTGAACCTTATGGCAACGAGTAAAAAGTCTGCAAAAGCACCATCTGACAAAGCTGCCAGCGCAGCCAACGATATATTAGTATGTGGTGCAAGAACGCATAATTTAAAAAATGTAACTGTTTCATTTCCCCGAAATAAATTAATTGTAGTAACAGGTGTATCAGGAAGTGGAAAATCCTCATTAACCATTGATACCCTATTTGCAGAAGGACAGCGACGTTATGCAGAAAGCCTAAGTGCCTATGCTCGTCAATTTATGTCTAGGATGGTAAAGCCAGATGTGGATTATATAAAAGGATTATGTCCTGCTATAGCCATTGAACAGAAAGTCATTACAAGAACCCCCCGCAGTACAGTGGGTAGTATGACGGAGATTTATGATTACATGCGGTTACTGTTTGCACGAGTAGGTAAAACCATTTCACCAATCAGTGGCAAAGAAGTAAAAAAGGATGAAGTGGCAGATGTAATGAATGCAATTGCTGCTTTACCAGATGGAACAAAAATGGTATTACTGGTAGCTTTTAAACAGCATGAACATCGAGCCATTAGAGAAGAGTTAAGCATTCTTATGCAGAAAGGATTTTCAAGAATGTTTTTGATGAAGCAGGGAGAAGCAGGAACGCCAGAGAGGATTGAAGATATATTAGCAATGGCTGATACAGCATTGACCAAACATTGGAAAATCAATCAAGCAAACTACTATGTATTGATTGATAGAATGGTGGTAAAAGCATTTGAAGAAGAAGACCTGCATCGATTAGCCGATTCAATCGGAACTGCTTTTTTTGAAGGTCACGGAGAAATGTTTATTGAAGTGAACAGCAATCAGTTACTTCATTTCAGTAATAAGTTTGAAGCAGATGGGATGCAGTTTGAAGAACCCTCTCCCAATTTATTTTCATTTAATAATCCTTATGGTGCATGTACTGTATGCGAAGGATTTGGGCAAGTTTTAGGAATTGATAAAGACTTAGTTATTCCCGATAAGCGACTGTCTTTATATGAAAATGCTGTAGCACCATGGAAAGGAGATAAATTGAGTTGGTGGAAAGATCAATTTATTAAAGGCGCTAGTAAGTCGGGTTTTCCCATTCATAAACCCATCATGGATCTAACCCGTGAACAGTACCAACAACTATGGACCGGTGTAGGAACAGCGTTGGGTATTGATGACTTTTTTAAAGAGGTAGAACAAAATTTATATAAAGTACAATACCGTGTTTTATTGAGTAGGTATAGGGGGAGAACCAGTTGCAATGCATGTGAAGGATATCGATTAAGAAACGAAGCCCTCTATGTAAAAATACATGGGAAGCATATTGGAGAACTCTGTAATATGCAAGTAAGCCATTTAAAAGATTGGTTTGATGCAATCCAATGGTCTGAACAGGAACAAGCAATTGGGAAAAGGATTTTGCTAGAAATCAATCAACGAATTAAAACCTTATTAGATGTTGGATTAGGTTACTTAACGCTAGAAAGGTTAGCGAATACGCTTAGTGGTGGCGAAAGCCAGCGTATTCAGTTGACAAGAAACCTAGGTAGTAATTTAACAAACTCCTTATATATTTTAGATGAGCCTTCTATTGGTTTGCATTCAAGGGATACACAACGATTAATAGGAGTTTTAAAATCATTAAGAGATTTAGGCAATACAGTAGTGGTAGTAGAACACGACGAAATGATGATGCGAGAAGCTGATCATATTATTGATATGGGACCATTGGCATCGCATTTAGGAGGAGAAGTGGTGGCCGCAGGAAACTATGCTCAATTAGTAAAAGATAAGAAAAGCCTTACTGGTAAATATTTAACTGGCGAGTTAAAAATTGAAGCACCAGCAAAAACGAGAAAATGGAATAGCTATATTAGGGTTGAAGGTGCCAGACAGCATAATTTAAAAGATATTACGGTAGATTTTCCTTTGCATTGTTTTTGTGTGGTAGCGGGTGTAAGTGGGAGCGGGAAAACTACATTGATTAAACAAATCCTTTATCCTGGACTACAAAAAATAAAAGGAGAAGCCGCTGAAAAAGTTGGGTTGCATAAAGCCATTACGGGGGATATTGAATCAATCGCACAGATTGAAATGATAGACCAGCAACCCATTGGTAAATCTTCTAGAAGCAATCCAGTGACTTATATAAAAGCATATGATGCCATTAGAGATTTGTTTTCTAAACAAGGCTTGGCTAAAATGCGCGGATTTCAACCTAAACATTTTTCTTTTAATGTAGATGGTGGTAGATGCGATACTTGCAAGGGGGAAGGAGAAACCGTTGTAGAAATGCAATTTTTGGCCGATGTACACTTGACTTGTGAGTCTTGTGGTGGTAAAAGATTTAAAGAAGAAGTATTAGAAGTAAAGTACAATAATGCGTCTATTCATGATATCTTAGAAATGAGTGTAGACGATGCCTTCGAATTTTTTAAAGAAGAAAAACAAATTCAAAAAGCCATCAAAACCTTACAAGATGTTGGGTTGGGCTATATTAAATTAGGCCAAAGTAGTAATACCTTAAGTGGAGGTGAAGCACAAAGGGTAAAATTAGCCAGCTTTTTAGGCAAAGGAAAAGGAATTGGGCATGTGTTATTTATATTTGATGAACCCACCACTGGATTGCATTTTCATGATATTCAGAAACTACTCAATTCATTTAATGCATTAATTGAACAAGGGCATTCGCTCATTGTAATTGAGCATAACACCGATGTGTTAAAGTCTGCCGATTGGTTAATTGAATTAGGGCCAGAAGCAGGCAATGCAGGTGGAGAATTGATTTATGCAGGAGTGCCATCCGAATTAAAAAAGAATAAGAAAAGCATCACTGCGCCGTATATTTAAATCAATAAGATTTATCTCAAACGGTCTGCATTCTTTACCAATTGCTCATCTTTATAAATTCCAATAGCTGCTAAGACTAAGAAAACAGGAATAGACAAACTGATTAAAGCAGTGAGGTCTGTATTGGATTCTGTGAAAGATTTGCTTGCATTGAAGTATAGGAAAATATTCAATAGCGAAACTGCCAATATAGTCAGATTAATCAATAGTTGTCTTTTCCTGTCTTTGTACATAAAAATACAAACTAGGGTTGCAACGCATATTGCGATGGTTAAAATTGCATTTAAGCTGCCTTGAGCTGCAGTATATTCAATCCATTCTTTTATATTGGTTTCAGTATTTACCTTATTCCCACTAAAAAAGGAAAATTTTAAACTTAGTGCACTCATTGAAGCAGCAAGTAATAACCAAATACTTTGTATTCTTTGTAACATAAATTGGTAAATTGGTTTAGCCCATTTCTGGGTAAAGGATGAATTGTTCCATGAACTCGTTTACTTGTTTTCGAACTCCGGCAATGATTTGTGTGTCTTCCGCATTCATTAAAACACGATCAATTGAATCAACCACAAATGGCATATGCGATTCATTCATACCTCTTGTAGTAATAGCTGGAACACCAAATCGAATACCAGAAGTTACAAAAGCCGACTTGTCATCATAGGGCACCATGTTTTTATTGGCAGTGATATCCGCTTGAACCAATGCTTGTTCTGCTTTTTTACCGCTGATATTTTTATTTCTTAAATCTATCAACATTAAATGGTTATCGGTGCCGCCACTAATTATATGATATCCTTTGTCTACAAATGCCTTTGCCATAGCTTGGGCATTTTTTTGAACCTGCTGTTGGTATACTAAAAATTCGTCGGTCAAAATTTCACCAAAAGCAACAGCTTTTGCAGCAATCACATGCTGAAGTGGGCCTCCTTGAATACCAGGAAATACTGCCATATCCAATAGGTTGCTCATCATTCGAATATTCCCTTTTACATCTTTAAGCCCCCATGGATTTTCAAAATCTTTATTCATCATAATGATGCCGCCTCTTGGTCCACGCAAGGTTTTATGTGTAGTAGAAGTAACAAAATGACAATGTTCGAAAGGAGCATTCAATAATTTTTTAGCAATCAATCCTGCAGGATGTGCAATGTCTGCTAAAACCAATGCACCTACTTCGTCGGCCACTTTTCTAATTCTAGCATAATCCCAATCGCGGCTATATGCACTAGCACCGCAGTAAATTAATTTGGGTTTTAATGAACGCGCCTTAGATTCAAGCATTTCGTAGTCAATTAATCCCTCTTCTTTAGTAACTCCATAAAAATGAGGTTGGTATAATTTACCCGAATAGTTTACCGCACTTCCATGTGTTAAATGCCCACCCATACTAAGGTCTAACCCAAGGGTAATATCACCGGGCTGTAATACAGCTAATGCTACTGCAGCATTTGCCTGCGCACCGCTATGGGGTTGTACATTGGCATATTCTACTCCAAAAATTTCCTTTAAACGATCAATGGCCAATTGTTCGGTTTGGTCAACAATTTCACAACCAGCATAATACCTTCTGCCTGGGTAGCCTTCGGCATATTTATTGGTCATCACATTACCCATAGCTTGCATTACCTGAAGACTGGTAAAGTTTTCTGAGGCAATCAGCTCAATTCCATGTCTTTGTCTTTCTAATTCTTTTCTAATTAGGTCAAAAACCAAAGTATCTCTCTGCATGAAGTGTATTTTTGTCAAATTTACGCGTTATTTACTATTTTACAGCCCCATTTGAGCATTGCTGCCTTTAATTAGGTTGAAATGTTTAAACATAAAAGACCTCCCAATGAAAGCGATCATACCTGTTGCGGGTGCTGGAACAAAGCTAAGACCGCATACTTATACACAACCCAAAGCATTAATTCCTATTGCAGGTAAAACAATATTGAGTTTTATTGTAGATCAGTTAAGAGAAGCGGGCATAACTGAATTCATTTTTATTGTTGGTTATTTAGGAGAAAAAATACAGGATTATGTAAAGCAAACCTACCCTGACTTAACCACTCATTTTGTTTTCCAAAATGAAAGACAAGGAACAGGACATGCCATTGAATTAACCAAAGCAATTGTTGGAACAGATGAGGTTTTTGTTGTTTTAGGCGATACCATTTGTGAGTATGATGTGAAGGAAGTAGTAGACAGCCCTTTTAGTATGTTGGGCGTAAAAAAAGTGGATGATCCAAGAAATTTTGGTGTTGCAACCATTGGGGAAGATGGATTTATTGAACAAGTAGTAGAGAAGCCTTCTATTCCAAAAAGCAATATGGCTTTGGTGGGCTTATATAAAATTAGAGAGACCCATTTTTTATTTGAATGCCTCCATCATTTGTTCATGCAAGACATTAAAACGCAAGGAGAGTACAACTTAACCGATGCGCTAGATTGCATGATTAAAAGAGGAGCTAAGTTTCAATCATTCAAAGTAAAGAGTTGGTTTGATTGTGGCAAGAAAGAGAGCTTATTAGAAAGCAATGCTACTTTGCTCAAAAAATTTGGGGGTAATATAAGTCAGGAACATTCTTATAAAGACACTATTATTATACCACCAGTAAGTATAGCGCCTGGATGTGATATATCTCATTCAATTATTGGGCCACATGTTGCCATTGGAGCCAATACTTCTGTAAAGCATTCTATTGTACGCGATAGTATTATTGGTTCTTTCACTAATTTATTTGAAGTAGTACTAGACAATTCCTTAATAGGTAGCGATGCATCTGTAAAGGGACTTAGCAGAAGTTTAAATATAGGCGATAATACTGAAATTGACTTTGGTTAGAGCGGTTTAATGCTGCCAATACAAGCATTGAATTCAGTAATCATTTCTTCAACAATAGCAGCCGCAGGTTTTATTTCATGGATTAAAGCCGCTACCTGACCTATTTCTAGTTCCCCTTCTGAAAGGTCTCCTTCGAACATGCCTTTTTTTGCACGTGCTCTTCCCAATAAGTGAGCGAGTTCAGCTTCATCAGCACCTCTTTGTTCTGCAGCAGCAACTTGATGAAAAAAATCATTTTTTAATAAACGAACGGGAACCAATTTTTTCATGCTCAATTGAGTATCACCTTCACCAGCTTTTATAATTGCGTCTTTAAACTGCATATGAGAAGAAGCTTCAGGCGAACAAACAAAACGACTCCCCACCTGAACAGCATCTGCACCCAACGCAATGGCCGCATACATTTGTTGCCCTGTTGCAATCCCGCCAGCGGCAATCAATGGAATATTAATTTGTTTCTTTACAGCAGGAATTAACACCATAGTAGTTGTTTCCTCTCTACCGTTATGACCACCTGCTTCAAAACCTTCGGCTACTACTGCATCACAACCAGCTTCCTGTGCTTTTAAAGCAAACTTGCTACTACTAACAACGTGAACTACTTTAATACCGTTTTGTTTAAATAGCGAAGTATAGGTTTTAGGATTTCCAGCACTGGTAAAAACAATGGGGACTTTTTCTTCAATAATGATTTGCACAACTGTATCCAAATCTGGATATAATAATGGAATATTAACAGCAAAAGGATGAGGGGTAGCTTGTTTACATTGTTGTATATGTTCTCTTAAAACATTGGGATACATAGAACCAGCACCAATGATTCCTAAGCCACCTGCATTACTTACCGCACTCGCTAATTTCCATCCACTGGCCCAAATCATACCTGCTTGAATCAAGGGATATTGGATGCCAAATAGCTGGGTAATATTTAATGGATTTCCGGTAAGCCGCATAAAATTTATTTAAGTAAGTAAAAGGAATTAGCTTGAGACAAACAAGTAACCACTAGGTCGTTAATACAAACATGGGTTGGTAATGTAGAAACATAATACACAATTTCAGCTATGTCTTTTGCTTCTAATGCTTTGTAGCCATCATACACTGCACTGGCTTTTTGTTCGTCACCTTTAAATCTTACAATAGAAAATTCTGTTTCTGCTGCACCTGGATGAATGGCAGTAACCTTAATTTGATGGGGTAGTAAATCAATGCGCATTGCTTTACTAATTGCATCTACTGCATGTTTAGAAGCACAGTATCCATTGCCGTCTTTATATACTTCTTTGCCAGCAGTAGAACCGATATTGATGATATGACCTTTCTTGCGAGCAATCATCAGTGGTAAAACAGCTTTAGAAACATACATTAATCCCTTAAGATTGGTATCAATCATGGTATCCCAATCATCTAAGTTAGCCAACTCAAAAGAGTCTCTACCCAAAGCCAATCCAGCATTGTTTAATAAAACATCAATCGATTGCCATGCTTCTGGTAAGCTATTGATGGCGTCAAAAACAGCAGTTCTATTTTGTACATCAAAGCAAAGACTATACACTTGAATGCCATAAGTGCTCTGTAAATAAAGTGCCAATTCGGCTAAACGGTCTTCTCGTCTTCCTGTTATAATACAGTTCCAATTAGCAGCAGCAAAATGTTCAGCAGTCGCTTTTCCAAAACCAGCAGTAGCGCCAGTGATTAAAATGGTTTTTGTCATAAAAGCAAAATTAAACTATCTGATAAGTACAGCAGTACCTTTTTTATAAATACGCTTTCCCAAATAGTCGGTTCCTTCTACTTGAAAAACATAGGTGCCAGCAGGCTGTGGTTCACCATTAAAAGTTCCATCCCAGCCTTTGTTTAATTCTGCAGTAGTAAATATTCGTTGCCCCCATCTGTTGAAGATGGTGAAATAATTAATTCGAGTAATACCAACAGTTACCGGTCTTAAGATTTCATTTTTACCATCCCCATTTGGTGTAAAACCGGAAGGCACAAAAATTTGTGGACCATCAGCAAACACACGAATGGTCATTTGGTCTTCGGCAAAGCAACCACCTTCACCTGTAAGCCTAACCGTATAAGTGATAGAGTCTATTCCTGAAGGCAATGTTGCAATTGGATTGGCAATGGCTGTGTTATTTAATCCAGTGGAAGGAGACCAGCTGAATCGACCAACCCCAGTGGCTCTTAGTTGAATCGGTTGATCGGGTAGCCCAACTGTATCTCTACCAGCATTTATCGATAATGGTTGAACCACCCTGACTAAAATGGTATCGGTTACCGATTTATTACAACCCAAAGTGTCTGATACAGTTAGGGTATAAGCAGTGGTTCTAGATGGACCAGCCAAAGGATTTAATGTAGTTGAATTAATCATTGAATTGGTGGGAGACCATTGGAAAGAAGCTCCTACCATGCTTGCGGGTAAATTGAGTCTGTTGCCAAAACAAATGACCGTATCAGGCCCAAGGCGAACTTCTGGGTAAGGGGATACATTAATACGAATAGAATCCCTTGCTTGGCAATAACCTAAATTGGCAGAAACATAATACATTTCGTTTTGTAAGGGAGCAAACTTTGGAAATTTATCCCGCGAAACTATTGTTCCAGCGCGGTTAGTCCATTGATAACTTAGTGCATCACTGATCGTTTGCAATTGAATAGTGTCTGTTCTACAAATACTGGTAGCAGCACCTGCATCAACAGATATAAAGTCTAATACATTTACAGTAACTGTATCCTGATTAATACATCCATTGTTATTGATGGTAACAATATATCTGGTAGTATCTACTGGATACACTAATGGATTGGCAATATTTCTATTCGATATTCTAGTTAAGCTGCTAGGTATATCAGGGGTCCAAGTAATGGTACCCGCTCCTACATTCGTTAACAATGGAAGGGTGTCGATGCTACAGATAAGTGTGTCTTTAAATGCCAAATTCAAAGACGGCCTATCTAATACAAGAAAGGGTTTGGTAATGCTGTCGATACAACCTTTACTATTCGTCACTATTAATTTGATATTGGTATTAGTAGGTGCGGGATATTTCCATGAACTGTCTTTTGCAAGAGAAGTATCTGCTAAAGTAGTGTTGTCGCCAAAATTCCATTTCCAACTATTCACATTTCCGTATCGTGTAAATGTGGCATCCTTAAAAATGTATTCATTTAAATAACAGGTTCCATCTATTTGAATATCCGGTGCAAACCCAGGATAAATACGCACTTCGGCAAAAGCAGAGTCTTGACATCCTCCTGTATTGGTCACTCTTAAAGTAAGTCGATAAGTGCCCGTATCTGCATACGTATAAGTAGGTGTAGGATTGGTAGATATATCGGTAGTGCTATTGGTTACCCCAAAATCCCAAAGATAATTGGCCGCAGCACCTGTTGATTCGTTTTGAAAAGTTAAAGTATATCCATTGCAGCTAATATAGGTTGGCTTTAAATCGGCAGCAGATAAAGTACAGTCGGCCACTTGAATATGGATTTCTTTTCTTGTTTCACCAATTTTGACACCGTTTCTAAATTCACTTGCGCAGACTGCTACAATGTATTCACCCGTTATGGGTGGAGCAGTGCCGCTAATTAATCCAGTGATTGGATTAATGGTCACAGAGGGAGACATTGGAATACCTCCATCAAAGGGTGCTTCATATAAAACAGGCGCATAGGGAGGAGGAGTTGGCGGATTGGGTTGTTGTCCTCCAGCACCAGTGCTCCCTCCAATCACACCACTGCAAAAAGAATAAGACAAACTATCTCCATCAGCATCTATTGCGCTAAAATCGAAAGTGAAAGATGCATTAAAACAAACAATGGCAGTATCTCTTTGGGCAAATACTGGGCTGCTATTTTTTTGATAATCAATACTGTTAATACGGCCAGGTATGGTATTGGTATAGCTTACCCCAATTTGATCTGAGTTGGCTCCAACATTAATGATATTATCTATTCTACAACAACGTTGTACGGTTAAAGTATACCCTTCGATGGTGTTGGGTAAATCAATCTCAGTAGTATAACGGTCAATAATATAACAAACCCTTGGTCTAGAACTTAAGCAAGGATCATAAGTTCCTTTATCAAGGTTATCAGTTCCAGATAATGGAATAGATACTCTGCTAACTAAAACAGAACTTAACGTGTTGAAAATTCCAACATGCACAACAGCATCTCTTTGACCAGCTCTTGAACTACAATCTAAATATTGTCTTACGGTGATGCGGTATCTAGAACTATTACCAGAAGCTCCATCACCCAAATATTCATATTGAATCCAACCACCTTTTAAGTGTGCAGCATTCAGTTGCAAAAGCGTGAAAAACCCCAAAACGATAAATAAGCATTTCCTCCACATAGCCAAAAGTAAAATAAAAATAAACCGTAAAATTGGATTAAACCAATTCAATAAAATTGGTTAAGTGAAGGTTCATTTCATAAGGGGCTTCTAACATACCCATATGACCTACACCATCCAAGATATTAAGATACGATTTATTGGGTAATGTTGCTTGCGCCTCAACACTTGCTAATGGGGCAGCAATATCTTCTGGCCCTGCAATAAATAAAATGGGAAAATTGGCTGATGCTAAAATGGCGGACCTGTCGGGCCGATTCATCATGGCGCGGGTATACCCAACTAAAACAGCGGATTCAAAATTGTTACTTTGATCAATTAATTGTTCAATGATAGGCGCCTGCGTTTCTTTAAATTTTTTACCAAATAAATTGGGCATGCTGGTTTTAAAAAATGTATAGCCACCGTTTTCTTCAATGAATTGAATACTTTTTTGTCTAACTATTTTCTTTTCGTGGCTGTCTGCATAAGCCGTGCTATGCACCAAACCTAAGGAGCGTAATTTGGACGGATATAGTTCGGCAAATGCTAAACCAATATAACCTCCCATGCTATGCCCTAATAAAATACAACTGGTTAAATTTTCTGCCATGAAAATTTCGTTAATGCTTTCTGCCAATGATTCAATGCGCATATTGGGCAGCCATTCATTTAATCCTTTAGGCGTAATAGTTGATTTACCAGAGCCAGGCAAATCGGGTACAATAAGTAAGCAATGGGCAGATAAAGCTTCAATTTGGTTATGCCAGATTTGACTGTCTTCGCCATATCCATGCAATAATAGTACAGGTGTTCCCTTACCATATAAAGTATATGATAGCTGATAATATGGCTGATTAAGTTGTTTTGTGGTTACTTGCATGGCTGGATTTTTTGTAGAAGTAAACTACAACAAAAAGAGCAGCAATGATGGCAGCAATTTTATAAATAAAATCTCCGTATTGAACATAAAAACTTAACTCATTACTGGTTGAAATATTCATTTTAAGGGCACCCGTTTTGTCCCATCCCATTTGTTGTACAATTTCTCCACGAGGATTAATAAACGCAGAAATGCCTGTATTGGCAGAACGAGCTACCCATCTTCTGGTTTCGATTGCTCTTAGTTTTGCATAAGACAAATGTTGATGATGTCCGGGCGTATTACCCCACCAGCCATCATTCGTCATAATCGCCAGCATGGTTGCACCGCTTTTAACATAGTTGGTTACATATTCTCCATAAATACTTTCATAGCAAATGATGGGAGCAGTAAAAAGCCAATTTGAACTGTCTTTAAAAACAACTGCGGTATCTGAAGTGCCATAGCCCCCCGTTGATCCTCCAAATTGTTCAAAAATGGGCGCCATAAACCGTAAAAAAGAAGGAAGGGTTTCCACCCCAGGCACCAGTTTGCTTTTATTGTAATAGACAGGTTCTTGGTTAGCTTTTAAACTTACTGCTGCATTAAATGCATCATAGTAAATGCCTTCATTTGTTTTTCTGGCAGTTTTTGTAGCAGCGGTTGTGCCGTACTGTTTAAAGGTTTCAATCCCTGAAATCAATTGTATGCCAGGATGCGCAGACAAGAATTGAAAAATGGGTTGATAGTATTGATTCACTTTAATATTGTCTTGCCAATCTGCAGCACTCATGGCTGTTTCGGGCCAAATGATCATTGCAGTATTACGATCTATATTGTTTGTAGAAATTTGAACCAATCGATTCACTTGATCGGCAGTGGTTAAACTTTCAAATTTTTGATAAGGATCAATATTGGGTTGTACTACCACCACTTGTTTGGTATTGACTGCATTTTTTTCTTCGGGTAAGATTTGCAGGCTAATTCCTATTAGCGCAGTAACTACAAAAACTGCTGAACCGCCAAAATAAAATGCGCGTATTCGATTGGTTTGCTTTAATGAAACAATGCAATGAAAGACTAGGAGGTTGATGGTCCATATCAGCAATGATCCCCCCGCAACCCCAGTATATTCGTACCATTGAATAAATTGAGAAAAAGTACTTAACCCATTTCCCAATGTAAGCCAAGGCCAACTGATGCTCCAGTTTAAATGAATATATTCGAAGGTTAGCCAAAAAATAACCAAGGCCAACTGACTCACCCATTCGGAAAAATAGTTGCGCATTTTGATGAATCCCCACCATGGGATACACATTAAAGTAGTGTTGATTACAATCGCGGCAATAGCCCCAAAACCCGTAGAATTCCATAGCCACCAAGTAGTGCCAGTATTCCAAATCAATAAACTCAAAGCAACATACCTTAACAAGGGAAATGATTTGCCTTTGTTATGGGCCAATAATAATAAAGGAACCCAAGCAACCAATAATCCAATGGTTAAAGCAGTGCTAGGCCAAGCAATAGTTAAACATAAGCCAGCAATAATACTTAGCGTAAGCGGTTGTAAATGATCCCACTTGTTTTTGGTCATGGCGATGCATTATTTTCTGCTATAGTTAGGCGCTTCCTTGGTAATGTCTACATCATGTGCATGGCTTTCTTTCATTCCAGCATTTGTAATTTTAACAAAAGTGGCTTTTTGTAAAGTTGGAATATCTTTTGCGCCACAGTATCCCATACCAGAGCGTAAACCTCCTACGTATTGATAAATGATTTCGCTTAAATTTCCTTTGTAGGCAACACGTCCTTCAATTCCTTCTGGAACATATTTTTTAATATCGGCTTCTACATCTTGAAAATAACGATCGCCACTTCCTTGACTCATTGCACCTAAACTTCCCATTCCTCTATATTCTTTGAACTTTCTTCCTTCGTAAATAATGGTATCTCCAGGGCTTTCTTCTACACCCGCAAATACACTACCCATCATGACCATATTTGCACCAGCAGCCAAAGCTTTTACCATATCACCTGTGTAACGAATACCTCCATCTGCAATTACAGGTATCCCTTTTGCTTTTAATGCATTGGTTGCTTCCATAATGGCAGTTAATTGAGGAACACCTGCGCCAGCAACAATTCTAGTAGTACAAATTGAACCAGGTCCTATACCCACTTTTACGCAGTCTGCACCTGCTTCAGCTAAAGCTTTTGCGCCTGCACCTGTACCCACATTGCCCGCAATAATGGGTAATTTTTTAAAGTTTTTTCTAAGGGCTTTTAATGCTTCTATAACGCCCTTGCTATGTCCGTGAGCAGAGTCTAAAGTTACAATGTCTACTCCTACATGTTGTAATGCAGCAGCTCGGTCCATTAAGTCTTTGGTGATACCTAACGCAGCTCCAACACGCAAACGACCAATACTGTCTTTTACTGCATGAGGGAAATTGCGAATTTGTAAAATATCTCTGTATGTAATTAAACCAATTAATTTTCCTTGCTTATTAACAACAGGCAGTTTTTCGATTTTATATCGGCGAAGAATATTCTCCGCTTTTTTCATATCAGTTCCTTCAGGAGCAGTTACTAAGTTTTCCTTAGTCATTACTTCCTTTACTTTTTTCTTATAATCGGTTTCAAATCTTAAATCTCTATTGGTTAAAATACCTACCAGTTTTCCTCCATTGTCTACAACAGGAATACCCCCAATTTTATTTTCTCTCATCAGCTTCAATGCATCACCAATAGTGGCATCTATTAACAAAGTGATAGGGTCTATAATCATTCCGCTTTCGCTGCGCTTTACTTTTCGTACTTGCTCAGCTTGCCTTTCAATACTCATGTTTTTATGCAAAATACCTAAGCCTCCTTCTCTTGCTAATGCAATGGCCAAATTGGCTTCTGTAACAGTGTCCATTGCAGCAGAAAGAATGGGAACGTTGATGATAATGTCTTTGGTTAAATGCGTGCTGATATTTACGTCTCTAGGTAAGATATCGCTATAGGCGGGCATTAAAAGTACATCATCAAATGTAAGGCCTTCGCCAAATAATCTAGCTGAGTTGCTACGGCTGGTAGCGTTTTTGAGATTTGTTGCCATGTGCAAAGATAGTAGAAGGGCTAAATTCCTACCAAAATTATTTCTGTTAACTTCGCAGCTATTTCAGTAAGCAGTTAGCATGGAGCCTCAATCAATCAACCCCAATCACCGTTTTTTTACTTTTCAATTTGGCTTACTCTGTGTTAGCAATTTTCTTTTTTCGGCCAGTTTTAATATGATGATTCCAGAGTTGCCTGGCTATTTAACAAAGATTGGGGGAGCAGAATACAAAGGGTTGATTATTGCTTTATTTACTTTAATGGCGGGTATTTCTAGGCCATTTAGCGGAAAACTAACCGATACAATCGGAAGGGTGCCAGTGATGGTATTTGGCTCTTTGGTATGTGTAGTATGTAGTTTATTGTATCCGGTGTTAACATCGGTAGCTGGGTTTCTATTATTACGATTTGTACATGGATTTTCAACTGGATTTAAGCCCACTGCTACAGCAGCTTATGGCGCAGATGTAGTGCATGAATCTAGAAGAGGAGAAGCAATGGGGGCCTTGGCCATCGGTTATACATTAGGGGCATCAGCAGGGCCAATGTTAGGAAGTTACTTAGTAGATTATCATAGTTATGACACCATGTTTTATGTGTCGGCTTTTTTAGCATTGGGTTCCGTAATCATACTGTATAATGTAAAAGAAACCTTACCCAATGCAACCCGATTTAAAGCAGCGCATTTAAAAATTAATCGAACAGAAATATTTGATGCATCTGCTATAAGACCCGCTATTGTTACTTTATTACTTTGCTTTTCTATTGGAACCGTATTAACTGTTGCGCCTGATTTTAGTGAGCATTTAGGCTTGCACAACAAGGGAATATTTTTTGCATTTTTTACGGTAGCTTCTTTATTTATTCGTTTTGTAGCCGGAAAAATTTCGGATAATTATGGAAGGGTCCCCGTGTTAATTGGATCCACTGCAGTGTTAGTTGTGGCGATGGTGATTTTAGCTATTTCAGCATCGGTTACCATGATGTTAGTAGGAGCTGTTTTATATGGATTAAGTTGGGGAATCAATAGCCCAGTCATTACCGCATGGACAGTAGATTTATGTGCCCCAGAAAATAGAGGAAAAGCGATTGCCTCTATGTACATCGCATTAGAAGTGGGTATTGGAACTGGTGCATTGTTTTCTGGGTGGATTTATCACAATGATGCAAGCCGTTTTATTTGGGCATTTTTGACGCCAGCGGTTCTCTCTTTAATTGCTTGCCTATTATTAATTAAATGGAATAATAAGCGGGCATCAGCGTAAACGATTCGCCTGGCAATTCTTGAATCACTTGTTGTGTAGATAACTCTAATATTAGGGTATACAAACTACCAATGCTTAGCCCACTAATGCTTAATAATTCATCTATTGAATAAATTTCTTGCTGTTGCATTAAACGAATCATCGCTTTTTGGGCAGCGCTCAAAGTAGGCATTGTATTGATCCAATTCAGTTGTTTCATTAATTCATGGGGGGATGTAAAAATGGAGGCTTTATTTTCCTGAATTAATTTTAAACAACCCCTGCTTCGTTGATCAGTAATTTTTCCAGGAACAGCAATTACTTCTCGATGGTATTGAGAAGCAAAGTCTGCACTTATCATACTCCCACCTTCTAAAGCAGTTTCTACTACCAATGTCGCATCTGCCATTCCTGCAACTACCCGATTGCGTTTAGGAAAATTATATTTCTCAGGAATGGTCTTGCAATTAAACTCTGTTAATAGCCCCCCATGCTGTATCATTTTTTTAGCCAAGGGCTTATTAGGTGGCGGATAAATTTCATCTAACCCATGTGCTAAAACACCCACCGTAGGTAGCCCATACTGCAATGCAGTTTGATGTGCAATGGTATCAATTCCTAAAGCAAGTCCACTCACAATGAGCACATCTTTGGGGAGCGCTTTTATGCATTCTTCAATAATATATAAACCATAAGGAGTAGGCATTCTTGTTCCTACAATGCTGAGGATTTTAGCACAATTCAATTCGGCGTTTCCCTTGTAATACAATAAGGTTGGGGCGTCTGGACACTCCAATAATTTTTTTGGGTATCCTTCGTCGGTAATAAATAAAGGCTTTATTTGGTGCTTTTGAATAAAAGCAAATTCTGCATCTACTTTATCTTGGTTATTCCATTGAACAATTTCATGTGCAACTTTTTCACCAACGCCTTTTACTTTCATTAGTGCTTTAATGGACGCACCGAAAATATTACTAGCTGTTTTAAATTCGTCAATTAATGCTTTTCTAGTGATAGGACCCAATGATGGAATAAACGTAAAGGCAATATTCTGCCATACTTCTGTGCGCATAAAAACCTAGTTTAATGAAAGCTCGGATTTTTAGGTTTTCATGAATGCCGTATAAATACTTAAAGTTTGGTTATTTCCACGGAGGTCCTTCTGTTTCTAGCTCTTCCTTCAGGGGTATCATTGGAAGCAATGGGCTGACTACTGCCATACCCTTTGTAGGCTAAACGATTTTTGGAAATGCCTTTTTCAATTAGAAAGTTAACAATGGATAGTGCTCGATTGGCAGAAAGTTTTTTATTCTCTACTTCATTTCCCGTATTGTCTGTATGACCACTTATTTGAACTTGTAGTGTGCCGTTTTCATTTAATAGGGCTACCAATTTATTCAATTCAATGGCAGCTGTTTCTGGTAATATTGAAGCGTTTGAAGTGAATTCAATATTCTTAAAAGTGAAAGACGCATTAATGGCTAATGGTTGAAGTGCAATATTTTTCACGTACACACTATCCGCTTCTTTATTGGCTAGAGAGTATAATTCCGTGAAAGGCAAATAGCCTTTTCTGTTCACCGATAATGTATAATCCCTTCCAACTGGTAGCGTAATAAAATACAGACCAGTTTCATCTGTTTGAATTTTCATTAAAACAGATTGATCGGCGTTGTTGATTAGTTCAACAGAAGAAGGTAATTTTTTACCATTGCTTTTATCTGTCACCACTCCTTTCAAATACAATGTTCTGATAGGACGTATATTATTGCGCAACAAAAACCGATATAAGTCTAATTCTCCCTTGCCTTCTGCGCGATCACTTGCATAATACGCGGTAAGCCCATCTGCAGAAACAGCTAAGCTCCCTTCATTCTCAATGGTATTAATTGGATAGCCCAAATTTTCAGGGATACCCCATTGTCCATCATTGTTTTTTCTAAGAATAAATAAATCTGAACCACCATAACCAGGATGACCGTCAGAAGTAAAATACAAGGTTTGATTATCTGCATGAATAAATGGTGCTTGGTCGTCTCCTGCTGTATTAATTTTCGGCCCCATATTTTGGGCAGGGGTCCATTTTCCATTGGGTAAACGTTCGCTAAAATACAAGTCTCTTCCTCCGTAACCACCGGGTCTACTGCTGCTAAAATAAAGGGTTCTTTTATCGGGGCTTAAAGTAGGAGCACTTTCCCAAAATTCAGTGTTAATAGCTGGTCCTAAATTTTCTGGATCGCTCCAACCTTGAGGGGTTGCATATGCAATGTATAAATCAAAATTGTCGTAACCCCGTTCTGCAAATCTACCAGCAAACAACATCCATTCTCCATCTTGAGAAACAGTGATAGCACCTTTTTGTGGTTCTTCATTAATATCTCCACCAATGGGTACCGCTTTAGAAAAATGTTTTGCAACAAAACTGCTCGAAAAAAAATCTTCTCGCATATATTTTCCTCTTCTGGTAAAGACCAATAAACTATCGGTTACTGTAACAGAGGGGTAGTATTCTGAAAAAGCAGAGTTAACACTATCTCCTAAATTTTCTGGCGCAAAATAATAATTAGACAATTCTTTATTCTTTGTAGCGTAGTCTAAAGCAAACTGGTAAGTCTTTTTTCTATATGCTGCGCTTCTGATGCTTTTATCGTTCAGTTTTGGGTTTTCTAAAAACCGATTCACTGCAATTAAAGCAGCTTCAAAATTACCGTCACCTGCTAAATTGATGGAGTAAGGTAAATAATAAGGCAAAAAATAGGTAGGGTCTTTTGACTTACCTATTTCATAAAATTGAATCGAACGTTTGTATTGTTTTAATTCGCCAAATACACCTGCAAGCGAAAGGTAACCATCCACAAAATTGGTATCAATTTGAATGCATTCTAATAAAATAGGAACAGCTTTTTTTAACTCATCCTCTTTTAATAAACCAATGGCCTTATCGTATAAAGCCAAAGCTTTCTGATTTACCTTATCAGGATTGTATTGTTGAGCAAATAAACTGGTATAAAATCCAAATACGAATAAAATTAAAACCACTCTTTTCATCGGCAACAAGTTCGTAAAAAATATCACCCATAGTTGTTAAAAATATCACACAAAAAACCCGGCAAATTGCCGGGTTGATTATTGGATCATAAAACGGAGTAAAAATTAAAAGGTTTTAGTACCATTGGGTTGAAAACTAAACCTAAAAGTGTAAAAGCGTTGAGTCCTTAATTTGATAGTTTCAGAAGCAGTAGCAGCAGGTGTAACGCCACCTTTGTAGTAATTAAGGATTTCAACTTTGGCATATTTTCCAGAAGCAGTTCTGATAACCAATACACGACCAGGAATTGGGTTAAGTAATTGGTTGATGCCATCATAAACATACCAAGCTCTATTGCTGCCAACAGGAATCGCAAATGCAGTTGGGGCATTGTCAATTCTAAAAGTAGAGTCAGCAGGAATGGTTTTTAGGTCATTGAATAAACCAACAAAAACAAATGCACCACCAGCACCAGGTCCACTATTGCCACTGTTGGTAGCAATGGTAGTTCCTCTAAAAGCCAGATCCCATTTGTTACTAGCACTATCAGAAGCAGGAATAATTTTATTGGTTTCTAAACTGTAAAAAGTATAGCGTCCTGCACCAAAAGGAAAGCCGCCGGTTGGAGGTGCTCCAGGGGTAATTCCGATAATGGTATCAGCTGGTAAATCCTTTACGGTAATGGTTTCCACAACTACATTGGAACCACCTGTATCTTCTTTGCTACATGCTACTAAACTAATTGCAATGCCTAACACAAAAATCATCTTTTTCATCTTGTTCATTATTTAGGGTTTTTATTTAAAAAATTATAGGATAAAGTCAGGTAAAAAATTCTACCAGGTAAAGTGGGCAAATTGATTACATCTGTGTAATTCAATAAATTATCAATCCCGGTTTGAATACTTAAACCGTTGTTGAAGCTTTTACCAGTAGCCATATTTAATTGTAGGAATCCTTGTGCAAAAGCATCATTGGTATTGAAAATTCCATTTCCATCGGTATCTAGGGTAGCCCATTTACTTCTGTAAACAGCCCTAACATTGGCAAAAAAAGATTGGTGATCATATTGAACTTTCAAATTAGCCATATGCTTACTTCTGTTGGGTAAACCAACATATTCACTTCTACTTAATCTTCTGCTAAACCCATTTTGATCTCTGGTAAAAACTTTACCATCGTTAATGGCATTGATTTCAGACTGATCCCCAGTTAACAAGAATTGATATCCAGCAGAGAAAGACCAGTTTTTATTATAGCGGAATTTTACATCTGTTTCAACACCTTGCGTAAAAGCGTTCTTTACATTGAGGTAACTGAAAATTTGTGCACCACCGGTTTTGTAAGCAACTAGTCTACTGTCAATCAAGTTTTCAATATTGTTTCTGAAAAGATTTGTAGTGATTTGCCATTGCTCGTTTTGAAAACTAATACCCAAATTAAATCCTGTAGAAAATTCTGGTTGTAAATTACTAAGTTGATTAAAAGCTGGTTCTAAGCTGCTGATTTGACCAAGTCTATTAAGTTCGTTAATGATTTTTTGCGCTTCAACTGTACCAAAAACACTATAACTACCCGCAGCGGTATTGGTAAAATTTAAATAGAGTTGCCTGAAGTCAGGGGCTTTAAAACCTCTACCAACACTAGCTTTTAGCGAAAATTGATTATTTATTTTGTATTGTAAAGCCAGTTTAGGACTAAAAGCAGCAGCAAATAATTCGTTGTGATCATAACGAGCCCCTCCTACAAAAGTTAGTTTATTAGAGGCTTTCCATTCCGACTGTAGAAAAGCATAACCAATGCGATTTGTTTTGATGCTCTTGCTATCATCGTATCTAGTACTATTAGCTGTTTCATGAATATAACCACCTCCAATATTGAGTTCTAGTTTTTCATTAACCGTAATATCTGTTTGGTTCTCTATTCTAGCAAATTGTTGTTTAAAGGCATCTAAATATGGAACACCATTGTCAGAAATCAATTCTTGAGAAGAATTGAATTGAGTGCCATATAATCGAGCAGTGTTTTTTACACGCTCGTTAATTTTGTGCGTTAATTGTATAGTAGCGTTTAGATCTTGGTTTTTTTCTACCCCTACAGAGTTAATAGAATTCCCATTATTAATTACAGTGATATTGTTTTTAATTAGTTCGCTGTTGTGGCGAATATTTAAACTTAATTGGGTTCTATCACTAAAGCGGTAACCAATATTATGTTGTTGAGTAAATCGTTCAATAGGGGCAATACTTCTTTCTCTACTATTGGGTCGAATACTAAAACCATCCGTTCTATAAAAGTTCCCAAATCCTTGGTAATTGATTCGATTCGTTCTAATGGAACCTTTAATATTAAAATCTGCTGTATTAAAACTTCCGTAACGACTGCTAACACCTAAACTATTTTTTCTGGGTTTGTCGGTGATAATATTAATTACACCAGCCATTGCTTCGCTACCATATAAGCTAGAAGAAGGCCCTCTTACAATTTCAATTTGTTTGATATTACCTACTGTGATTCTTTTTAAATCTAATACACCACTGGTTCTCCCAATTAAGGGCTCTCCATCAATAAGGATAAGGGTATAATCTGGATTAAGACCTTGCATACTTACTCCGGTACCAAATCCGGTAGTCATGAATAACCCTGTTTGCTCAGCTAAAATATCCGATAAACGCAAAGACCCAGCTTGCTGAATGGTTTTTTGGGCAATAATTTGAACAGGAACTGCAATATTTGATAATGCACGTTCTGTTTTAGTAGCGGTAAAAACGGTGATGGCAGTATTGCCCGAAAGGGTGTCCTTTTCTTGTGCAAATGAAGTAGTGATAAAACTTGGTGAAATCAACAACAAAATCCACTTATACATACCCACGATTTGTGAGTGCAAAATTGCATTTGCAAAAGCAGTTAATTGTCATCAAACTGTAGAACCCGATTCAACAAAATCATTTTTACAAATGCATGACAAAGCATTAACAAAATGCCAACAAAAATTAGGGAATGTTCAAATATTTATGAACCTGTAAACTCAGCCTCCACTGCGGGTTTGCTTGAATATAGTCTAGAATAAGCGGCGTCATTTCGGCGGCTTTATCCCACTCGGGTTGAAGGTATAATTTGCAACCAGTATTTACCAATGCAGCATATTTTTCGGCCCATTCAAAATCATGTTTATTAAACACCACAACTTTTAATTCATGTGCTTTAACAATCACTTCATCTAAAGGGGCTTTAAACTTTTTAGGCGATAAACAAATCCAATCCCAATGGCCACTTAAAGGGGAAGATCCAGAAGTTTCAATATTGGTTTCAAAACCAGCAGCGTGTAAAGCATTCGTTAAAGCATCTAGCTGATGCATCAGTGGTTCTCCACCAGTTATAACAGCCAATCTTCCAGGATAAGAAATGGCTTTAGCAACAATTTCATCTATTGTAATAATAGGGTGTTTGGTAACATCCCAACTATCTTTAACATCACACCATACACAGCCAACATCGCAACCACCTAAGCGAATAAAATAAGCAGCTCTACCTTGGTGAGCACCTTCCCCCTGTAGGGTATAAAACGCTTCCATTACAGGTAATTCAATAGATGTATCAGCAGCACGACTCATTAACCTCTGTTGTTTTTGTAGGCCTGCAATGTATTTTTTAGTAAACCGGCAATAGTCATCAAACCAACGCCACCAGGAACGGGGGTTATGGCACTGGATTTGGCTGCTACTTCATGGTACAGCACATCTCCCTTAATTCTAAAACCTTTTTTAGCAGTAGCATCTTCCACACGCGTAATACCTACGTCTATAATAACTGCCCCTTCTTTTATCATATCAGCAGAAACAAATTCAGGTTTGCCCAAAGCAGCCACAACAATATCAGCCTGCAAGCAAAGCTCTTTTAAATTAGGTGTATGAGAATGGCAAAGGGTTACGGTACAGTTGCCCTGAGGAATATTACTACTTAATAGAATGCTCATAGGACGACCCACAATATTGCTTCTCCCAATAACAACCGCGTGTTTGCCCTTGGTAGGAATGTTAAAATGCTCTAGCATCAATAAAATGCCATAAGGGGTGGCGGGAATAAAAGTGGGTAAACCTTGAACCAGACGTCCAATATTGCTGGGATGAAAACCGTCTACATCCTTTCTTGGATCAATGGTTTCAATCACTTTTTCTTCACTAATATGTTTGGGCAAAGGCAATTGAACCAAAATGCCGTCTATTGCAGGGTTATTATTGAGGGATTGGATCGTCTCCAATAGCGCATATTCTGAGGTATTGTCTGGCAGGCGGATCAAAGTTGACTCAAAGCCAGTTTCTTCACAGTTTTTAACTTTACTGGCTACATAGGTTTCACTGGCTCCATTATTACCTACCAAAATAGCTGCAAGGTGAGGAGCAGGCTTGCCTTTTATCAATAATTCAGCTGTTTCAGCTTTTAAAATTTCTTTTACAGCTGCCGAAGCCAGCTTGCCATCTAATACTAACATGCTGCAAAATTACCAAAAATAAGGGGGAATGGTAAAATTTAACCTTCAGAAGGAAAAAGCTAAGGATATTTTAAAAAAATAAAGTTTTATACACAGAAGTTTTAAAAAAGTTCTATATTAGCATAATTGTTAAAGGATTTAACAATTTTTTGTAAAACTAAAACTTAACACATGAGAAAAAGTCTGACACTGTTAGCGTTTGCGTTGTTGTGTACCATAGCAACCTTCGCTCAAACAGTCCTCGTGCAGGGGCAGGTGACCGACGATCGCGGTCCGGTGCCTAACGCAACCGTTCAGGAAAAAGGCACAAAAAACATCACACGTGCCGATGAGCTGGGTAAATTCAGCTTTAAAGTGAAACAAGGGGCATTAGTTGTAGTAACTGCAGTAGGCCATGAGCCATTTGAATTTGCTGCAACAACTGGCTACCAAAATGTTAAAATAACCACTATGGCTGGAGAGCTTGAAGAGGTATTTGTAACGAGCGCATTTGGCGTTAAAAAATCTCAGAGAACTACTCCTTTCAGTTCTCAAGTAATTAGCTCAGAGCAATTGAACGTAATTCGTCAGCCGAACTTGAACAACGCTTTAGCGGGTAAAGTTGCGGGTGTACAATTTAGAGGACAATCTTCTGCTAAACTAAACGATCAGGGTTTCTTACGTATTAGAGGTGGTGGTTCATTAAATGACCAAGGTGCTATTTATGTGGTAGATGGTACTATTACCAACTCATTCGATATTAACCCAGACGATATTGAAGACCTTACCGTTTTAAAAGGCGCAAACGCTACCGCGTTATTTGGTAGCCGTGCTGGTAACGGTGCAATTGTTGTTACTACTAAAAAAGGTAGAAAAGGCAAGGGCATTGGTGTAGAAGTAAATCAGTCAACCATGTTTGATAAAGC
>JBMLPQ010000222.1:0-5404 GCA_049242025.1 Sediminibacterium sp.
TGATTTCTGTCCCGTTTTGTATGGTTGCTATATAATAATCAAGTTTCAGCCCCATAGCATCTTCATATGCTGGTTTTATATCTTTAATGAGTGAATCAATATGGTCTTCTTGAACAAGGTTGATAGTACACCCTCCAAAGCCTCCACCCATCATTCTTGCTCCTATTACTTCTTCCCGTTTTCGTACAAAATTGACTAAGTAATCTAATTCTTTACAACTTACTTCATATTGAACACTTAAACCATCATGCGTGCTAAACATGCAATTACCTAATGCTGGTATATTATCTTCTTGTAGAAATTGGCATGCAAGATTTAATCGAGCCATTTCGTCTACCACAAATCGACTTCGTTGATAAACCAGATGATTAAAAGGTAACACGTATTGATCAAGCATTTCAACAGTTGCATCTCTTAATGAATGAACTTCAGGATGATATTGCTGAATCATATCTACCGCTTGTATGCATTCTAGGCGACGTGTATTGTATTCGGATGAAGCCAATGAATGTTCTACATTGGTATTTAGTAATACTATTTTAAACCCATTTAATTTAAACGGAACATACTCGTATTCTAATGAACGGCAATCTAATTTTATTACTTGATTAGCCTTACCCATCATAGAAGCAAATTGATCCATGATGCCACACATGACCCCTGCATACTCATGTTCTGCTTTTTGTGCCATTTTAACCATTTCTACTCTTTCAATATTGGTTTGCAATAAGTGATTTAAAGCAAAAACAGTAGCACATTCAACTGCCGCAGAAGAGGAAAGTCCTGCTCCAATAGGAACATCACTTGTTAGTATTGCATTAAACCCAGGAAGCTTTATAGAGCGTTTTAAAAACTGAGCAGCTCCTCCCAATATATAATTTGGCCATCTTATTTCTCCAATGGGTTTTAACTGATCTACCGTTGTAGAAAATTGCTCATTTAAATCTAATGCAGTCAAATGAATTTCATTATCATCTCGTAAAGAAATGGCAATATAAGCCGCTTTGTCAATAGCTGCTGGCAATACAAATCCATTATTGTAATCGGCATGTTCACCAATGATATTAACCCTTCCTGGAGATCTAACGATTATTGTAGGTTGGTGATGGTATTTTTCAAAAAAATGATTTTCTAATTGAGTTTTCATGGCTTATTTAATTTGAAATAATGGATTGCTCGATCTAATTCTTTCTTTATCCATTAAAGCTTCTAATAATTTAACAATAGGTTGATTTTGATCAGCAATATCAATTGTTTCCCCTTTATCAATTTCTAAGTTATACAATTCAGTTCTATGCGGGATGGTACCTTTAAAATAACGAATCGCTTTCCAATTATTTTGCAAAATAGCTTGTTTAAATCCACCTTCATAAAATTCCCAATACAAACAATCATGTGCTTTTTGCTTTTTATTTTTTAAAGCATTAACAAATGAAATACCATCCGTTTTAGGCAATGCTTCAACACCTGCTATCTCGTTGAATGTAGGAAGTATATCCCAAAAAGCGCCTGTATAATTATTAGTTGATGCTGATTTTACTTTCCCCTTCCAATGTACAATAAAAGGCACCCTGATCCCCCCTTCATATAAATCTCTTTTTGCTCCTCTTAATCCACCACTACTATTAAAGAAATGAATGTCTTGATTTGTTCTACCGCCTTCTTGATGTGTTCCATTATCACTGGTGAAAACAATCATTGTATTGTCGTATAATTTTTGCTCTTTTAAATAAGCAACAATTTGTCCTACGTATTCATCCATCTGAGAAACCATTGCAGCATAAGCGGCTTTAGGATTCACTTGTGGGCCATAATGCTGACCGGATGGATGCGGTTTTTCTGGAGCAAATTTACTTAAGCCATCGGGGTTTAAATAGGATTGTAAATTTGAATTAGGCACTACTAATTCTGCATGTGGCAGTGTATAGGCCAGGTATAAAAAAAAGGGATTTGATTGTTGCTCATTAATAAATGCTTTTGCCTGATTGGTAAACCATTCATTGCTATATTGATTGTCAGGAATTTTCACTTTCTCAGTTGTTCCGTTCAACAATTTCCATGCAGAATCGGGCTTTTGAAAATGTCCTTCAACATGATGTAATAATCCTGCAAAAAAATCCCATCCCTTTAGTTCAGGAACACCAGTAGTTCCTGCCTGCCCTAATCCCCACTTACCTACTAATCCATTTTTATATCCTGCTTGATGAAGAAATTGGGGAAGTATACTATCTGAAGCAGCTAAAGGGATTTCTCCATTGCCCCTGATAGAAACATGACCTGTATGCAAACCTGTCATTAAAGCTGCTCTAGAAGGAGCACAGACTGTACTTCCTGCATAAAACTGTGTAAACTTTGTACCAGATTTTGCTAGTGCATCAATATTGGGGGTAAGAATTTTAGTTGATCCATAACATCCTAAATCGCCATAACCCAAATCGTCTGCTAAAATGAAAATGATATTGGGCTTCTTCTTTTGCGCTTCTACTTGAAAGAAAGAAAGCATTAAGTAAATAATGGCGAATATTTTTTTGAAGATTTGTTTCATTATTTCAAATAAAAATTAAGGCTTTGAAACATCACGTACACACCTAAATCCAGTATGTTCCAAACCCGTATCAGGACTACTTTTCATTCTTCTTGCAACTCTATAACCACTACAATAGGAATCATTACACAAAAAACTTCCACCACGTAAAACTCTTTTTGGTGTATAAGGATCTTGTGGATCATAACTTTTATGAGGTCCTGAAGGATTAAGGCTGTTGGTTTTAGCTACAGTATTATAATAATCATGGTGGTACCAATCGCTACACCATTCCCATACATTACCAGCCATATCAAATAAGCCATAATTGTTACAAGAAAACATTTTTACAGGTGCATATTTAAGAAAACCATCTTTCTGTTCATTGTAGTATGGAAAATTTCCTTCCCAACTATTTGTTTTAGGCTTTCCTTGATTAACAGGCTCGTTGCCCCATGGATAGATTTGATTGATTCGTCCACCTCTTGCTGCAAATTCCCATTCAGCTTCGGTTGGTAATCTTTTTCCTGCCCATTTGCAATAAGCCATTGCATCATCCCAACTTATATGAACAACCGGATAATTTTCTTTGCCTTTGATATTACTGCCAGGGCCTTGAGGATGTTTCCAATTGGCACCAGTAACCCAACTCCACCATTGACTATAATCATTTAAATTAACAGGGCCATTACTTTGCTTAAACACCAAAGAAGCTGCAACCAATAAGCTATCAGCAGGTTTAGGCGTACCAGGGGGTACTGATTTTTTTAATTCTTCCCAATCAGGTTTACGTTCAGCTGTAGTGATATATCCAGTTGCATTTACAAAGCGTTGAAATTGTCCATTGGTCACTTCTGTTATATCCATATAAAATGGAGCAATGGTTACTTTGTGTTTGGGAAATTCATCTTCGGCTGCCTGATCATTGTCTCCGCCCATTTCAAAACTACCACCAGGTATCAGCACCATATTTTCATAGGAACTGTCTCCACCAAAACCAATAGATGAATCGGAATTGGCACCAAAGCGCTGAGGCACTTGCATGCAAGTGTGGGCAGTATCTTTCTGTTGATTAGCTTGTTCTTTTGAAATGCTATTTTGACAACTCAGTAAAAGCATTGACAAGCATAAAACGAATCCACTTACATTTAGCTGCATCAAATTATTCCTGTTTAATTTGTTCTACTTAGTTTTCATTTCATTTACCCTATCAGGATAAATAGATACAAGGTTTTTTGTTCCCCCGGATCATTCGCTAAGTTATACAATTGCAGCACTTATAAATTACCCAATTCCCAACGTAATAAGAGCAGTCTCAATCAATTGAGACTGCTCTTATTAAGATTATTAAATACCAATTGGCTATTTATATTCAAAATAGAATCTGCGATTACTCATCTCATGATAGTCTGTAGGTTTTTCTACATATCTGAAAAGAGTCTTGACAGCAACTTTACAACTTACGGGAAGTTTTTTAGCATTATAGGTATAAATTAGTTCATTTGTTTTTGTTACACGACACTCATTTCTTGTTCGCCCATCATTACCATGCTTAACAAATAAAGTTGGATTGTTTTTATTGGCAAAACTCCATCCCAAATAATCATCAAACATGCATAAAGGATTAGAATCATAAGGAAATACCTCAATGTCAAAGTCATCGTTTTGAAAATCAAACAATTCAGAACCAATATATGGAGCGATGTTCAGACGTTGCAAAGGATTTATACCTTCATCATACTTATAGAATTTATAATAGTAGCCAAAAACATCGTTATTATATCGATATACTTCATAGTCTGCTTTTGTTAAATTAGTATCCTTTTCCAAATGATCAATAAAAGTAAATATTGAACTTGTCCTCTTTTGTGAATCTAAAATGGCAATTCTGTGTTTTCTATTTAGCTCATTAGCAGTCTCCTCAAATTTAGAATCGTGTAAATAATTATTATTCGATATTGGACTATCATTATAATTCTTATCGACCATGGTAGTAATCAAGCTATCTCCAATTCTTGCTCCATTTTTATATTGAAAATATTGAAGCAAATAAGCCGACACCTGATTTTTTTTGTTTTTAACAGCATATTTATGAGAGGTTCGCTTTCTGCTGAATGGAAATAGATTGTTTCCTTGATAAGTGAACACTTGATTAAACAGCTGGTATGAAATAAATTTTTTCGCACCATTTTTGTTTAACGTATTCAATTGGTAGCTGGTTTGTGTTATACTCACTACCCTATTTAATTGGTCATAACTAATTACAATTTGCATAAAATTGCCTTTGATAGTATCACTGGTAATCTTAGTGAGTAGACCTAAAGATTCATTCTGATTTTTTTGAGTAGGAACAAAGGCTAAAAAGGGGGCAATAAAAAGGAACAGTAGTAAGCGATTCACAGATGATTATTTACAATTTTCAAAAATACTCACATGTTTTGCAAAATCACTAAATTTTACGTCGTTTTCAGGCATTGCCATCAACTTAGGGCAGCTTGCGAAAATTTTGTCAAAATAATCTTTTTTATAGTTTTTCTTTTCAACAAATGAGGCTTCTCCTTGAATGACTATAATATAACTTCTAGATTCATTTAATTCTATATCTACTCCAAAAATAGAGGTATTTGATTTTGTACCCACCTTATGTTCATACACTTGAATTTTATTGCAAAAATCCGGATTCAACAATTGCAATAACAAAAGCTTATCTTTTTTCTCTGGATACGCAACCTGATTAAAAGTAATAAACTCTCTACCTGACACTTCTTTGCCTTTAGATTTCAATAACTTCAACATGGAGGTTTTTTCAATTGTCTCCATCCGGTTAGCAAAGTTCATTTTTACTTGTAATGTCTTCACATTTTCAGGTGTCAATTTTAC
>JBMLPQ010000223.1:0-2162 GCA_049242025.1 Sediminibacterium sp.
ACACTTTGACGTATTTGATCATATACTCTTCCTGTACTGAAATTTGCAAAAGTGGTAGTATAAGGTATTTTGCCACCAATAGTCATTCCAGCAGCTATCCCAATCATATTGGCTTCTGCAATGCCAACCTGAACAAATCTTTCGGGAAAATCTTTAATAAAGGGCCCTAATTTTAGAGAACCCGCTAAATCTGCAGTTAGAACAACTACATTAGGATTTTCTTTACCTATTTCATGTATTCCTTCGCCAAAACCACCGCGAGTTTCCTTCTCATTTAATACCTGGATGTCTTTTAATTTCATAGTATTGATTTATACTTTTCTGTTTTGGGATTTTAACCTTCGAATGTGCTGTAGAAATAAGGTGTTTTTGCTTCAAATTCAGCAGCGCATGTATCTACCATTTTATATACCCTGGTAATGCCTAATTGCTTTCTTTTTTCATACACTTCATCTTCATGACATTTCCCGTTTAAAATCTTGGCAATTTGTGCATCTCCAAAGCCCATTTTTTTAGCTTCCTTAAGTAAGCTTTCAGGTAGGCTTTCTAATGTATGTTTTGACAATTCTTTTTCTACAGTGCAAATCTCCTGAATCTGATAAAGGAACCAACGGTCTATTCCAGTTGCTTGTGCAATAGATTTAACTGTTGAGCCCTGCATTAAAGCATCTTTGATTCGGAAAATACGATCCCATTTTGGCGTCTTAATATATTCTACTATCTCTTCGCTCTTCATTAAACTCTTGCCATAATAGCCTAATCCAACGGCCTCATTCTCTAAACTTTGACAGGCTTTTTGTAATGCTTCAGGAAAACTTCTCCCAATCGCCATTACTTCACCTACACTTTTCATTTGTAATCCTAATGTATCATTGGCGCCCTTGAACTTATCAAAATTCCAACGAGGTACTTTTACAATTACATAGTCTAACGCGGGTTCAAAATAGGCAGAAGTAGTTTGAGTAATTTGATTTTTTAATTCATCTAAAGAATAACCAATCGCCAATTTAGCAGCAATTTTAGCAATTGGATAACCTGTTGCTTTTGATGCCAATGCAGAAGAACGACTTACTCTTGGGTTGATTTCAACCGCTATTAATTCTTCAGTTGCAGGGTTTAAAGCAAATTGAACATTACAGCCTCCAGTGAAATTGCCTAAAGAACGCATCATTAAAATGGCTTTATTGCGCATTTCTTGGAATGCAGTATCACTCAAAGTCATCGCAGGTGCTACTGTAATTGAGTCCCCTGTATGAACCCCCATGGGATCTAGGTTTTCTACAGTACAAATAATCACTACATTATCATTGCAATCTCTTAATAATTCTAATTCATACTCCTTCCAACCCAACACTGCTTTTTCTACTAAAACTTCGTGAATAGGAGAGGCTTTTAATCCCTTTTCAAGAGCAGCATCTAAGTCTTCTTTGCTATGAACAAATCCTCCACCAGTACCGCCTAATGTAAAAGAGGGGCGAATTACCAATGGAAAACCAATTTCTTGAGCAAATTCCTTGCCTTCTAAAAAGCTATTGGCTACACGGCTAGGTGCAACAGCCATTCCAATTTTAACCATCAATTGACGGAATTTCTCTCTATCCTCAGCAGTATCTATGGCAGCAACGTCTACACCAATTAAACGGCAATTGTATTTTTCCCAGATTCCTAATTCGTCTGCCTCTTTACAAAGATTTAAAGCAGTTTGGCCACCCATAGTGGGTAAAACTGCGTCAATTTCGTTTTCTTGCAATATTTGTTCAATACTCTCTACGTTCAGCGGAAGCAGGTAAACACGATCCGCCATCATAGGATCTGTCATAATGGTGGCGGGATTACTGTTAATAAGTATTACTTTTATACCCTCTTCGCGGAGACTTCTGGCTGCCTGAGAGCCCGAATAGTCAAATTCACAAGCTTGTCCAATAATAATAGGACCTGATCCTATTATGAGCACCGATTTGATTGATTGATCCTTAGGCATAGTAGTTGTAGAGATAAATTGTGCAAATGTAAGACTGCTACTGTAAAAGTGGCTAAAAAATAAATCGAATTCAAATATTTAATTAAAACAATAGCAATGGCAGTGTTAAAAGAAGGAAGTAAGGCCCCAGCATTTAAAGCGCCCGATCAAAACGGGAATATGGTTTCTTTGTCAGATTTTA
>JBMLPQ010000224.1:0-3386 GCA_049242025.1 Sediminibacterium sp.
GTTTGTTTAAAAAGAGAACGTTAATGTAGTTTTTTTCTAGAACAAACTGCCAAAGATTATTTGAATGGATGGGTTTACCTTTGCTCCATGCGCAAATGGTCTATGCAAGAATTGGGGAGAAAATCGATTGCCGATTTTAAGGAAGCCCCTAAAACACCCTTGGTAGTGGTATTAGACAATATCCGAAGCATGCACAATGTGGGTTCGGTATTTAGAACTGCCGATTCTTTTTTGGTAGAGAAAATGTACTTATGTGGCTATACGCCCCAACCGCCTCATCGCGATATTAATAAGACCGCATTGGGTGCTACGGAAACGGTTGCTTGGGAGTATACACCCACTACAGTGGAAGCGGTTCAATTGCTTCAATCACAGGGCTATCAAGTGTTTGCGGTTGAGCAAGCTGAGGGGGCTGTGTACCTAGATCAGTTTAATCCGCCCGCACAAAAAATCGCCATCGTAATGGGCAATGAAGTAGAAGGTGTGGCCGATGAAGTACTCGATATTTGCGATGGCTGTATTGAAATTCCTCAATTGGGTTCTAAACATTCCTTAAACATTTCGGTGGCTGCGGGCATTATTATATGGGCCATTACCGAACGCACCGTTTTAAAATAATTCAATTTGACTACTGTTAAAAAATACCTGAGTCTCGTAAAATTTTCGCATACCATTTTCGCCATGCCCTTTGCTTTCATTGGGTTCTTTTTGGCGATTCCACAGTTTACTGCTTCCGGTGGATGCATTATTATGCCGGGCAAAATGTCTGGTATGTTGTCGCCGATTTTGTTGCAGAAATTTGGATTGGTATTGGTTTGTATGGTTACTGCCCGCAATGCGGCCATGGCGTTTAATCGTTATTTAGATCGTCATTTTGATGCACTCAATCCTCGTACAGCTATTCGCGAAATTCCTGCGGGTATTTTATCGGCTGAGTCGGCTTTGCGTTTTGTGATTGGCAATAGCATTGTGTTTGTGTTGGCTACTTGGTTCATTAATCCGCTTTGTTTTTATTTGTCTTTTGTGGCCTTGTTTGTGGTGCTGTTTTATAGTTTTACCAAGCGTTTCACTGCTTTATGTCATTTGGTTTTAGGGGTGGGATTATCACTGGCTCCCATTGGCGCTTACTTAGCTGTTACGGGCAGTTTTGCTTTATTGCCGCTGTTGTTTTCTTTTGCCGTTATTTTTTGGGTAAGTGGCTTTGATATTATTTATGCCTTGCAAGATGTAGACTTTGATCAATCCCATCAATTGAATTCTATTCCTGCTGCATTGGGTAAAAAGAATGCATTAATGGTCTCGCGCTTATTGCATGTGGCTAGTGCTTTTTGCGTAAGCTTTGCGGGCGTTTACGGCGGGTTTCATATTGTGTATTTTGCTGGGTTAGGTTTTTTTGTGGGGATGTTGATTTATCAACAAAGTTTGGTGAAGCCCAACGATTTGAGCAAAGTGAATTTAGCTTTCATGACCAGTAACGGCATTGCTTCTGTGGTATTTGCTATCTTTGTGATTGCTGCTTTGTTTTTGCAGTACGGTTGGTAGTGGCGGCGGGTATAATCCCCCCAATAACTAAAAATTATGGCTAGAATTATTTGCATTGATTATGGTGGTAAACGCACTGGCTTAGCAGTGACCGATCCTATGCAAATTATTGCCACTGCACTTGCTACTATTCCTTCTAAAGAATTGGTGTCTTTTTTACAAAAATATATGGCTACCGAACCTGTTGAATTGATCTTGATAGGAGAGCCCCTGAATTTAGATGATAGCCCTACCCATGGTACCCCCTTGGTTAAACAAGCCATTAAGTTTTTAACAAAAGCTTTTCCTACTATTCCTATTCAAACCGTAGATGAGCGTTACAGTTCTAAACTTGCGGTAAGAGCCATGGTAGATATGGGAATGAAGAAAAAAGACCGCCGCGAAAAAGGCAATATTGATCAGATTGCTGCCACTATGTTATTGCAAGAGTTCTTGCAAAACCGTTAACCCGCTTTGTTGGTTCGTTGTTTCGGGGTACTTTTGCCCCCATTATAATTAAAATAGCATGATTCTTCCTATTGTAGCGTATGGTGCACCTGTGTTAAGAAAGATAGCACAACCCATTACCAATGAATATCCTGGTCTTTCTAAACTCATAGAAGATATGTGGGAAACCATGTATTCGAGCAATGGGGTTGGTTTGGCTGCGCCTCAGATCAACCGTGATATTCGGTTATTTGTTGTTGACTCTGAGCAGATTTTTGAAAACTTAGAAGAAGATGAGCAGGGAAAATACAATGATGCACCGGGTATTAAGAAAGTATTCATCAATGCGCAAATAGAAGCCATTCATGGTGAAGAATGGGCTTATAATGAAGGTTGCTTAAGCATTCCTAAAATTCGCGAAGACATTATGCGTGGCGAAGCCGTTACCATGACTTATTTCGACGAAAATTTTAAGCAGTTTCGGTCTACTTTTTCTGGTATTACTGCTCGCGTTATTTTACACGAGTACGATCATATTGAAGGAAAATTATTCATTGATTATTTAAAGCCTTTGCGCAAGAAAATGTTGCAGGGAAAACTCAATGATATCAGTAAGGGCAAGATTAAAGTGGATTATAAAATGAGTTTTGCCAAATGAGGCGTTCACTCATTTTCGCCTTCATTTTCTGCTGTTGCTTTTTGCAATTGTCTTCGCAGTTATTGGCGCAAGACAGTACGTTAATCATTGATGAAAAGCGGTTTACTTTGTCTGAAGTAGTGGTTAGAAATAACTTAGATTATAAAATGCTCTTAGAGCAAATTAAGGAAGACACTACTTTTTATAAAGCCTTCAAGAACTTACGCATACTGGGTTTTAGCTCGTACAATAATATTCAGATGACCGACAAGAAGGGCAAAACCATTGCTTCTTTGGCCAGTAAAACCCGTCAAAATAGAGTCAATGGTTGCAGAACCATGGATGTATTAGAAGAAACGGTTACGGGCGATTTTTACGATCGTTCTGGGGATTATAATTATATGACGTCGGAACTCTATGCCAGTTTGTTTTTTACCAAGGGGACTATTTGTGGCGAAAACAATATTGTTGCAGGCAAGAAGCGTTCTGTTGCGGGTAAAAAAGGAATGGAAAAACACAAAGAGCAATTGAAAATGTTGTTCTTTAATCCGGGTAAAAAAATAGCGGGTATTCCTTTTATTGGTGATAAGCTAGACCTCTACGACGAAACCGCGCATAAATACTACGATTACCGTTTAGATATTGAAGAATACAAGGGCGAACTTTGTTATGTATTCTCGATTATGCCTAAAGCCGACTTGGGTTTTATTAAAAACGATCGCATTGTGGTAGACCAAATGGTTACTTGGTTTAACATGAAAACCATGTCGGTATTGGCCCG
>JBMLPQ010000225.1:0-14421 GCA_049242025.1 Sediminibacterium sp.
TAAATAGATACAGTAAAACCATTACACAAGATCCTACACAACCTGCTGCACAAGCCATGTTTTATGGAATTGGCTTAACAGATGCCGATTTAAAAAAAGCACAAGTAGGCATTGTTAGTATGGGATATGATGGCAACACTTGCAATATGCATTTGAATGACCTAGCTAAGTTGGTGAAGAAAGGTGTTTGGGATAATGATTTAGTGGGATTGATTTTTAATACCATTGGGGTAAGTGATGGCATGAGTAATGGAACTCCGGGTATGCGTTACTCTTTAGTGAGTAGAGATGTTATTGCAGACTCTATTGAAACGGTTTTTGGTGCACAGTACTATGATTCAATTATTGCTTTACCAGGTTGCGATAAAAATATGCCTGGTGCATTAATTGCTATGGGTAGATTAAATAGGCCTGCAATCATGGTATATGGTGGTACTATTGCACCTGGACACTATAAGGGCCAAGACTTAAATATCGTATCTGCTTTTGAAGCCCTTGGTCAAAAAATAGCTGGCCAGTTAGATGAAAACGATTTTAAAGGAATCATTCAACATGCTTGTCCTGGTGCGGGTGCTTGTGGTGGAATGTACACTGCTAATACAATGGCGTCTGCCATTGAAGCCTTGGGAATGAGTTTGCCTTTTTCTTCTTCTAATCCTGCATTAAGTGTAGAGAAACAGCAAGAATGTTTAGACGCGGGCAAAGCCATTCTGTTACTAATGGAAAAAAATATTCTTCCATCCCATATCATGACACGAAAAGCATTTGAAAATGCGATTACCATTATTATGGTATTGGGTGGTAGTACCAATGCTGTATTGCATATGATTGCGATGGCAAAGAGTGTAGGTGTTGCATTAACGCTGGATGATTTTCAAGCCATTTCTGATCGCATTCCTGTACTCGCCGATTTTAAACCTAGCGGAAAATATTTAATGCAAGACTTGCATCAATATGGAGGTGTGCCTGCTGTAATGAAATACCTATTGGCTAAAGGATTATTACACGGGGATTGCTTAACGGTTACTGGAAAAACCCTAGCTGAAAATTTAGCGAACGTTCCTGATTTAGATTTTGATCAGCAAAAAATAATTCTTCCAATTGAAGCGCCATTAAAAGCAACCGGTCATTTGCAAATTCTTTATGGCAATTTGGCAACTAAGGGTAGTGTTGCAAAGATTAGCGGAAAAGAAGGTGAATTATTTGAAGGACCAGCAAGGGTTTTTGATGGAGAACAAGCATTAATTGAAGGTATTCAATCAGGAAAAATTAGGGAAGGCGATGTGGTAGTCATCAGAAATGTTGGGCCCGTTGGTGGGCCTGGGATGCCTGAAATGTTAAAGCCAACTTCTGCCATTATTGGTGCCGGGTTAGGTAAGTCTGTTGCACTTATTACAGATGGCCGATTTAGCGGAGGAACCCATGGTTTTGTAGTGGGTCATATCACGCCAGAAGCGGTTAATGGTGGTTTGATTGGGTTTGTTCATGATAATGATATCATTGAGTTAAATGTGGCTACCAAAAAAATGACTTTGAAAGTTTCGGATGAAATCATTGCCGAACGCAGGGCCAAATGGGTTAAACCTGCTTTGAATGTGACCAAAGGCATTTTATTTAAATATGCTAAATCTGTTAAGGATGCTTCTGAAGGTTGTGTAACCGATGAAGCCTAAATATTTTTTGTATGAGTTCAATTGTAAAAGAAGCCGATCAAATTGACAAATTAATTCAACTCGCTTCAACTGCATCTTTTGAAGCAAGAGAGCTATCTGGTTCACAGGCGGTTTTGGAAGCCTGTATTGCTGAAGGGGTGGACACTATTTTTGGTTATCCCGGTGGTGCCATCATGCCTATTTATGATGCTTTGTACGATTACCATGATCGTTTAAAACATGTTTTAGTAAGACATGAACAAGGTGGAATTCATGCAGGTCAAGGATATGCAAGAAGCAGTGGCAAAGTAGGTGTGGTATTTGCTACTAGTGGTCCGGGTGCTACCAATTTAGTTACTGGTTTAGCTGATGCCATGATTGATAGTACTCCATTGGTTTGTATTACCGGACAAGTATTTGCTCATTTATTAGGTACCGATGCATTTCAAGAAACGGATGTAATCAATATAACTACTCCAGTAACAAAATGGAATTATCAAATTACGGATGCAACAGAAATTCCGCATGTATTATCAAAAGCATTTTATATAGCAGGTTCTGGAAGGCCTGGTCCTGTATTAATTGATATTAGTAAGAATGCACAGATTCAAAAATTTAATTACGAAGGATATACGAAGTGTAATCATATCAGGAGTTATAGGCCTAAACCAATTGTTCGAAAAGAATATATTGAAGCAGCTGCACAATTAATTAATGATGCAAAAAAACCTTTTGTAATTTTTGGACAGGGTGTTATTCTTGGAAGGGCCGAGAAAGAGTTTAAAGCATTTATAGAAAAAGGAGGGCTGCCTGCTGCTTGGACCATTTTAGGTTTAAGCGCTTTACCCACTGATCATCCTCAAAATGTGGGTATGTTAGGAATGCATGGCAATTATGGTCCGAATGTTTTAACGAATGAATGCGATGTATTAATTGCCGTGGGAATGCGTTTTGACGATCGTGTTACCGGTAGGTTAGACAAATATGCCAAGCAAGCAAAAATCATTCATTTAGATATTGATCCTGCAGAAATAAATAAAAACGTAACAGCAACAGTTCCTGTATGGGGAGATTGTAAAGAAACATTGCCTTTACTTACACAGTTGATTCAAGAAAAGCAGCACAAAGAATGGTTGGCCCTGTTTAACCAATACACCAAAGACGAACAAGATGCAGTGATTCATGCAGAAATACATCCTACTCAAGGTGAACTAACCATGGGTGAAGTCATTCAATTATTGAATGAATTAACTGATGGAAATGCAATTATAGTAACAGATGTAGGTCAGCATCAAATGGTGGCCTGCCGATATGCAAAGTTTAACGAAACCAAAAGCAATATTACTTCTGGTGGATTAGGCACCATGGGCTTTGCTTTACCCGCTGCTATTGGAGCAAAATTTGGAGCACAGCATAGAACAGTTGTTGCTGTTATTGGGGATGGTGGATTTCAAATGACTTTACAAGAGATGGGTACCATTATGCAAACTGGCTTGAATGTAAAAATCTTGATTTTAAATAATCGATTCTTAGGAATGGTTCGTCAGTGGCAAGAATTATTTAATGATAGAAGGTACTCATTCGTAGATATACAAAGTCCTGATTTTGTTCAGTTGGCAAAAGCTTATGGCATTGATGGGGCAAGTATAAGCGATAGAGATTTACTGAAAAATGGCTTACAAAAAATGTTGGATCATGATGGATCTTATTTATTAGAAGTGATGGTAGGAAAAGAAAATAATGTATTCCCCATGGTTCCGCAGGGTTGTAGTGTTTCTGAAATCAGGTTAAAATAATTGCAATGAAAAAAGAATATACCATTACTGTTTATACCGAGAACCAAGTTGGGTTGCTCAATCGAATTGCGATTATTTTTTCTAGAAGAAAAATTAATATCGACAGTTTGAATGTTTCTCCTTCTGAAGTAGAATCAATTCATCGTTTTACCATCGTAATTAATGAAACCGTTGAAGTAGTTAGGAAGCTGTGTTTGCAAATTGAAAAACAAGTTGAAGTTTTAAAAGCATATTACAATACCAATGATGAAATCATTTGGCAAGAAATGGCTTTATATAAAGTGCCTACCGATGCAGTAGCAGAAAAATTAAAAGTAGAACGTTTGCTCAGAGAGTATGGTGCTAGAGCGGTGGTGATTAGAAAAGACTATACCATTTTTGAAACAACAGGTCATCGAGAAGAAACTGATCGCTTGGTTCAGTTTTTAGAACCTTATGGACTAATTGAATTTGTAAGAACTGCTCGAATTGCTATTATCAAAGCCAGTAGTGGATTTCATGAAAAGATTCGAGAGTTTGAAGCAGTAGAACCAGCAGAGGAATTGATTGAAAATGAATTCTTAGATAAGGGTCAGGCTGTTTTTACTATGTAAACTAATTTTTAAAAAAATAACAAAATAAATAATATGGCAAACTATTTCAATTCTTTACCACTGCGTGAGCAACTCAATCAATTAGGTGTTTGCGAATTCATGGACCAATCTGCTTTTGCTGATGGGATCAATGCATTGGTAGGGAAAAAACTAGTCATTATTGGATGTGGTGCGCAAGGTTTGAACCAAGGATTAAATATGCGTGATTCAGGATTAGACATTTCTTATGCTTTGCGCAAAGAAGCAATTGAGCAAAAAAGAGCATCTTATGTAAATGCTTCAGAAAATCAGTTTACTGTTGGAACATATGAGGAATTGATCCCAACTGCAGATGTTGTGATCAACCTCACCCCTGATAAGCAACATAGCGCTGTTATAAATGCTGTTATGCCATTAATGAAAAATGGGGCAACACTTTCTTATTCTCATGGATTCAATATTGTAGAAGAAGGAATGCAAATTAGAAAAGACCTTACGGTTATTATGGTTGCCCCTAAATGCCCTGGAACGGAAGTGCGTGAGGAATATAAAAGAGGATTTGGTGTGCCTACTCTAATTGCAGTGCATCCTGAAAATGATCCTGAAGGAAAGGGTTGGGATTATGCCAAAGCTTATTGTGTTGCAACAGGTGGTCATAAAGCGGGTGTATTAAAATCTTCTTTTGTTGCGGAAGTAAAGTCTGACTTGATGGGAGAGCAAACCATTCTTTGCGGGTTACTTCAAACGGGTTCTATTTTATCTTTCAATAAAATGATTGAGCAAGGAATCAATGCAGGCTATGCTGCCAAACTTATTCAATACGGTTGGGAAGTTATTACTGAAGCCCTTAAGCAAGGGGGTATAACTGCAATGATGGATCGATTGTCTAATCCTGCCAAGTTGAAAGCTTTTGAATTATCGGAAGAGTTAAAAAGCATCATGCGTCCTTTGTTTCAGAAACATCAAGACGATATTATGAGTGGTGCTTTTTCTTCGGGAATGATGGAAGATTGGGCCAATGGAGATAAAAACTTATTGACTTGGAGAGAAGCAACAGGCGCAACAGCTTTTGAAAAAACATCGCCTGGTATTATGAAAATTAGTGAGCAGGAATATTTTGACAATGCACTTTTATTGGTTGCTTTTGTTAGATCAGGTGTTGAATTGGCTTTTGAAACGATGGTAGAAGCAGGTATTAAAGAAGAATCTGCTTATTATGAATCCTTGCATGAAACCCCTTTAATTGCCAATACCATTGCTCGAAAAAAATTGTATGAAATGAATCGGGTTATTTCTGATACTGCAGAATACGGATGTTATTTATTTGATCATGCTTGTAAGCCTTTATTGGCAGGCTTTATGGAAACCATCGACACAGATGTTATTGGGAGGAATTTTAATGAGGGCAAAGACAATGGGGTTGATAATAAAACACTAATAGCAGTGAATACAGTTATTCGCTATCACCCAGTTGAAATTGTGGGCGAAAAATTACGACAAGCTATGACCGATATGAAAACCATTGCAACAAACCTTTGATTCAATTAATCATGATAGGCAATCATCTTGTTACGGCAAAACCATTTGGTTTAGATATAGAAGCTGCTAGTTTAAAACTGCGTCAAGTGGTTAAGCATACCCCTTTGATTTATAATGCTTCACTGTCTAAAAAATATGATTGTGCTGTTTATCTTAAAAGAGAAGACTTGCAAATTGTACGTTCCTATAAATTGCGTGGAGCTTACAATATGATTAGTAGTTTATCTGAAACGCAAAGGCTTAATGGAGTGGTTTGTGCAAGTGCGGGTAATCATGCACAGGGTTTTGCTTATAGTTGTAAAGTCCTCAATATAAAAGGGGTGGTGTTTATGCCTATTATAACGCCTAACCAAAAAGTTTCTCAAACAAAAATGTTTGGAGACGGTCATATCGAAATTAAATTAGTCGGGGATACGTTTGATGATTGCGCTACTGCTGCAAAAGCATATACTGAAGCCAATGGAATGACTTTTATTCCTCCTTTTGATGATGTGAAGATTATTGAGGGTCAAGCAACAGTGGGGGTAGAAATTTTAGAAGAGTTGGCGCATATTGATTATTTGTTTGCCCCTGTGGGAGGCGGTGGGTTGATTGCTGGTATTGGGGCTTATTTTCAGCGCAAGTCTCCATCCACCCATATTATTGGTGTTGAACCCGAAGGTGCTCCATCTATGACTACTGCATTAGAAGCAGGCCATCCAGTTAAATTAGATCATATTGATCCATTTGTAGATGGAGCTGCAGTAAAACGAGTGGGCGATCAACCATTTAGGATTTGTAAAGAAGTCATTAATGAAATGGCATTGGTGAACGAAGGAAAAGTTTGTTCAACTATTTTGAAATTATATAATGAAGACGCTATAGTAGTTGAGCCCGCTGGTGCTTTATCCATTGCTGCATTAGATGATTATGCACAAGCAATTAAAGGCAAAACGGTGGTTTGTATTGTTAGTGGAAGTAACAATGATATAGATAGAATGCAAGAGATAAAAGAACGATCTTTGCAATATGAAGGGTTAAAACATTTTTTCTTAATTCGCTTTGCACAAAGACCCGGTGCTTTAAAGGAATTTGTCAATCTTGTATTAGGTCCAACTGATGATATTGTTCGTTTTGAGTACATGCAAAAACACAATAAAGAAACGGGTCCTGCTTTGGTAGGGATTGAAATGCAGGATAAAGCGGATTACGATCGTTTATTAGAAAACATGAATCGCTACCATATTAATTTTACGCCTATCAACAAGAATGATAATTTATTTGGTTACTTAATTTAATAATGATTTTTTTATGCAGGTATTGAAGTTCGGGGGTAGTTCTGTTGCCAACGCAGAAAATATTAGTAAGGTTGCAGCCATTGTTTCAAAAGCAGTTCAAAAGGAATCCACTATACTAGTGGTATCTGCATTGGGTGGTGTTACCGATCAATTAATTGATATTGGAGTTAAAGCAGCTGCAGGAAATGAATTGTATAAAGAACAAATTCAATTACTAGAAAATAAGCATTTAGATGCCGTACGTGCCTTGTTGCATATACAAAACCAAAGTGCTACCTTAAGTTGGGTAAAACAACAATTGAACGAATTAGAAAGGGTTTGTGATGGTATTTTTTTGCTTGGAGAATTATCTGCTCGAATAAAAGATCGATTGGTGAGTTATGGTGAATTATTGTCTTCCTATATCATTACTGCAAAGTTAACCGAGTTGAATTTGCAACCATTATGGACTGATGCAAGACAATTGATTCGCACCAATGATTTATATGGTAATGCTGTGGTGCTATTTGATAAAACCTTCACGAATATACAAGCATTCATTAAAACCAATCAATGCCAATTGTATGTAGTGCCTGGTTTTATTGCAGCAAACGAAAAAAACTATACCACTACTTTGGGCAGAGGAGGTTCTGATTATACTGCTGCAATTTTTGCAGCCGCAGTAAATGCTACCACTTTAGAAATTTGGACTGATGTTAGTGGTATGATGACTGCTGATCCAAGATTGGTGCAAAATCCTAAACCCATTGAAGCCATTTCTTATCAGGAAGCAATGGAGTTGTCTCATTTTGGAGCTAAGATTATTTATCCGCCTACTATTCTTCCGGTAATGAAAAAAAATATACCGGTATGGGTAAAAAATACTTTTCAGCCTGATGCTGCTGGTACGGTAATTCAACAACATGCTGTTACTAATAATGATATTGTACGTGGGATTTCGAGCATCAATAATATTGCTTTATTAAGTTTAGAAGGAAGTGGAATGGTTGGTATTCCAGGGTTTAGCAAGCGATTGTTTGAAGTGCTAGCAATGCATAATATCAATGTGATTTTAATTACACAAAGTTCATCGGAGTATGCTATATGTGTAGCCATCAATGAAGCAGATGCCTTATTAGCGCAACAATCGATTGATGCATTTTTTGCTTTTGAAATTGAAAATGGAAAAGTTAATCCTGTTATTGTAGAAAAAGAGCTGAGTATTCTTGCAGTAGTAGGCGAACAAATGAAAAGCCATCCCGGTATCAGTGGCAAAATGTTTGGAGGGCTTGGAAGAAATGGCATTAATGTACGCGCGATTGCTCAAGGGTCATCTGAGAAAAATATTTCTGCAGTCATTGCAGCATCGGACGTTAAGAAAGCCATCAACGTATTACATGAAGACTTTTTTGAAACTACCTATAAACAATTAAATGTATTTATTGCAGGGGCTGGAAATGTAGGGAGTAAGTTGTTGAGTCAGTTATATAGTCAAATGCAATACTTAAAAGACCAAATGCGTTTGCAAATTCAAGTAGTAGGTATAGCCAATAGTAAAAGGGTTGTATTAGATGATGCAGGCATAGACTTGACCAATTGGAAAGAATTATTACAAGAAGTCCCAGAAGTAAATATTCATTCATTTGTTGAATCAATTATTCAAAAAAATCTTAGAAATAGTGTATTTGTTGATGTTACAGCAAATTCAACTGTAGCATCTGTTTATGGTAGTTTATTGCAAAAAAGTATTGCTGTAGTTGCTTGTAACAAAATTGCCTGTTCCGCAAAATACGAGGACTATAAAAAATTGAAATTGTTGGCTAGAACATTTAATACCCAGTTTTTATTTGAAACCAATGTAGGCGCAGGATTACCCATTATTGGAACATTGAATGATTTGCTGCGCAGTGGCGACAAGATCAATAAAATTCAAGCGGTTTTATCGGGAACATTAAATTTTGTATTCAATCATTATGATGGCAGTATTCCATTTGCGCAAGTTGTAAAGCGTGCGCAGGATGAAGGGTACACAGAACCTGATCCTAGATTAGACCTGGGGGGTACCGATGTGATGCGAAAAATTATGATTTTAGCAAGAGAGGCTGGAGAACAAATGGAAATGGAACAAATTACGAATGAATCATTTTTACCTGCTAGTTGCTTTGAAGGATCGGTTGAAGATTTTTATAAAGAGATGGAAAAACAAGAAGCACACTTTAAACAATTATATGATGCTGCTAAAGCAAATCAGGCTAAGTTGAAATTTGTAGCAATGTACGATCAGGGTGTTGCTAAAGTTGGCCTACAGCATATTCCAGCTGATTCTGATTTTTATCATTTGTATGGGAAAGACAATCTAGTGCTGTTTTATACTGCGCGTTATCCTGAGCAACCCTTGGTAATTAAAGGTGCAGGTGCTGGAGCAGAAGTTACTGCATCTGGTGTATTTGCAGATATTATTAGAGTAGCATAATTTTTATGGCAACAAGAATTACTATACATAGTCCTGCCACAGTGGCCAATATGGTTTGTGGTTTTGATGTATTGGGCTTTGCAGTAAATGAGCCTTACGATATTATGCAAATTGAGTTTAAGGAAGAACCAGGTATCACTATCATTAATGAAGATGCATTCAATTTGCCTACTGATCCTTTACAAAATGTTGCAGGTGCAGCTTTATTGGCTTTAATGGAAGCCTATGAAAAACCTATTGGATTTACGCTTCATATCAATAAACAAATTAAACCAGGTAGTGGGGTAGGCTCAAGTGCTGCTAGTTCCGCTGGTGCTGTTGCTGGTGCAAACGCTTTATTGGGTAATCCTTTTTCAAAAGAAGACTTAGTTAGGTTTGCCATGAATGGAGAAAAACTGGCTTCGGGCGTAAAACATGCAGATAATATTGCACCCTGTATTTATGGAGGTGTTACATTAATTCGTTCTGTTTTTCCACTCGATATAATTAAGCTAACTGTACCAGATTTATATGTAACAATTGTTCATCCACAAATAGAAGTTAGAACAGCAGATGCAAGAAGTATTTTGAAACAACAAATTTTGTTGAAAGATGCTATTAAACAATGGGGAAATATAGCTGGCTTGGTAGCGGGATTGCAACAGGGGGATTACGATTTGATAGGTCGTTCTTTAGAAGATGTTTTAATAGAACCAACTCGGAGTATTTTAATTCCTGCTTTTGATCGGGTTAAATTAATTAGTAAAGAATTGGGTGCATTGGGCGGAGGTATTTCTGGTTCAGGCCCATCTATTTTTATGTTAAGTAAAACTGAACATACTGCTAAAGCAGTTCAATTGGCCATGAATCAAATTTATGATTCAATTGGATTAAGCTGCCATACTTATGTAACTACCATTAATACCAATGGGATTCAATTAATGGATGCGTCATGAAATATTATAGTTTAAATAAACAATCACCACTTGTCAGTTTTAAAGAAGCTACAATGCTTGGGCAAGCACCAGATAAGGGTTTATATTTTCCCGAGACTATACCACAGCATGCAGCGGATTTTTTTTCAGCAATACGTAACTACTCAAAAGAAGAACTTGCTTATCGAGTAATGGAGCCCTTTGTAGGAGACACAATACCTGCTGATGAATTATATAAGGTTGTTAGTGAAACAATTCAATTTGATTTTCCTTTGCACCAAATTCATTCCAGTGCTTTTTCACTTGAATTGTATCATGGTCCTACATTGGCTTTTAAGGATGTAGGTGCCAGATTTATGAGTCGTTGTCTATCTTATTTTTTAAAAAAGCAATCTAATAAAATCACCATTTTAGTGGCTACTTCTGGGGATACAGGCGGTGCGGTTGCTAATGGTTTTTTGGGCATAGAAGGAATTGATGTAATCATTTTATATCCTTCCGGAAAAGTTAGCCCGGTTCAAGAATTACAACTCACTACATGCGGACAAAATATTACTGCATTAGAAATTGATGGAAGTTTTGACGATTGTCAAGCAATGGTAAAAGCTGCATTTGTTGATAAAGACATTACTGCAAAAATGCAATTGAGTTCTGCTAATTCAATTAATGTTGCTAGGTGGCTTTCTCAACAGATTTATTATTTCTTAGCCTATCAACAATGGCCTTATGAAACAGCTCCTGTGATTGCAGTGCCAAGTGGAAATTTCGGAAATCTTTGTGCGGGTATTATGGCGTATAAAACAGGTTTGCCTGTTCAGCATTTTATTGCAGCATGTAATGTAAATGATGCGGTGCCTGATTATTTACGCACTGGTTTGTTTTTAGCAAAGCCGACCATTCCAACTATTTCTAATGCTATGGATGTGGGTAATCCCAGTAATTTCATTAGAATTTTGGAATTGTTGAATCAAGATCATACTGCATTAACTAATTTGATTACTGGATACACTATATCAGATGAAGTTACTACTCAAACCATTCAAAATGTATTCCAACAACATGGCTATATATTAGATCCACATGGAGCAGTTGCTTATGCTGCATTAAAGCATTATCAATTACATCATGATGATGCGAAAGGATATATTTTAGAAACTGCTGATCCTGTTAAGTTTCCTGAAGCAGTAAAAGCCGCTATAGGAGTAGCGCCTAAAATCCCGCTTGCGGCAATGGAATTGTTTACCAAACAAAAAAGAAGCATACCCTTATTAAATGAATATGCTTCTTTTAAAGAGTATTTATTGAGTCGTTGATTAGTCTCTATAATTTAATGCAGGTTTTCTATCTCCTAGTAAGGGTTTGTATTGGTAATCGCCTACACTTTTTATAAATTCTTCTTTTGCTTTTAAGATTACTGCAGGTTTATTAAATAAATCGATAGCAGTTAATGCCATCGTTTTGGCTGCCACCAACATTCCTTTTGTTCCAATTTCTGTTCCCCCACTTGCAACTGCTTGCCAGCTATGTGCAGATGTGCCAGGAATCCAAGTGGCTGCTTCTAGCCCTACGGTAGGAACTACATAACTGACATCACTCACATCGCTTGAACCTCCGCCCGCATCGGTTTCCTTTTGTAATGGTTTAATGGCACTTGCTTCTTCTATTGCTGGAGCTTTATTAAAAAAGCTTGCTTGTAATTTCTTTCCAAATGCTTTTTCTTCTTCGTTATAAGTTACACCGCCCACTTTTTCTAAGTTCTCTTGCATGAGGGTAGCTAGTGTTTTATTGATCAATAAGTCGTGCGTGCCTCCAACTATTTCATATTCCATTTTGGTTCCTGTTCCCAATGCTGCCCCTTCTGCCGCTTTTGTAATTCTATCGAAAACATCCACCGTAATTTCTCTTTTAGGATGGCGTACATAATAATATACTTCTGCGTAATCAGGCACTACATTCGGTGCTTTACCTCCATTGGTAATTACATAGTGAATCCGTGTTTCTTGTGGAATATGTTCCCGCATCATATTGGCCATATTGTTCATGGCTTCAACTGCATCTAAAGAAGAGCGTCCATTTTCAGGAGACATGGCTGCATGAGAAGCAGTACCATAAAATTTAAACTTAGCAGATTTATTGGCAATAAAGCTTGTCATGTACACTTTATTTTCATCATCTGGATGCCAATGAATTACAGCGTCTACATTTTTAAATAATCCCTCGCGTACCATATATACTTTTCCACTACCGCCTTCTTCTGCAGGACATCCATACACTTTAATCGTTCCTGTAAACTTTTTTTCTTCTATTAATTGCTTAATTGCAATACCTGCGGACACAGAAGCTGTTCCAAATAAATGATGGCCACAACCATGACCTCCCTGCTTTCCTTCAATGGTTTTCTTTTCGGCAATAGCTTCCTGTGCTAAACCTGGTAATGCGTCGTATTCTGCTAAAATACCAATTACCGGACTTCCTGATCCATATTTTGCTACAAATGCAGTAGGTATTCCTGCTACACCTGTTTCTACTGTAAATCCTGCTGCTTTTAGGTTTTGTACATGCAAAGCTGCACTCTTGGTTTCCTTATAACCCAGTTCGGCATAATCCCATATTTGTAGGGCTGTTTGCTTGTCTTTTTGATAACTGGCTTCTAACCATTTTAAAGTACTTTCTTTTAGTCCGCTTAATTCAAGTGCTGCTGAATTGGATGGTGATTGTTTATTATTTTTTTTCTGCCCAAAACTATTCAATGTAATAAGCAAACAAATGGCTAATACTTTTTTCATAAGATCAAATTTCGGTTTATTTTGTTTGGCATTCAATTATTGAATATATTACTTTTTACAAAGCTTGTTATGAATAATAAATTAGCCATTTGGTCTATTACCGTTGGGTTAGGCGGTTTTTTATTTGGTTTAGATGTTGCCGTTATTTCAGGTGCAGAACAAGCCATTCAACAATTGTGGTCACTTTCCGATTGGATGCATGGAACCGCTATTGCCATGGCTCTATATGGAACTGCATTTGGCGCTGGATTAGGCAATATACCTGCAAATAAAATAGGCAGAAAAAAGACTTTGATTTGGATTGGTATTCTTTTTCTGGTTACTTCAATTGGTGCTGCATTGTCTACTAATGTATATGCATTTATGTTTTTCCGATTTGTTAGTGGATTAAGTATTGGTGCTTCATCTGTTGTTGCCCCTGTTTATATTTCAGAAATAGCACCTCCTAAATATAGAGGCCGAATGGTTATTTCATTTCAATTAAATGTTGTTGCAGGAATATTGATAGCTTACTTTTCAAATTATTTGTTAGCTGGAGTGGGTGGAGAAAACGATTGGCGTTGGATGTTGGGAGTGGTTGCAATCCCTTCCTTATTTTTCTCATTATTAATGTTGATTACTCCAGAAACACCAAGATGGTTGGTACTATTTAAAAAAGATGATGTTGCCGCAACAAAAGTATTGGCATTAACAGGAGAAGACGCTCCTAAAGTAATTGCAGACATTAAAGCCTCAGTTGGAAAAACAGTAACGGAGTCGTTGTTCAACAAAAAGTTTTTTAAACCCCTTTTACTCGCTTTCTTGATTGCTTTTTTTAATCAGCTCTCTGGTATTAATGCGATTATTTATTTTGCGCCAAAGGTTTTTGAAATGGCGGGCATTGGCCGTGAAGGGGCATTGTTGTCTACCGTTGGAATTGGCGTAATGAATCTAATTTTTACCATTACAGGTTGGTATTTGATTGATCGATTTGGAAGAAGGGTTTTGATGTTTATAGGTTCAATAGGTTATATTTTTTCACTTACTATGATTGCTGTATCATTCAATAGTACAGATCAATCAATGGTAGTGTACTATGTTTTTGTATTTATTGCTGCGCATGCGGTAGGTCAAGGTGCTGTTATTTGGGTTTTCTTATCTGAGTTGTTTCCTAATTCTGTTCGAGCAAGTGGTACTTCCTTCGGGTCTTTAGTACATTGGGTATTTGCTGCTCTAATAGCACAAGTGTTTCCTTACTTCGCAGCCAATGTTTCGGGTACTATTATTTTTGGCTTCTTTGCTTTCATGATGGTTTTGCAATTATTATATGTTTGGAAAATGATGCCAGAAACCAAGGGCGTAGCTTTAGAAGATATGAGTGGTACAGTAGTGCTTCATTAATTAAAATAAATATCCAGTAATCTCATTTCTAAAAACATAACTTAGCCATACTA
>JBMLPQ010000226.1:0-5094 GCA_049242025.1 Sediminibacterium sp.
CGGTCCAGTGCGTATAAAATACCTGAGCCATTCACGTGTACATAGAGTTGATTGGCTAGCGCAAATACTTGAATGGGCCGATTGTTGATGGTTGAATAAGTTGATTCAATTAAGGCACTAGGGGCTAATTGAATGGGTGCTGCATTCTGCTTACGTGTTTTGAATTCGTTAAAGAACCCTTCATGCTTCAGTATTAATACGCTGTCTGTATCCGCGGAAAACACGGCAGTGCAGATGCATATGCCCACCAAAAATGCCACCAACTGTTTCATATAATCAATTGTTTGATGCTGAATTGCTATCCCTTTCTTTCCCCAATCTGTTGACGCCACATAGCATAATATAAACCTTTTTCATTCAATAATTCTTGGTGACTGCCCGTTTCTACCACTTTGCCTTTTTCCAAAACATAGATCCTGTCAGCATGCATGATGGTGCTTAATCGATGGGCAATCATGATGGTGATTTGCTCTTTTAGGGCAGAAATGGATCGAATGGTATTGGTAATTTCTTCCTCTGTAATGCTATCTAAAGCCGATGTGGCTTCGTCAAATATCAGCAAGTTTGGTTGGCGAATTAATGCGCGTGCAATCGACAATCGTTGTTTTTCTCCGCCACTGAGCTTTAATCCACTTTCGCCTATTAATGAGTCGATGCCTTTATCGGCCTTGGCCAATAAATTATCGCAACTGGCTTTGTGTAAAGCTGTTTTTATTTCTTCATCACTCGCGTTGGGTGCCACGAACAATAAGTTTTCTTTTAAAGTGCCCGCAAACAATTGAGTGTCTTGTGTTACAAAACCAATTTGATTACGGAGTTCATCCATATCAATATCATGACCATTTACACCGTTGTACTCAACTAATCCATCCTGTGTATGGTATAGGCCCACCAATAATTTTACCAATGTACTCTTGCCTGCTCCTGATGGTCCTACAAATGCGATGGTTTCACCTTTCTTAACTTGGAATGATATTCCATCCAATGCATGAAAACTAGCACTCTGGTGTTTAAAACGAATCGAATTAAATGCCAAAGAACTAATTGGTCCAATAGCTTTTGGATTGGCAGGTTTAGGCTCAGAAGGCTTTTGCATCAACTTATGAAAATTATTTAAGGATGCTTCTGCTTCCCGATAACTTAAAATGATATTGCCTATTTCTTGCAGTGGTCCAAAAATAAAGAAGGAGTAAAAGGTGAGCGTCATTACTTCACCCGCAGTCAATTTCCCTTGAAATACCAACCACAATAAGGTAAACATGATCACTTGTCTAAGCAAGTTCACAAATGTGCCTTGTACAAAACTAAGTGAGCGAATGCTTTTTACTTTTCGTAATTCTAAACCAAGAATTTTATAAGTGTTTTTATTTAATCGCTCTATTTCCTGTTCGGTTAATCCTAAACTTTTTACCAATTCAATATTGCGCAAACTCTCTGTAGTAGTGCCTGCCAGCGTAGTGGTTTCTTTAACAATATCTTTTTGTATGGCTTTTATACGTTTGCTTAAAAAGCTAGTAAGGAAGGAAAGAAATACAATACCTACAGCATAAATTGGCATGATGCTCCAATGCAATCGGAATGAATAAACAGATATAAATACAATTCCTACCAATATGCTAAACAACACATTGATGAACGCAATGATAAATTTTTCTGTATCGGTTCTTACTTTAGACAAGATGGACAAAGTTTCGCCACTTCGTTGGTCTTCAAATTCTTGATAGGGCAACTGCATTGAATGCTTTAATCCATCTGTAAAAATTTTAGCTCCAAATTTTTGTACAATTACATTGCTAAAGTAATCTTGAAATGCTTTGGCAATTCTAGAAATCATAGCCACCGTAATCAAAATACCCAAGAAGCCAAGTACACCCCAAATGAATTCTGATTCGGTTCGGGTACCTGTTGCCACAAATTGTTTTTGCTCATTAAAATAACCGGTTTGCAAAGGATGCATGCCGTATTTGTCTAATAGCTTTCCAAAAAAGTATGGATCCAACATGCTGAAGCTCTGGTTAATGGCTGCTAATAGCAAGGCCAATCCAATCAGCCATTTATAGGGTTTAAGGTAATGTAGCAATAATTTCATGGTAGCGTAAAGTTACCATTTGAGGCATTATCCACCACTGTTAATAATAACATCATCTTGATTAGTGGGCAATAGGGCTTTTAATCGGTAACTTCAGAAAACCCTATTTTATGCGTTGGAGAAAATTCAATGGAGAAAACATCATCTTACCTATTAAAGATGCAGTGGAGGAAGCCATTAAAAAAGAAACTGCAAATGGCACTAAATTAAAAGTTTGTATTGGCACAGACAGTCAAGTAAAAGGCGAAGACACTGAGTTTGCAACAGTGATTGTTTTTTTGAGAGAACACAGTGGTGGCTTTATGTACATCCACAACGAAAAAACAAAACAGCGGTATCATTTAAAAGAACGCATGCTTACTGAAGTAGCTAAGAGTATTGAAATTGCTTACGAGCTGTGCCCATTGTTTATTGAACACCATATTGAAATGGAAGTTCATGCAGACATCAATACGAATCCGATGTTTAAAAGCAACGATGCTTTGCGTGAAGCCATGGGATATATTTTGGGAATGGGCTTCGCGTTTAAAGCCAAGCCAGATGCTTTTGCCAGCAGTTGTTGTGCAGACAAAGCAGTGAACTAATTGCTCCCCAGCAATGCCCTGAGTGATGCGCCTAATATGGCTTGTTTCTTGGCTTGAAACTGTTCTGCCTTATCTTTTGGTAAGCGCATATTGTATTCTTTTCCTGATGCTAAAGCTTTTTCAAATCCAGGGTTCCATTTATTAAACTGTTGTATATCGATACTCAGTTCATTTGCAAGTACCAATGATTGGTACCTACCAGCTACCATAATTTCTGTTGAATTCGCTAATTCATCTGCACTAAGTAATGTAGCGTCCCCATTTTGTGGGGTGTTTTCTTTTTGGTATTTGGTTTCTGCTGCAGTCATCGTAGTCCAACCGCCGCCACCTTCCATCACATAATGCGTTGCAATGAATTTCTTTACATGGTTACGTGTTTCTTCGGGTAAATGGTATTGCAATTGCCAGAAATCTCTGCTGCCAGTTTTTCTAATGGCCTGCCTAACCCTTCCTGCGCCTCCATTATAGCCAGCTACCACTAAAAGCCAATCATTAAACTGTGCAAATAATTCACGCATAATTTTTGCTGCAACATGGGTGCTCTTATTGTAATCCATACGTTCATCGGGGTTTCGAACACTCAATCCAAAACGCTTGGCTTCAAAGTCCATGATTTGCCAAGGACCAGCAGCACCTGCCCATGAAACGACTCCTGCACCTAAATTACTTTCGATCACACTGAGGTATTTCATTTCTTTGGGTATTCCATATTGGGCCAATACACCATCATATAAATCAAAATAAGGTTTGCCCCATAGCTTCATTTTTTCTAAAGATTTGGTATGCTTACGCATGTATTCTTGCACAAAGGAAACCGCTCTGGGATTGAGTTGTGCAGCATAAGGCTTAGAAGCATCAAACTTATTTTTGAAGAGCGATTTAAAACCAAATTTATCAGTAGTGCTGTCTTTTTGTGCATGAGAACTCATCCATTGAAGTATGCATAATCCAACCAATATTGCCCGCAAGCAAAAGCTTAACTTATATTTTCCAATTGGATTATAGCTGCCGTTTTTCATGGTTTCAATTGCATCAGCTGAGCACTCAATTGTAATAGATTCATTTCGTCGAAAGAACGCGTCATGAGTTGCAAACCAAAAGGCATTCCATTGGGATGTTTAAATAATGGAATGGATATAGCAGGTATGCCAACTAGGTTAGGATAAACTGTATAAATATCTGCCAAGAACATTTCAATTGGGTCATCCGATTTTTCTCCAATATTGAATGCGGGTGCTGGAACAGTAGGAGAGAGTATGGCATCGTACTCGCTGAAAATAGCGTCAGTACGTTGTTTCAGCAGTTGGCGTACTTGTTGTGCTTTGGTAAAATACGCATCAAAAAATCCTTCACTCAATACGAATGTGCCGAGTAAAATTCTTCTTTTTACTTCTTCGCCAAATCCTTCTGAGCGAGAAGCTTTATACATTTCAGTTAAATCAATCCCTTCTTGGTTAGTTCTATGACCAAAACGTACTCCATCATATCGAGATAAATTACTGGATGCTTCTGCTGTTGTTAACACATAATAAGTAGGCACTACGTATTCCAATAAATTAAAATCAATGGCTTCTACAGTATGTCCTGCTGCTTGCATGGTTTGTATAAATGCCAATATTGATTGTTGTATTGCTGGATCCAATGATGGGTGATACAATGCTTCTTTAAAATAAGCCAGCTTATATTTTTTAGGGATGCCACTTGCAACCGCTTGGCTGTATGGTTCAACTGAAAGCTGCGAAACCGTACTGTCATATTCATCTGGTCCGGCAATTACTTCTAATACCAATGCGGCATCTTCTATATTGGTAGAAAAAATACCTATCTGATCAAAGGAGGAAGCATAAGCGATCAAACCATATCGAGAGATTCTTCCATAGCTGGGTTTAATGCCCACTACACCACAAAAGTCGGCTGGCTGTCTTACCGATCCACCTGTATCGCTGCCCAAGCTAATCATGCAGAGGCCTGATTGTACGGCAACTGCCGATCCCCCAGAAGAGCCCCCAGAAACTTTATTGGTATCGGCCGCATTGCGAACAGGGCCGAATGCAGAATTTTCATTGCTGCTGCCCATAGCAAATTCATCGCAGTTTTGACGCCCTATAATAATGGCTCCAGCCGCCAATAATTTTTCGGTTACAGTGGCATTGTATACCGATTCAAAATTGCCCAACATTTTTGAGCTTGCTGTAAGGGTATGTCCTTTATGGGCAATCACATCTTTTAGCCCCACTACAACACCGTGTAATGGACCTGTCAGCTCGCCTTTGGCTGCTGCCGCATCTAATTGCTTTGCTCTTGCCAATGCCTCGGATTCGTATACCTCTAAAAATGCATTTAAATATGCATTTTCGGCGATGGCTTTGGTATAAAAAAGAACGGCCTCCACACAAGTGGTTTGGCCGTTTTGCAATGCTG
>JBMLPQ010000227.1:0-30592 GCA_049242025.1 Sediminibacterium sp.
CATTTAAAGCGCCCGATCAAAACGGGAATATGGTTTCTTTGTCAGATTTTAAAGGAAAGAAGTTGATACTTTATTTTTATCCAAAAGATGATACGCCTGGCTGTACTTCGCAAGCATGTAATTTAAAAGATAATTACACCGATTTAATCAAAAATGGATTTCAGGTTGTAGGAGTAAGTGTTGATAGTGTTAAAAGTCACAAGAAATTCGAAGAAAAATATGAACTTCCTTTCCCTTTAATTTCCGATGAAGAAAAGAAAATTGTAGACAAGTATAATTTGTGGGGTGAGAAAAAATTCATGGGACGAACTTATATGGGTACCACTCGAACCACTTTTTTAATTGACGAAACAGGAGTGATTCGCAAGATTATTGCAAAACCAGATACCAAAAACCACACAGAAGAAGTTTTGGCTGCTTGGGATAGCATTTAATCAATTCAATAGTTTATGGGAACTACAAAAAAACGTTTGGATAATAATGTAAAATCAAACGACACCTTTGGATATGAAGTGTTAGACACTTCATATCAAGAGGAGTATAATGATGTTGTAAAGTTGGCTGCAACAATTTGTAAAACCCCTATCGCATTAATTTCTTTAATTGATTCAGAAAAACAGTGGTTTAAAGCTCATTTTGGAATTGATATAAATTCATTTCCTCTTTCAATTGCTTTTTGTAGGCATACCATCAATAGTCAAACTCCAATATTTGAAGTAAGCGATACGCTAGCAGACGAGCGATTTAAAGATAATCCATTAGTAGCTGACACACCGAATATTCGATTTTATACTGGAGTTCCATTGATAAATAAAGATGGATGTAGCGTGGGAACCTTATCTGTAATGGATATTAAACCAGGTACACTTGATGAAGATCAGGTTTTTACCTTACAAGTACTTTCAAGACAGGTAGTAAAACTTTTAGATCAAAACTTGCTCAATAATCAGTTGGGGCAACAACAAGAAAAGTTGCAACAACAAATGGAAATGCAAAATAGAATTCTATCCATTATTGCTCACGATGTTAGAAACCCGATTGGCGCTGTAAAATCAATTATCGAATTAAACGCGCATAAAATATTAAATCAGCAAAATTCTGTTGAGTTAATGAATATGGCTGGTAAGCAAATAGATGGAACAGTAGAACTATTGAATAATTTGGTAGACTGGGGGTCAATTCAGATGCTCGGCCAAGGTTTTCAAAAAGAAAAAGTACATCTTAGAACTTTGGTAAGTAATATGCTCAACAGTTTTGAAGTGATGGCTTCACTCAAGTTGAATACCATGGTGAATTTGGTAGACGAAGACTTGTTTATCAAGTCTGAAATTAATGCTTTGCGTTTTATTTTACGGAACCTAATTAGTAATGCCAATAAATTCACAAAAGAAGGAATCATTACTGTGTATGCTCAGAAAGAAGATGGACAAATCATATTATCCATTTCAGATACTGGCATTGGCATGACCGAAGAAATAAAAGGAAGATTATTCGACGGAGAACATTATCAAAGTACTACTGGAACGAGTAACGAAAAAGGTTCTGGATTAGGTTTAATACTTACTAAAGATTTTATAAATATGCTTGGTGGATCAATTAAAGTAGAAAGCACCTTAAATAAGGGTACTTGTGTTTACATTTATTTTTAGTGTCTAACTAAACAAAGTAAATACCAACCAGCTCATTCCATAGGCCAATACAGTCATATATACTAATTGAATAGTTGGCCATTTCCAAGATTTTGTTTCTCTTTTTACCACGGCTAATGTACTCATGCATTGCATGGCAAGAACATAAAATACCATTAATGATAAACCTGTTGCAAGTGTATATACTTTTTCACCATTTGCATGAGTAGCTGCTTGTAATTTTTCACGTAAGCTTTGATCGTCTTCTTCATCAACACTATATAAAGTAGCCATGGTACCAACAAACACTTCTCTGGCTGCAAATGAAGTAATTAATGCAATACCAATTTTCCAATCATAACCCAATGGAGCTATTGCGGGTTCAATGGTTTTGCCCAAAATACCGGCATAAGAATTTGCTAGTTTTTCGGTGGATAACTGTTTTTGTAGAGAGTCTGCAAGGTTTGGATTTGATTCTATTAGAACCGCATACTTTGCTTCTGTTTTTTCTATTTTATCACCGGGCCCAAAAGAACTTAGAAACCAAAGCAAAAGACTGATAACCATGATCACTTTACCAGCATCTGTAACAAAAATGCGTGCTTTTTCTATCATTGTTATACCTGCATTTTTCCAACGAGGTGCCCTATACATCGGTAATTCTAATATGAAAAAACTTTTCTCTTTAATATTAATAAAGAACTTCATTATGTAACTAACCAGCAAAGCCATAACAGTGCCCAAAAGGTATAGCCCCATCATTACCAGCCCCTGCAAACTGAGGAATCCAAAATAGTATTTCTCTTCTATAACTAGCGCAATAAGTATAGTGTAAACAGGCAATCTGGCACTACAACTCATTAATGGGGTAACTAAAATAGTGAGCAAGCGCTCTTTTTTGTTTTCAATATTTCTTGCGCCCATAATAGCTGGGACAGCACAAGCGAAGCTACTGATCATAGGCATTACGCTCTTTCCGTTCAATCCCACTTTTCTCATTAGTTTGTCGCTTAAAAAACTAATTCTAGCCATATACCCTGTATCTTCTAAAATGGTAATCAAACCAAAAAGAATCATGATTTGTGGAACAAACACTAAAATTCCACTTAACCCAGCTACAAATCCATTAATCAATAAATTGCTCCACCATACTTCAGGTAAATTACTTGAAAGCCAGCCAGCTAATGCAGCAAAGCCCCACTCTATTCCATCCATTGGATAGGTAGCAAGCCAAAAAATACTTTGAAACAAAAGAAAAAGCACCGAAAATAAAATTAAATACCCCCAGGTTTTATGCATTAAAATATTATCAAGTTTTTCAGTAAACAGCTTTTTTTCAAGTGGTCCTGTTTCTAAAACATTTTTTTGCATTATCTGTCTGATGCGCGTGTAGCGCTGCATAATTTCTTCTGCCTGAGTTTTGGTTGTGTTGAAATTATTTTCAGCTACTATGGAATTCAAAATTTCGTGATCTTGGTTGTTATTCAAGAGTTCTCCGTGGTTAATTAATTGGTGAATACAAGCGTAATCACTCCATTCTGGGAAAGCTTTTTTTACTTTTTTTACTGCTTCTGGTGCTAATTCTGCAGTATCCATAAAGTCTCTTAATTTAGAAGGAGCATCAGGTTGCATTTTAGCAATTACTTTTTTCAACTCTGCTAATCCCTTGTTTTTGCGAGGATTTACTGCAACAACAGGAATGCCTAGGTCTGCTTCTAGTCCTCCTATATCAATTTTAATATCTTTTTTTGCGGCCAAATCGTTCATGGTTAAGGCCATGACAACTGGAATTTTTAAATCGATGATTTGAGAGCAGAATAAAAGATTTCTTTTTAGGTTACTGGCATCCGCTACCAATACAATTAAGTCTGCTTTAATTTCTTTGTCTGCTCCCATGAGCACTTTATAGGCCACCCATTCATCTGCCCTTCTAGGATACAAGCTATACGTTCCAGGCAAATCAATCAATTCTGCTTTGCGGTTGTCTTCTAATTCAAATATGCCTGTTTTTTTGTCTACTGTAACGCCCGGAAAATTACCAACATGTTGATTTAGCCCGGTAAATGCATTGAATAGAGAACTCTTTCCACTATTGGGATTACCTACTAATGCTATATGTAATGTTTTGTTTGCCAAGACTGCAAAAGTAGGTGGGCAAATCCGCAGTTGGTTACGAGATTGGGAACAGAATTTATAATTGATTACCGATCTATTACAAATATGTACTTACTGCAGCTTACTTTTGTGTTATAAAGTAGCAATATGAAAAAGTGGATAGCAATTTTACTATTCCTGCCTATTTTGGCAGTTGGTCAAAGCAAAAGAAAATTAAGAATTGCAGCAGAAAAGGAGCAGTCGCTAACGCTTTCAAATTTGCAAAAGCATGTACAATATTTGGCAGATGACCAATTACAGGGTAGAAGAACAGGAACTGCTGGTGAAATAATGGCGATGGAATATTTAATACAACAATACAAGTTGCTCGGTATTGAACCAAAGGGATCGAATGGGTTTGTGCAAGAATTTGAAATAAATGAAGGGTTACAAATAGAAGAAGCTACATTTTTAGAAGTTAGCGGAAAAAAATTATTGTTAAACGAGGAGTATTTTCCAGTTGCTTTCAGTGCAAATAAAGCAATTAAAGGTACACCTGCAATAGCCCTTTCAGAAGCAGGCCAACCTTGGTTTAGAGACTTGAAAGAATTATTAGAAGAAAATAAAACGAATCCTCATTTTGATGTGGAAGCCGTTATCAAGAAAATAGCCAATGAAGCTGCTGCTAAAAATGCAACTTCCTTACTTATTTATAATACTTCTTCAATTGTTGATAATGTTCAGTTCAACAAAAATGATCAATCCCCATCCTTATCTATACCAGTTATTTACATCACCAAAAAAGGGGTAACAAAATATTTTTCAGATCCAGCCGCTACTTTACCTATTGAATTATCAGTAAAATTGAGTGCTAAAGTTCGTAAAGCTAGAAACGTAGTTGCATTCATTAATAATAATGCTCCAAATACTGTAATACTTGGTGCACATTATGATCATTTGGGTTATGGAGAAGATAAAAATTCATTGGATGGCTTAAACGAAATACATAATGGAGCAGACGATAATGCAAGTGGTACTGCAGCTTTATTGGAATTAGCAAGAAAATTAAAACAAAAAGCTCCTCCTGCTAATAACTATTTATTGATGCATTTTTCCGGAGAAGAATTGGGATTGATGGGAAGCAAGTACTGGCTTGAGAACCCAACAGTTTCAGTTAAGGCAAATTATATGATCAATATGGATATGGTGGGCAGATATGATACAGCAAGAAAATTGACTATTGGCGGTTATGGAACATCACCAGAGTGGGGTAGCACTATTCCAATGTTAGCTAATAAGTTTGCATATAAACTTGATAGTGCTGGAACAGGTCCAAGCGATCATGCAAGTTTTTATCGAAAAGATATACCAGTGTTATTTTTCTTTACAGGAAGTCATCCAGATTATCATAAAGCATCAGATGATTGGGACAAGATAAATTATGCTGGAATCAATGATATCGTAAATCTTGTGTATAAAATTGTTGAAACTACAGACTCGAAAGGGAAAATTGGATTCGCTAAAACAAGGGAACAACAAATGGGTAGAAGTACTCGTTTTACGGTAAGTTTAGGTGTTATACCTGATTATGGATACACTGGAACAGGTATGAGAATTGATGGCGCTAGTGCTGGAAAATTGGCAGATAAATTGGGGTTAAAAGCTGGTGATATATTGTTGCAGTTGGGCGATTATAAATTTGTTGATGTGAATAGTTATATGCAATCCTTGTCCAAATTTAATAAAGGCGATAAAACTAAATTGATTTATAAGCGGGGTTCCGAAGAAATTACAGTAGCGCTCGAATTTTAAATTGTTATATGAAACTTCGATTGGATGTTGACGAATTAAACGATGATTTCTTTGAAGAAACGCGCATTTTGGGTATTACCGCTACTTTAAAAAATTATCAATTTTGTATGCAACTAAATACCAATTTAGGTTACGACTTTAGATTAAATCCTGAATTAGAAATTCTGATTCGTAGAAAGGATAGGAGTTATTATTTTTCTATTTATCAATTTAAAGAGTTTAATTCTCCACTCACCCATTTTTTGTATCAAAATCAATTTGATGGAGAGTATCTATTGCCTGAATTTAAACATATGGACTTTTTATGGTTGATGAAATATGATTTTGTAGATGATGATAAATGCGCTTGGATAAAGCAAATAGTTCGTAATTTACCAGGTGTACAGCTTGTTGCAGAAATGACTCCAGATCAAATAAAAAACAAGGGGAATATGGTCTTCTAAGTTGATTAAGCTATCACAATCCTCTTTTCACCTAAGTCAGTCATTACTCCTATAGGTGTAATGAAATCAGCTAGTCCGTTTAAAATAAATAACTGTTCTATTTCACCTACAATTGCTGAATCTATAGCAATTAATAAGCCTCCATTGGTTTGAGGATCAGGTAATATGGAAAATGCTTGCATTACATCAACGCCTTTTTCAAACTTCACTTGAGCACTGTATGCATTCCAATTTCTATAAGTAGCATCTGGTATAAGTCTTTTTGCTAGATAGTCTTTGGCGGAACTTAAAATGGGAACTTTATTATATTCAATCAATGCTCCAAGTTTACTACCCTCTGCCATTTCCATCAAATGGCCAATCAACCCAAAACCAGTAATATCTGTCATCGCATGAACACCTTCAATTGATCCCAATACTTGCCCTATTTTATTTAATTGATTCAATTGATTGATAAGAATTGGTAAATCTTGTTCTTCAAGTTGGCCTCTTTTTTGGGCAGTAGATAAAATACCTACCCCAAGTGGTTTTGTTAAAAACAATATATCCCCTTTTTGAGCAGTATTATTTTTTTTCAAATGCTTAATTGGAACAATACCATTTACAGACAAACCAAAAATTGGCTCTGAAGTATCAACACTATGGCCCCCAGCAAGCGGTATACCTGCTTCAGCACAAATACTTCTACCTCCTTCAATTACTTTTCTTGCAATTTCAGGAGAAAGCTTATCAACAGGCCAACCTAAAATTGCTAAAGCCATAATTGGTTTGCCCCCCATTGCATAAACATCGCTAATGGCATTAGCTGCAGCAATCCTGCCAAATTGATAAGGATCGTCTACGATTGGTACAAAAAAATCGGTAGTGCTTATGAGTGCAGTATTGTTTCCTAAATCATATACAGCAGCATCATCTTTACTACTGTTTCCAACCAGTAATTCTGGGTAAATATTTTGTACTATATCAGATTGAAGTATGCTGTCTAAAACAGCAGGAGCAATTTTACAACCACAACCAGCACCATGCGAAAATTGAGTTAGAAGAACTTCTGCCATCTTTTGATTTTTCAACAAAAGTAGCTTCAAATTGATGGAAAAGGTCAAAACGAAAAAAGCTGCATTATAAATGCAGCTTTCTTACCCCCAAACTGTTAGTCATTTATTAATTCATTTAATAACTGCTTCAGTAACATTGTAAAGATGATTTTTTTCTAAGTCATAAACTGTTTTTTTACATCAAATGCCCCATTTGTTTCACGAAACACCCATTTTATTTTGTTAACCACGTATCATTCACTAAGTCCATCTTTTATTTTAAATTGTTCATTAATTAATAGATTTGGAGGATGCGTTTATTGATTTTCTTTTTATTCGGAGTGCTAGCAGTACCATTATATGCTCAGTTTCCTTATACCCAAAAATTTACCTATCCTGCGCAATTGCCAACACAAGTTATTTATGATATGTTGGCAGATCAAAACGGGTATATATGGCTAGCAACTGATAAAGGATTATTTCGATTTAATGGGAGAGCTTTTATAAAAATTCCATTTGATCAAACCAGCATGCAGTCGGTAAGTTATTTACAACAGGATCCACAGGGTAAAATTTGGTGCATGAATTTTTATAGGGAGTTGTTTTCTCTACAAAATGATACACTCCGCAATTATATTTTTAAAGATAAGCGAATCAAAGACGAGTCTGTAATTGTTAATTATGCTGCAACAAAAGATCATATCTGGTTTGCTTCATTAGAAAATTTATACCAGATAAATAAACAAACAGGTGAAACAGTTAAGAAAGTACACTCACCCGAATATTTAGGTATTTCATCTTTAGTTAAAAATGGAGAGGAAGTAGTAGCATATGGCGCAAAGGGTTGGATATTTTCTTATCCATCAAAAAAAGAAGGGTGGAGGAAAACTAGTTTTAAATACAATGATACCAGATTGATGTCTTCTGGAAAGTATATATATGGAACACAAATAGGAAAAGCTAGATTACCCGCTTTTGTTGTAAATAATGGAATGCTTGAATTAACAAAGCCCTTTGATTTGCCAGAGAATATTTTGGTTTTTCACTTTTCTTCTACAGGAGAAACAGAGCAATGGATTTGTACGCAAACAGGTGCTTACTTATGGGATGTATATAGTGGCAAAACAAAATTAATTTTTCCGAGTCAAAGTATTACAGATATAGTTAAAGATTATCAAGGAAATTATTGGGTGAGCACTTTAGATAACGGTCTTTTTATTTGCCCTTCATTAAACAATAAGCTTTATACCATTAATCCTGGTTTTGGGTACGACAATATTACCCGAATAACCTCAATCAACAATGATACTATTGTAACAGGAACAACCAAGGGAATGATTACAGCATTCAATTTAAAAAATGAAAATCGAATGCATTTTAAGTTACCTGTTTCCACTGAAATACAATTTATAACATATGACCCCTTAGATAAAAGTATTTACACCAATAGAGGCATTGTAAATTTAAAAAGTTCATCACCCGTTAAAGTAGCCGATTATGGTAAGAGTGTAGCAATTGATCGCTGGAAAAATTTAATTGTTGCTTCTTATAACAGAACTTATGTATTGAATGAACCCTTAAATCAAAATTCAGCAAAAACCCCTGATACATCTGGAATCCCACTCTATAGCCACTATATGAAAAACAATGTATTCAGACCGGGATTAAGTATACCTGTATTTAGAAATGCTCGTAGTTCTAAAATTCTTTTATCTAAAACAGGAAAGTATTTCTGGATTGCTTACTATGATGATTTATATCGTTATTGTTTTAGTGATAGTACGATAGTTATTCGGAAAAAGAATAACCAAAAGTTAGTTGCACGAACCCTTTTTGAAACAGCTGATTTTTTGTTGTTGGCAGGAACATCGAATGAGGGTTTGTTTGTAATAAAAGATGATAAAGTAATAAAGAGATATCATATTGGAAATGGGTTAAAAAGTAACAATATCAAATCTATTAAAGAGCGAGAGGGGAAAATATGGGTAAATACAGATGAGAGTTTACAAATTATTGATCTAAAAACAGGTGTAATCACCAATTTATTGGATGAATATGGTTTGGCAGGATTAACTGTTAATGATTTTGCACTTCATCCAGATAAATTATTATTGGCAACCACATCTGGATTAGTTGTAAATGAATATAAAGGGAAGAGGGTTAATGAAATGATTTATTTCCCTTCAATAAAAGCAATTTGCGATGGTATTGAATTGGCACCAAATCAAATACTTCCCTCAAGTAAAAACAATATCAGTTTCTATTTTGATGCCATTCAGTATAGAACACCAACCAATTTGAATTATCGTTATAAACTATTGGGTATTGATACTTCATGGAAAGTGTTAAGCTATAGCATTAATACATTGAATTTTTATCAACTTCAGCCTGGACGATATACATTTCAAATTCAGGCTTACGACAATAATGGAATTTATGCCAGTGATATTAAAACATTTACTTTTTCAATCCTTAACCCTTTTTGGAAAAGATGGTGGTTTATAGTGTTAATGATTTTTATGGCACTGGGTATACTTTACCTCTTTTTTAAGATTTGGTCTAAACGACTTATTATGCGTCAGGGGCTTAAAGAACGATTATTTAAAAGCCAATTAGTTGCTATTCGATCTCAAATGAATCCTCATTTTATTTACAATGTATTGAATACTGTTCAAGGATTATTATACGATAATAGGAAAACAGAAGTAGGAAATTTATTAGGAAATTTTAGTGATTTGATGCGAAAAACTTTGCAAGCAAGTGACCGGCAATTGCATTCTTTGAAAGAAGAAATTGAGAATATTTCCTTATACCTAGAATTAGAAAAAGCAAGATTTGACAAAGACTTTGAATACAATATTGAATTAGAATTAAAAGAAGATCCTTCCGATTTAATTATTCCTTCCATGCTATTACAGCCATTTGCTGAAAATGCAGTTAAACATGGATTAATGCATAAGTCTGGAAAGAAAATACTTTTAATCAGTTTTACTCAAACACAAAATGGGTTGAATGTTCTAATTGAAGACAATGGTATAGGACGTAAACAATCTTATCAAATTAATCAGCGGAATAAAAGCAAACCAACCAGTTTTGCAACCAAGGCAATTGCAGAAAGAATTGAACTCTTCAATAGGCTCTACAATCAAAAAATAAAATACGATATCATTGATCAATATGATGACTTAAAAAACCCGTCGGGAACAGCTATACTCCTATTTATTCCAATTTACGATCAGGAAAGGAATAATATATAAATATAGCCTGTTCATGAAGTAAATGGGCTCAATCGTGAAATGGTTTAATTTTTAATTATCTATATAACTATCTTAGTTTAATATGGAATTGATTAAAGCCATTATAGTAGATGATGAGCCTAATGCAAGGAAAGCTTTGCGAGGGTTATTAAATGATAATTTTGAAGAAATTCAAATTATTGCAGATTGTAGCGATGTGCCTGAAGCAGTAAAAACTATAAATAAGTATAAGCCAGACTTGGTTTTTTTAGATATTGATATGCCAGGCTATAGTGGCTTTGAGTTACTTGACTTTTTTGATGAAGAACAAATTTGGTTTAAAATTATTTTTGTAACAGCTTATAGTCAACACTCACTCAAGGCTTTTGAAAGCTCCGCTGTAGATTATATTCTGAAGCCTGTTCGGCTAGAACATATGCGAAGGGCACTCAAAAAAGCTAATTTTTTACCCTCTGATAGCATCCAGTATAAAGTATTACGTGATAACTTATCTCAACAGCAAGATAAAAAAGTGGTCTTGCAAACTTCAGAAACCATTTATGTGGTTAACCAAGATGATATCATTTTTATTCAGGCAGAAGGTAGCTATACTAAGATAGTAACGGTAACTCATGGGGTATTAACGATCACTAAAAAGTTGCTTGACTTTGAATATTTAGAAACGGATGGTCCTTTTTTCAGAACGCATAGAAGTTATTTGGTTAATTTAAATCACGTAAAGAAAATTGATAAGAAAGATTTTGTGTTAATTATGAGTAATGAAGCTCAAGTACATTTGGCGCAGGATAAAAAGAATCAGTTAATTGAACGGTTTACTATTTAGCTTTCAATAATCCATTCTATAGCTCCATGCTGAAATTGATGTTGAATTCCTGATGTAGCTATTAAATCGCCCCTTTTTGATACCCCATTGATGGTATAGACTGCTGAAACTGTACCATTTTTTAGTTTTACAGGTTGGCTTTTCTTATAGAGTACTTCGTTGTATTCACTTAAAATTTTATCTGGACCATTTGTTTCTAGCAATTGCTTAAACCTATTTTCAACTTTCTCACAGAGTTCTTTTGCCAACTGAATTGGTGGGTGGAATTTCCCAGTAATTTGTTTTAAAGAAACCGCTTTGTTTTGAACTTCATCAAATTGGGTCTGGTTAATATTAATGCCAATTCCTGCTACTGCGTAAGCCCAGATACCCCCGGTTATTTGATTTTCAATAAGAATCCCCCCTGCCTTTCTGTCACCCCAATAAAGATCATTTGGCCATTTTATGGTTAGATCTGCAGGAATATATCTAGACAATAAGTCTCTGGCCGCCAACGCAATTGCGGCACTTAATGCAAACTGATCACCTATATTTAATGCCGAAACATTCAACAAGATAGATATGAGTAGATTTTGGCCTGCTTCCGACTCCCATTTTTTACCCATTTGACCCTTCCCAGCTGTTTGTACATCAGCAAAAAAAACGGCCCCATGTTCAGCCAATTTAGCCTGTAATTGCTGCATGGCATAAATGTTGGTACTATTTACCTGCTTTAGGTGGGTAAAGGGTGTTCCAATAACAGTTTTAACAGCTGAACCTGCCAAAGAATTACTATTTTTGACGAAGTTAACATGAAAATTATTTATTAAAACACCTATCATTTTTGGAACCACTTTCACTATTGAAAACCCGCGAGAAGACAACAGTTACTAGACTGAACAAAAATTCTAAGATATTTAAGACCATCATTCAAGCAATTCTTGATAAAAAAGGCGAAAATATCATTAGCCTCGACCTTAGAAAAATTCCTGAAGCATCAGCTGATTTTTTTATTGTTTGTGAAGCTACCAGTACAACTCAAGTAAAAGCCATTGCCGATTTTGTAGAAGATCAGTTAAAGAAAATCTGTGGTGAGTTACCTTATAGGCACGAGGGTAAGCAAGCAGCTCAATGGGTTTTAATTGATTATATTAATGTTGTTGTACATGTAATGCACCCAGAAGCCAGAAATTTTTATAAATTGGAAGAAATGTGGAGCGATGCTGTTTCACAAATGCATGAGTCTTGAACTTAACAAAACTTTTAAAGGACTCAAACATTATTCATATATCACGTAAGAAGCTATGTCAAAGAATAACCCGTTACCTAAAATAAATCCTGAGAAAGGGGATGGTCAAAAAAAAGGACCTAAGTTCACTATTTATTGGATTTATGCAATTATTGCAATAGTGCTTTTATCAATGCAGTTCCTTAAAATGTCTCCAGATCTTGCACCTACCAGTCAGCAAGAATATTTTGATCAAATGTTGATTCCTGGGGATGTTCAAAAAATTGAAATTGTAAAGAATAAGGAAAGGGTGAGGGTATACATTAAACCTGAGCGTTTATCTAAGGATTTTTATGTAACCAAATTCAAGAAAGACTTAAGTAAAGAGAAGGGTAAAATCCAAAATGTTCCATTGTTTGAGTTTGAATTAACAGGGGATGTAAAAAACTTTAAGGATGATTTAAAAGATGTGTATGCTGCACATCCTGAATTGGCTAGAGTTCCTGAAAAAGCAGTTACAGATCCTGAGTGGTTTGGACCAATTTTTAATACTATAATTTCCCTATTATTCATAGTTGCCGTATGGGTACTATTAATGCGTAAAATGGGAGGCGGTGGTCCTGGTGGCGGTGGCCCTGGTGGAATATTTAATATTGGAAAATCAAAAGCAACATTATTTGATAAAGGCGCTAAAGTGAATATCACTTTTGCTGATGTAGCCGGATTAGATGAAGCAAAAGTGGAAGTGATGGAAATTGTTGACTTTTTAAAACAGCCCAAAAAATATACATCACTGGGAGGTAAAATTCCTAAAGGAGCTTTGTTGGTTGGACCTCCAGGAACAGGTAAAACATTATTGGCTAAAGCGATGGCTGGTGAAGCACAAGTACCTTTCTTTAGTTTGAGTGGATCTGATTTTGTGGAAATGTTCGTGGGCGTTGGAGCAAGCAGAGTAAGAGACTTATTTAAGCAAGCAAGAGAAAAAGCACCTTGTATTATTTTCATAGATGAAATTGATGCCATCGGTAGAGCTAGAGGTAGAAATGCAATCATGAGCAACGATGAAAGAGAGAATACATTGAACCAATTATTGGTTGAAATGGATGGATTTGGCGGCGATACAGGAATCATCATCTTGGCAGCAACTAACCGTCCAGATGTATTGGATAGTGCTTTACTACGTCCAGGTCGTTTTGATCGTCAAATTTCTATTGACAAACCAGATGTGAAAGGACGTGAAGCGATTTTAAAAGTTCATTTAGGTCCAATTAAAGTTTCTGAAACTTTAGACTTACATAAACTAGCAGAACAAACACCAGGTTTTGCAGGAGCAGATATTGCCAATGTATGTAACGAGGCAGCATTAATAGCAGCCAGAAAAGGCAAGGAAGCGGTTGATATGAGTGACTTCCAAGATGCAATTGATCGCGTAATTGGTGGTTTAGAGAAAAAAAATAAAATCATCGCTCCACATGAAAAGTCAATTATTGCTTATCATGAAGCAGGTCACGCGGTATGTGGTTGGTTCTTAGAGCACGCATATCCTCTTTTAAAAGTTACCATTGTACCAAGAGGAACAGCTGCATTAGGTTACGCACAGTATACCCCAACTGAACAATACTTATATAATACCGACCAGTTGATGGATCAAATTTGTATGACATTGGGAGGAAGAGCTGCTGAAGAAATTTTCTTTGGTAAAATTTCAACTGGTGCTTCAAATGATTTACAACAAATCACTAGAATTGCATACAGTATGGTTACAGCCTATGGTATGAATAAAAAAGTAGGTAATGTAAGTTTCTATGATCCATCACAAGAAAATACATTTACCAAGCCTTATAGTGAAGAAACAGGTAAAATAATTGATGAAGAAGTAAGGGGGATCATAGACGAAGCATATCAAAGAACCCTCGATTTGTTAACTGAGAAGAAGAGTGAAGTAGAAAAGTTGGCAAAAGAGTTGCTAGAAAAAGAAGTATTGCATAAGAGTGATGTGGAAACTTTAATAGGAAAAAGACCTTTTGAAGAAAAAAAGTTATTAGAAGTTGAAGCGGAAAACACAGCGGCTGCTGAAAAACTAGCTGCAGAAAAGTTGGCTGCAGATCAACAACCTGATACTAACGCATAATGGCAACATCAAGAGATAAAATTTTACAAAAGATTAAACAGGCACTTGTTACTAAAGTGCCTGTTCCCTTTTCTACTATTGCCACAACCTCTGAATTATTTCAACCTTCAATAAAGGAATTAGAAATAGAATTTGCTGAACATTTTACTGCATTGCAGGGAAAATTTTCTTTTTGTGCTACGGAAAATGAACTTGCATTACAGTTGATACAGCTAATTGCTGTGAGAAAATGGGAAAAAGTATTTTGTAAAGAGCCTATTTTACAACAGTTGCTTCAGTCAAATGGGTTTTCAGCAGCATTTTCCAAAGACATTGCAAGCTGTGATGTAGCCATTACAGGATGCGAAGTGTTGGTAGCTAGAACTGGCAGTATGATTTTGAGTAGTGCATCACTCAGTGGTAGAACAACCAGTGTATATGCACCTGTTCATATTTGTGTTGCCAAGACTAATCAATTGGTATATAGTATAGACCAAGCTTTGGAAAATATGGTGTCTAAATATGGAGATTCCATTCCATCAATGATGAGTTTAGCAACGGGGCCAAGCAGAACGGCTGATATAGAAAAAACATTAGTGGTTGGTGTGCATGGTCCTAAAGAAGTTTTTTGCTTTTTAACTGATGATTAAGTAATATTATTTCATGGAATTAGCCTGCAGAAATTTATTTGTTTACGGGTCTCTTCGGAGTGGTTTTAATAACCCAGCGTATGCATACATAAGTAAGTATTTTACTTTAGTGGGTCATGCTTTTGTAAAAGGTAAATTATATCAATTACCTCAATTTCCAGCTGGTGTTCCTTCAGATGAAAATCACCTGATTAGTGGAGAGCTTTACTCCATAAAAGTTCCGTCTGAATGTTCCTGGGCTTTTGCACAGTTGGATGATTACGAAGGTGTTCAGGCTGAAGAAGGACAAGTTCCTTTGTACAAAAGAGTATTAACAACAGTTCAAATAGAAGGTAGAGAAGAACAAGCCTGGATCTATTGGTACAATGGCTCTGTGGAGAATGGCGTGTTTATTGAAGGAGGTGATTTACTTGCCTATTTGACACAAAATGGTCAGCTATGATCAATAATATCAATGCTGATAATAAAATTTATTTTTTATCTGATTTTCATTTGGGTGCACCCAACTATGCAGCAAGTTTAATTAGAGAAAAAAAATTAGTGCATTTTCTTGATTCAATTAAATATAAAGCGGCTGCTATTTTTATTGTAGGAGACATTTTTGATTTTTGGTTTGAATACAAAAAATCTATTCCAAAAGGATATACTAGGCTCTTGGGTAAGTTGGCTGAAATAAGTGATGCTGGAATACCTATAGTAGTGTTTACGGGCAATCATGATATGTGGATGAGTGGTTACTTTGAAGAAGAATTAAATATTACAGTTTATCATGAACCACAAACATTTGTATGGAATAACAAAAAGATTTTAATAGGGCATGGAGATGGTTTAGGGCCAGGTGATCATGGGTACAAGTTGCTTAAAAAGGTTTTTACTAATCCAATCTGTAAATGGTTATTTAGGATTTTACATCCTGATTGGGGCATTGGATTAGCCAATTATTTTAGTAGAAAAAGCAAAGAAAAAACTGGGGTTTCAGACGATCATTTTTTAGGGGAAGATCAGGAATGGTTAATTGTTTATTGTAAAGAAGTTTTAAAAAAGGAATACTTTGATTTCTTGATTTTTGGACATCGGCACTACCCCATTGATTTCCCACTTTCTGGCGATAGCAGGTATATTAATTTGGGTGATTGGATAAAAAATTTCACTTATGCTGAATTTGATGGGTCAAATATTCAGCTAAAAAAGTTTGAATCATAATCGAATACATGAAACAGCTACTTGATAAAGTAATCTTGAATAATACTGTCCAAAGTTATTTAACGGTGATCTTGGTTATTATAGGCATTTTGCTGATCAAAAGAATTATTTCTAAATACTTAGCCAAGTTAATGTTTCGATTGGTAGGTAAAGCTGGAAAAAATGTTGCCAGAGATTCCTTTTTGAATTTAGTAGTTCAACCATTAGATTATTTTTTACTACTGATGATTGGGATTATTTCACTAGATCAATTGGTTTTCCCCTCTGCTTTAAATGTGATGATTTATCGGATTTCGTTAAAAAGTTTCATAGATGCATTAGCAGATGGCATTTTAATAGGCGTTTTTATTTGGTTATGTTTAAGGCTTATAGAATTTATTGCATTAGTGTTAGAGCAGAGAGCAAACATGACTGCAGATATGACCGATAACCAATTGATTATCTTTTTTAAAGATTTCTTTAAAGCCTTATTAGTGGTGATTGGTTTATTGATGATTCTAAAATTTTCTTTTAATCAAGACATCAGCAATTTATTAACAGGGTTAAGTATAGTAGGAGCAGCACTGGCATTGGCAACCAGGGAAAGTTTAGAAAATTTAATTGCTTCCTTCATCATTTTTTTTGATAAACCTTTTAATACGGGTGATTTGGTTAAAGTGAATGGATTTTCAGGAACAATTGAAAAAATAGGATTAAGAAGTACTAGAATTAGGACACTTGAAAAAACTTATATCTCTGTACCAAATAAGCAAATGGTTGATACTATTGTAGATAATATTTCGCTAAGAACACATCGAAAAGCAGAATTCAAAATTGAAGCAGGGTTAGATGCCAGTACCGAACAGTTAACTACTTTTATTGCTACAGTCAGGTCGATGCTTATCAATGCAGGTGTAGAAGGAGTTGGTGTTTATTTAGTAGATACAGGAAAGAATGCACATATTATTAGTATAGAATACCTCAGTATTGTAGCGCAGCCAATGGATGATTTTTTACAACAACGTCAAGAGATGATGATGCAAATAATTGCGCTAATGGAAGAATTGAAAATTCAAATGGCAGCAGCTGCTACAGATGTAGTAGTAACCAATAAATCAGTCTGATAACGAAGACTTAAGTTCTAATAAAAATTGCTTGAATTTAGATAAGGTATGAACTAATTGATTTTCTGTATCAATCTTGTTTTTATTGTTTTTCAGATAACTCTTAGCACCTTCAATCGAAAACTTTCTCTGTCTTAATAACAAGTAGATTAGTTGTAGATTTTTAATGTCTTCTACTCTAAATAAACGATCTCCTTTTCTGGTTTTTCTTGGCTGTAAAATATCAAATTCATTTTCCCAATAACGCAATAATGAAGTATTCACTTTAAACCAGGATGCAACTTCACTGATGGAATAGTAAAGCTTTTGATTTAAAACTGCTTCATCAGGTATTTCAATTAGGTCTGCAACTGCATCCATTTCTTTGAAAGACTTTCTACCTCTTTTCCCAGCAATTTTAATTTTTTCGGGAGACTTATTATTCTTTGTTATAACGGGCTCAGCAACAATTTGTGTTGAAGCTATTTCAGGTAGCTTCGGGCTAGGTTTCTCAGATTTAACTTTAACTACAATTTGATTGCTCGCATAAACTACGGGTTCATTCACAACAACTTGCTCTTCGGCAGGCGCTTCAACTGTTATTTTGGGAACCTGTTTTTTGGGTTTAGGGGCAGGTGTTGCTTCTACCGGCATTCCAAAAAGGTCCAATTGTTGTAGTAGGGTTCCCATGCCCTAAAAGTACCACCAAAATCCACTTAAATTACCCCCGACTGTTTACTAGTGGATAAGATGTAAGTATCTTGCATTCCTATGGCAAATAATAGCATTAACCAAATTATTGTATGCGGAGCAGGGACCATGGGAAGTGGAATTGCTCAGCTTGCTGCTACAGCAGGATTTAAAGTAATTCAGTTTGATTTAAGCAAAGAAATGTTAGAAAAATCAGCTAAATCTATTGAGCTCAGCTTACAAAAGTTTTTGGCTAAGGGAAAATTGAATGAAGAAGAATTCAATAATATTATTGCAAATATTACCTATACCACTCAACTAGATGTATGTAAAGGCGATTTGGTAATTGAAGCAATTGTAGAGAAAAAAGAAGCTAAAATCGGATTATTTAATCAACTGTTTTCCCTGAATGGTCCAGATTTGATTGTGGCAACAAATACTTCTTCTATTTCTATTGACGCCATAGCTTCTTCTATTGACTTTCCAGCGCAGTTGGTAGGTTTACATTTTTTTAATCCCGCACCATTAATGAAACTGGTAGAAATTATTAAAGGCAAAGCAACTAATCCAAATATTATACAGCAAATGGTTGATTTGGCTTTATTGATGCAAAAAACCCCAGTAATTTGCAAAGACGCTCCTGGCTTTATTGTAAACAGAGTAGCAAGACCATATTATTTAGAAGCAATGTATATGGTTCAAAAAGGTATAATTACTATTGAACAGGCGGATGCCGTATTAGAAGCCGCCGGATTTAAAATGGGACCATTCAAACTCATGGATCTAATTGGATTAGATATCAATTACAGTGTTAGTAGTATTGTATGGGAAGACTTAGGTAAGCCAGAGCGATTAAAGCCTTCGGAAATCCAAAAAGCTCAAATTGATCAAGGCGCACTAGGTATTAAAACAAAAAAAGGGTTTTATCAATACAATTAAATGGTTAAAGTGAAATATTGACTTCATTATCCCAATTACCTTTAACTACTAATGGTTTAGAAATCAATTGTACTATTTCTGGTTGCTTCTTTACTTTTCCAAAAACACCAGTGTCCCAAATACCATTTTTATTGGTATCATACAATATGCGTAAATCGTAAGAGCCAGCTCTATAAAGCTTACGAGTCAGTTCTGTAGAAGTCAATTTAATTGACTCTACTATTTTGTCTGATTGAACCAATTGTAAAACTGGGTTCCTCTTTAAATCAAGATTCACAAACCTGAGTCTTATGCTACCATAATCTGCTTCTTTTTTGGTAGCAAATTTGAGTGTGTCAGATTTAGCTAAACTCATTCCACTCGTATCAGTAATGGCATCTTTTGGTATGATAATCCTAAACTGTGTTTGTTCTTTCCATGGATAGCTAAAGGATAAAATTGTTTTACTCGTGTCAAGCATCAATTTATATCCTTTTACAGGAATAAAATTGGAGTCGGCAAATAGAATTTTAGTGCTGTCCAATGTTTTTAAAGGCTTTACAAATTTTAATTCTAAAGATGATAAAAGATCTTGTGTTCCATTTTCAAGGTTAACAGCATATTTAAGCTGGATATCAGTTTTATTTTTTGGTGTTGCAGCAACAGGAGCGGATGAGCTGGTTGCTTTTCTTTTATAGGCTTCAAACGCGTACAATGTATCTATTGTATTGGTGCCGTTTATTAATAAGGGCTCTGTCCTAAACGCAAACAACTTAGTGCTGTCATCATATTTTTTTGAAAAATCATTTGGCAAAACATAAACAGAATAATAACCTCCAGATAAATTATAAAATTCAAAACTTCCTTTCCCATTTAATTTGGCATAGTACCTTGGCCTGTTTTTGTAGATGGCTGTATCACTGGAATTATTATGTAAAATAACTACTAGCGTAGAATCTACTGTACCTTTTTCTGCAAGAAAAACTTTTCCCTTATAAGTAAAGTCGTCTATGGTATTACCTGTAGAAAAAACGTACCTGAAATTTTTTAAAATATTTCCTTCGTTTACATCTTTTATAGCGTTACCAAAATTTAGCGAGTAGGTAGTATTTGCTTCGAGGCTATCCTTGAATTTTACAGTAACATTTCTTAGCTTGTTATCTACAATTGGTAAGTTCTTTAGTGTGGGCGATACAATCAAGTTATTATTGATATCTTGAAGTGATACAAACTCATCAAAAGTTAGCGTGATTAGTTTTGGCGATACATTAATTGCCGAGTCTTTGGGTAATGCACTAACCAAATTGGGGGGTAAACTATCTTTTGCGCCCCCACTTGGAGGAATAATATTGGCGCAGGAGGAAAGTAAAAGTATATGCAGCATCAAGCATAATACAATTAAACCGGTCAATTTTTTATTTATAAACTTAGTCTTCATGCTCATCAATTAAATTGCTTCAAAATTATTCTCTTCATCCTCTGGTAAAATATCTGCAAGGGCAATATCTAGCTCATTATTTTTTACAAATTTGCACCAATGGCAGTCTTCTTTACCACATCCTGTATAAAAATCATGGTCTTGAATTTTTTGCCAGACCGTGCTGATTTGATTTTTTACAGTATCAATATCATCATCTGAAATGACAATTTTTTCTTTTCTGTATTTTTTCTTGTTGTCTGGTTCTACAAAATCAAATTCACTACTTATTACTTGCCACGATTTTTGATCATAGTTGTCTACTAGAATTTTGTAAAAAACTGCTTGTCTCCAATAATCTCCTCCCTCTGGTTGTTTATCATTAGGGCCTAATAATTTATCTTTTGCCTTATCAACATCTCCAGTTTTGTAATCTACAACATTTACTAGTTTGCCATTAAACTCAAGCTTATCAAGTTTACCTTTTAAAGGCACACCATTTACGATTACATTTTTTATGGTTCTTTCTATTACAACAACTTTATTCCATTCATTAATGTAGGCATTATAATAATTACTTAAGACTTCGCCTCCATATTCCATCCTTCTCTTGAACTGTTCTTTGGTAAAGCTTTTTTTATTCTTTAACATATAGTCTTCGAAGTAAGCAAATAGTTTTTCCTTGCTAGGAAACTGATTGCTATCCTGCATTTGCTGGAAAAATTGTTGCAGCGCTGAATGTACAGCCGAACCAAACTCAGTTGATTCAGATTTTCCAGATGGCACACGAACTAAGTTGTTAAAATAAAATTGTAATGGGCATTTGAGGTAGTTATTGAGTGCTGTAACATTCATTACAAATTTCTCAAGTACCCTTTCAATAAACTCCGCTTCAATTTTTTCAATTTTAGGGGTGATGCTTTCTTGATATTGAAGTAATGCAAATTCACTCATACTGTCTTTGCTCAGAACTTCTTTGCTTGCATTAATTTGGTAAGCATCTTGAATTTCGGCAATAAACATGGATGGTTCTAGTGGTTTTCCATCTACTTTAAAATCACTGTAGGATAGGTATAAATATTTTTCGGCTCTGGTTAGTGCAACATAAAAAAGTCTTCTAAGTTCTTCTTCATCACTAAATACGGGTTGTGAAGCAAACATAGTGTCTGGCATAGAATAACCCCCACCAGGCTTTCTTTTCTTTTCCCAATAAGAAGCATTGCATCCTGCAAGGAATACATACTCAAATTCTAATCCCTTAGAACCATGTGTAGTGAGTAAATTCACTCCTTTATCACTGCCACTAACCTGAACCAACGGTAAGCGGATATTTTCTTTGATCATTAAATCTATCAATACAATTAATCTAGATAAATCAAGAGAGGGATTACGATTGCTTTCTTCTTTTATATAGTTAAACAAACCCGTTAATTCTTGCAGCAGCCAATGTTTTTCTGGATGTTGCATAATAAAATTTACGATACCCGTTTCGCGAATAATATTATCAAATAGGTTTATCAATGTAATATTAGGAACGTCATTAATTAATTGTTCTAAACTATTCATGGCTTTTTTAAGTCCAGGAATAGGCTTGCTGAATAAATCTTTTATTGGATGATTAGCTATTTCTAAGGCGTATTTTCTTAAGTTGGTTTTATCATTTCCAAAACGTTTATCTGCAACGGTTGCAGAAAGTTTAGCAATCTCAATTGGAGGGATTCCAAACCAATTAAAATGTAAAATTTCAAATAACATTTCATCGCCACTAAAAGGAGTTTCTAATTCAGCAGCAAGATATCTTAGTATTAGAATGATTTTTCTTGAAAAAGGGAGGTCTAGAATATTTAAATTTCTTTTGGTATAAACGGGTATTTGTTTAAGTTTAAAATAACTACTAAGCGTTTCACCATATTTGTTCTCTTTATAAATAACTGCAATTCTTCCTGCTTCAACTCCCTCGTTCAAAAGTTTTTCAATGGCCAGTGTTATTCCAATCATTTCTTGCTGTTCCGATTCGTATGCAGCAATAATGGGCGGATTAGTTAGACTATTTATTTTAGTGTTTGAGGCAATTAACTCTTTACTTAGTCCAGGAATTTTTTTAACTAAACGCTCATTATTTCGATCAATTAAACTTTTGGCAACATCTAAAATAGGTTGTGTTGAGCGATAGTTTTGGGTGAGCACAACGGTCTGTATTTCTTTGCTGTATGCGTCTGCAAATTTTTCCATGTTCTCGATATTGGCTCCTTGAAAGCGATAGATGCTTTGATCATCATCACCCACCACAAAAATATTGGGATGGTTCCAATAGCTAATCAATAGTTCTACTAAGTGATTTTGTGTACCACTAGTATCTTGGTATTCATCCACCAAAATGTATTGAAACTGTTCTTGATATTTAGAAAGGAGTAAATTATTTTCCTTAAACGCATCTAATACCCAAATAATCATATCGTCAAAATCGTAGCGATTTCGCTTTCTCATCAATTCTTTAAAACGATTGAATTCATTAACGGCAGCTCTCAGTTTTTCCATCCGTTCCGTAACTAAATCAATTTGCGTTTGTTTTAAATCTCCTTTTTTAAATTGTTTATAAGCCCTTTGATACACGAACTCGTCTCGGGTAGGAATCTCATTTAAGTATGTGTCAATTGCAGTATTAATGTATTCGGGTGTCCAGCCTTCTTTTTTCATATTGCTGAACAGATTTTTTAGGTTGTTAATTTCAAAATAAACATCTCCCCGATACTTTTTCAGTGGATGGTTTTTAGGAAAATCATCTATGAGTTGTTTAAATATTTCTATACTTTCTAATTCTGATACCGGTTCTAATATTGTTTTTTCAAATAGGGAAAGGTTGTCTTGGATTACATCATTACAAAAAGAGTGAAACGTATGTATGTTTACTTTATATGCATCTGGTCCAATAAAACGTAAAAGCCTTTTTCGCATTGCAACAGCACCTGCATCTGTATAAGTAAGGCATAAAATATTTTCAGGATTCGAGTCTGTCTCTAGTAAAATCTTTCCAATTCTGGCGCTCAAGATTTGTGTTTTACCAGTACCAGGTCCAGCTATGACCATTACAGGACCTTCAATTGCATCTACGGCAACCTTTTGAGCTTGGTTTAAGGATTCATAAACGCCCTCAAAGTATGCATGTTGTTCTTCCTTATTTGTCATTGCATAAAGATACCATGAACCTTATTACTGTAATACTGTTATTATGATATTATGTCGAAGGTATATAGTATTAAAACCGTTCAGAAAATGCCCATCAGCTTAGAGCAGGCTTGGGATTTTTTTAGTAAGCCCGATAATTTGAAAGAAATTACCCCTTCAAATTTAGGATTTAACATTATCAGCAAACACCATGGTAGTACCATGTATAGTGGCCAAATTATAGAGTACACTGTTAAGCCAATTTTAGGAATACCCCTTTATTGGATGACAGAAATAACACATGTGATTGATAAGCAATTTTTTGTTGATGAACAGCGGTTTGGCCCTTATTCTCTTTGGCACCATCAACATCATTTTAAAGAAATTGAAGGTGGCGTAGAAATGACAGATATTGTTCATTACAAGTTACCATTTTGGATATTAGGGGATATTGCACAAGTGATTATGGTTAAAAGCCAGCTGAATGGCATTTTTAGTCATCGTTATATAGCAGTAGAAGAGCGTTTTGGCAAATGGCCAGGAGCAGAAAACAAAGTAGTTTTTGGTTAATCTATTTCAACGCTTTTAACGCGCTAACATTATTATTTATATCTATTGTAGCGATATATAATTTGTTCCCGTTTACGTCTGGAATTTTATTCAAATCAATAGTAGCTTTTTTATCTGTTACAACAATTTGAAGTAACTGGCTATTGATGAATTTGACTTCCTTACCATTGGGCACACTGAAAATACCGAATCCCCTGATTTTTAAATGACCGTTGTAACTGATTTCTGCGGTATTTGATTCCTGTGCAATATTTGGTTGGTCAGGTGCGTCGTTATTAATCCATGGCATTGGAGGCACAAGTGCAGGATGGTGATAATAATTATTCCTTAAGCTATCATTCCAACCATTTGGGTTCTTCTCGAAAGTTTTACTACTAAAATAGATACTACCCTGTGTGGTTGGGTATTTTCTTAATGCTTGAATTTGCTCGGGAATTTGATTTTTATTTCTCCAAGCATCATTACTTCCCCCTCTATAGATGCCATGCCCTATATAAATATGTTTTCCATAGCCATTTTCGTTCCACCATTTTAATAAGACATCATAATCTGCCAATGAATGGCCCCTTTCCCAATATAATTGAGGAGTAACATAATCAATCCAACCCTTACTTAACCAAAGTAGAATGTCTGCATATAAATCATCATAGTTGGTTTGACCCGCTTTCGTATTGCTACCCATTGGGTCTTGGCTCTTATTTCTCCAAACACCAAATGGACTGATACCAAATTTAACCCTTGGATTGGTTTGTTTAATAGCGGTATTAATGTCTACAATAATAGAGTCGCAGTTACTTCTTCTCCAATTGTCTTTTGAAAGCCCAGCACCAAATTTTTCAAATGTTTTTTGATCAGGGAATTCTTTTCCTGCAATACGGTACGGATAAAAATAGTCGTCCATATGAATTGCATCAATATCATATCTGTTTAATAAATCTTTTACAACCCTAACTGTGTGTTTCCTTACTTCAGGTAAACCAGGATTAAAATACTTTTTATCGCCATAAATGACAAACCATTCAGGGTGTATTTTAGTGATATGAGATGGAGCAACAGATGACTTAAATACATTAAACACTGCTCTGTATGGGTTTAACCAAGCATGAAACTCCATACCTCTTTTATGTGTTTCAGTAATCATGAATGCTAAAGGATCATAATAAGGATTGGGCGGTAATCCCTGCTTACCCGTTAAGTATTCACTCCATGGTTCGTATTGAGAAGGATAAAAAGCGTCACCAGTAGGCCTAATTTGCATTACAATGGCATTCATCCCATTAGACTGATGCAGGTCTAGTAAGCGAATAAAACTTGCTTTTTGTTCTGTAACGGAAAGATTCTTTTTGCTCGGCCAATCAATATTTTCGACTGTTGCTATCCAAACCCCTCTGAATTCGTAATTAGGAGAGGTTTGACCATTTATTTGATTTCCTAAAAGGATACATAAGATCGCAAGTATAAAGTGCGCCTGGTTTTTCATAAATTGAAGATAAGTCATCTCTTTAAATGCTCACTCTCATTTTGTCTAATAAATCACTTAATTGTGCAGCTTCTTTGGGTGAGAGGTTCTGAAGAATAGCATCTAATTCCTCATTTTTTTCATCTAATCTTTTCAATACATCTAAACCGGTGGGCGAGATGACAACATCAACTAAACGTTTATCTGTATCACAAACTTTTTTTTCGACCAATTCTTTTTTTACAAGTCTTTCTACAATTCTACTGGTATCGCTCATTTTATCGAGCATTCGGGCCCTGATTTGCAGTGTGCTTAAAGGTTTTTTACTACCTCTTAAAATTCTTAGAATATTGTATTGTTGATGCGTAATGTCTTCTTCTTGTAAAACAGCTTTTATTTTTTCTGTAATCCAATTATTCGAAAAAATTAAATTGATGGAAAGTTTCTGATAAATACTTCTGAAGTTTTCCTGCTGAATATCTTTTTCTATGCCCATAGTAGTATGCATCGTATGGACGAATGTACAAACATTCCTATTAATCTTCCCATACTGAAAGTCCTTCACTACAATTTGAACAGATATCTATATTTTTTCTACTATTTAAAAGCTCAGTTCTAAATTGGTGGTAATTGCTATTTTTCCAAGTTTCTCTAAAACTTTGCCTTTTAAGGTTTCCTAATTGGTGCATGGCATCTTTATCAAAACAGCAAGGGACTACTAATCCATCCCAGGTAATCACATTGGCATGCCAAAGCTTCCAACAATAGTTTTTTAAGCCACTTTTGACTTTCATTTTGCCATCAGCTCCCTTTTTATACCTACTATACTTATTATTTACAGGAATCAAACCATTAGGATCTTCCTCATAATTGTATACTTGAGCCGTTTTAAACCTTACTTGATCTACACCAATTTCTTTACCTAATGCCTTTATTTCAGCAATTTGGTGTTCATTTGGCTTAACCACTAAAAATTGAAAGAAAACAAACGGGGTCTTGCTTTTTAACTCCTTCTTCCACTTAACAATATTTCTCGCGCCCTCTAAAACCTTATCTAATTTCCCACCAACCCGGTATTGTTGGTAAACCTCCTGAGAAGTTCCATCAATTGAAATAATCAAGCGATCCAATCCACTTTCAACCGTTTTCTTAGCTTTTTCATCAGTTAAATAATGAGCGTTTGTTGAAGTTGCCGTATAAATACCCTTCTCATTCGCATATTTGACCATATCTAAAAATTGGGGATTTAAATATGGCTCCCCTTGAAAATAAAAGATTAGATATAGTAGATCTGGTGCAATATCATCAATTGTTTCCTGAAAGAAATCTTTCTGAAGCATACCAGTAGGGCGGGTAAACTCCCTCAAACCGCTTGGACATTCTGGACATCTCAGGTTACAAGAAGTAGTTGGTTCAAAGGAGATTGATATAGGCATCCCCCATTGTATAGGTTTAGAAATTAATCTAGAGAGCCTAAAACTCCCATACACTTTCACTCCATTCCAAAAACGTCTTATGGTGAGTTTTGATAATAAGTTCAAGCTATCATTCAAATTGAAATAAGGCATTATACAAAATTAGGCATTTCAAATAGGGTAGTATAACGGATGTTAAAAAAAATTAACTTATGGAATATTGTATTTATCAAAGTTCATCCGTAACTTAATGTTATCAAATAATATTTAAGAATCATTAGATAATCATTAACAAATAGAATAAAAGATTGGCACGAGGTTTGGATTAATATAAGAAAGAAAGCATTTAAATTTTTCTCATAAGCAGTTAGTTTTGGTTGAGGCCCCTGTTTCTACAGGGGCTGACTTTTTTAAAGCCTATCCCATTCTTAAATTAAAATAGCTTCAATAAAGGTCTACATAATAAGAAAATAATACATCCTGTAAAATCAGCTGCAATGTCTAATTCTTCAAATGATCTTCCCTCAATAAATCTTACTTGAATAAATTCTATCGCAATTCCATAAGCGGCCATTACCAAAACAATAATAATTGCAATTTTTTTTTCTGACTTCGGATAAAAATGACTTAACCATAAGTAGGCAGAAATACATAAAGCGGCAAATATTCCCGCATGAATGATTTTATCAAAATTGGGTATTTCAAGCCAATAAACACGAGGCACTTTATTGGCAGGTAAAGTGAATAAGATTAAACTCGTAATAAAAAATAGGCAGAATAAAATAGGTTTAAATAGCCCATTTTTCCAAGACCTTTCTAAGCTGCTCAATGGTGAATGGTTTAGTAACAATGTCTTTCATACCAAGTTCAAGGTATTCTGCTTCTGCCTCTTTAATTGCATTAGCTGTCATTGCTATGATGAAAGGAACCTTATTTCTTCCGGAATGCAATATTTTTTCTGTTGCTTCAATGCCGTCCATTTCAGGCATATGGATATCCATGAAAACTAAGTCGTAATTATTTTGTAAAGTCATTTCTACAGCCTCTTTTCCATTGTTCGCTATATCAATGATGTATCCGATTTTTTTAAACATTTTGGTAGCCAATAATTGATTCATATTATTGTCTTCTGCTACTAATATTCTTAAGGGCTTAATTTCTGGGCTACTAGTAATATCTCCTGAATTCCGATTGAGTTGTTGCTGATTTTTTCTTGCGAGGTTAACCTGAACTGGTAAAATAAATTTAAAACTTGAGCCTTCTCCTAGCTTACTATCTACCCAAATTCTTCCACCCATTTCTTCAATGATTTTTCTACAGATGGATAACCCTAAACCAGTGCCACTGTGTTTACGAGTAGCTGAAGAATCAATTTGGGTAAATGGAATAAACAAGTTGTTAAGGTCTTCTTCGCTAATTCCCATACCAGTATCTGATACATTAAAATTGAGTTCTTGCAAAGAATCATCAATCAGGTTGGTACTTACTTCTAATTTGATACTACCCGATTCAGTAAATTTAATAGCATTTCCTAATAGATTAATCAGTACTTGTTTAATTCTACTTTCATCGGCAATGATTTCATTTTCAACACCTGGATGAATTTTTGTACTCAGTTTGATATTCTTTTTGAGTGCAATTAATCTGGGTGAGCTAATAGCGGTTACCTGTTGAATAATGCTTTGTAAATTACAAGGTCCTTCAAATAATTCTAGTTTATCTGCTTCAATTTTAGAAATATCTAGCACATCATTCACAATTTCTAGTAAATGAGTACTACTAGATCTTAAAGAATGCATTAGTTCTTCTTGTTCGGTATTTAAAGTAGTATGTTGTAATAAATCTATTGTTCCAATGATACCATTTAATGGAGTTCTAATTTCATGGCTCATATTGGCTAGAAACCTCGATTTTGCTTTTGTTGCTTCTTCTGCTTGTTGCTTTGTTTCAGATAAGTATTGCCTAGATTCCTCTAAGTCAATGGATTTCTTTATGAGATTATCTCGTTCCATATCATAAGTGCGCTTGTATAAGCTAACACTAATGGCGATAATAAGTAAGTATAATGTAGTGCTGATTAAAACATCAATTTTCATAATATCCCTACTAGGATAAGGAGTTAACCATTCTGGATGTGATAATTCTAGCAAATACAAGCCCACAATGATTAAAATTGCGATAGCAATAAACAATACATGAAATCTTTTTGGCAATATCATCATGGCAGCAACAACACTCATGATATAGGCCGTTTTAGTAGTGCCTTCTATTCCACCGTTAGTAAACCAAATTGGAATAAAAAACACCAAACTAAATATAATATAGATTACGCCTACGGGAACAAACTTTTCCTTGTAGCGAGAAATATAGAATACGTAAAAGGAAATAATTGCTAGGCATAGAATAAGACCTAATAACAACTTATTTCTCTCTAAAATAATATTGCTAGCTAAGCTTATTAGCATTGCAATAAACACGAGAAATGAAACCAGGTTAAAGATTTTATTCTCCAGCGAAATGACCGCTTTTTTTAAGCCTAATATTTTTTTTATTTGATTCAAGGTCATATTTATTATACGGAATAAAGATAACCGTATTTCGGCACTCTCTTACTAATCAAACTAACTTTACAAGCAACATACATTTCTGGAAGTGAAAGTCTTTTGCTATCACCCGATTTGTTGTCCTTCAATTAATTAAATAGATACTCGCTTTGCTGATTAAGCAGCAATACAAGTTTAAACTCATTGAAATGCAGTTTTTGTTCCGAATAGAAAAATAAGGAATGGGCTATAATTAGCTCACTAGCGCTTCATAAGCATCTTTAGTCATTAAACCCTCAAAGCTAGAAGGATCAGTAACCGTCATTTTAATCATCCAACCATCTCCATAAGGATCGGTATTCACCAATTCAGGTTGTTTTTCAAGTATGGCATTTACTTCTGTTACTGTACCAGCTAATGGTAAAAACAAATCACTTACGGTTTTAACAGCTTCAACAGTACCAAAAACTTCTTCTGCAGCTAATTCCTTACCTACTGTATTAATATCTACATAAACGATATCACCCAATTCGTGTTGAGCAAAATCGGTAATGCCAATAGTGGCAATATTGCCCTCAATACTAATCCATTCGTGGTCTTTGGTGTAACGTAATTCTGCTGGAAAATTCATAACTCGGTATTTTTATAATGCAAATATTGAATAAAAATTGAAGGGATAAAATTAAATATCCGCTTTAAAGGTATTTAAAAACCTGATTGCTCAAAATAAAGCAACACATGGTCCTTAATAAAATTTTCTTGTTCGGGAAGGCTCATTTCAGGTAATTGTTTCAATTGCGCAAAATGCGGCCATCCCTCCTCGTCTTTTCCTTCCACTAAATAGTAACCACTCTGAGCCAAAACTGTGCAAACTGCCACATGCATTAAGTCTTGCTTTTGCTCTTTGGATATTTTTTCGGCCATAAACCCCGTTTCTTGCAAACCAATCAAGAACAAAACTGCTTCTAAATCGGGCTTTTTGCCAAAACGCTCCAATAATTTGGCTTCCAAAGCCCACCAACGTTGCATCAAATCATCTGTAATAAACATACTGCAAATGTAAACCATCAAG
>JBMLPQ010000228.1:0-45045 GCA_049242025.1 Sediminibacterium sp.
GCGTTTGCATGGTAGTGCCAATCTTCAACTCCCTCAATTTTGGATTAAAATGGTAACCTCCTAAATCAAATTCAATATTGTCGTTGATTTTATTTTCTTCTTCGTTTCTCTTTAAGATTGCTTTTATTTTCAACAACAATACTTCACTATCAAACGGTTTGGTAATATAATCGTCAGCACCCAATTTGTACCCCTGAATAATATCATCTTTCATGGTTTTGGCACTCAAGAAAAACAAAGGTACATCAGGGTCAATATCTCTAATTTCTTCCGCTAGCGTAAATCCATCCATATTGGGCATCATTACGTCTAGTAAACAGATATCAAATTTCTCGCGTTGAAAAGCAGCTAAACCTAATCTTCCATCTCTTTCAAGCGTTACTTCATATTCATTTAATTCTAAGTAATTTTTTAGTACCATACCTAAGTTGGTATCGTCTTCACAAAGTAAAATTTTGTATTGTTTCTTGTCTTCCATGTGTAGAATTTTGAGTGAAATAACAATAAATTACTATTAAATCCCGAGCAATTGGGTGCAATCTTTTGTTAAATATCCTAATTGGCTTTTTTTAGGTATTGCTTATCGGTAAGCGCTTTCAGAAAATTGACTAAATCTTTTTTCTCTTCAACAGTCAATTTGAGCGGCTCTTTTAAAGTGGAATCTAGATTAATGGGCTTGGCTACAAACGCATAAATATTGTCATAATATTCAACTACTTCTTCTAGCGTCTTGAACATGCCATTGTGCATATAGGGTGCTGTGATAGCAATATTGCGTAATCCTGGCGTTTTAAATTTGCCAAGGTCTTCTTTGTTCTTTGTAATTGCATAACGCCCTTCATCAGTAAGATTGACCCCATCGTAGAGCCCAATATTTTTAAAATCATCATTGGTAAAATCAGGTCCATTATGACAATCAAAACACTTTGTTTTTTCGCTTACAAAAAGTTGCCTGCCCCTTTCTGCCGATGCAGACATTTCATCCAAATCAAAAGCAGATTCGTCTGTTTCTAGGGTGTTTTGGTAGGCAGCTAAAGCAAGTCCAAGGTTTTTGGGGGATGGAAGCTGTTTAAAAATCGAGCTGAATAATGATTTATAAGCCTTGCTCTCGTTCAACCTTTTTATAGCTTCTTTAATAGGAAGGTTCATTTCTACGGGGTTTTCTATAGGCATTAATGCCTGTTGCTCAAGGCTTGCTGCTCTGCCATCCCAAAAAAATGGATCATGACCGCTAAGGTTCATTACGCTGGGTGCATTTCTACTACCAGGAGTAGCGCCAACACCTAAACTGATGGCTAATGTATCTGCGAAACCAAAAGCTGGTATATGACAGCTGGCGCAGCTAATGGAGCGGTCTTTAGAAAGAATGGGATCGAAGAAGAGCTTCTTCCCTAACTGAGCTTTTGTTTTTATAGGACTTGCTGTGTTGAAGCCGCTGCCAAAAGCAATAGCCAGTCCTAATCCCACAATAACCCACCATTTTTTCATGGTGCAAAGTTACTTATTTGGTATTTTGCAGCAAATCAGTTTATGAGTCATTCATCAGCATTTGTAGAAGCCGTTCAAAAAGGATATCAATTTAAAGGAGAGCAAGTAAAAATTGGGTGTGGTATGTTGAATGGAGAAGTGGTTAAAGACGCTGCTATTTATATTCCGCTCAAAACAATGAATCGACATGGATTGATTGCTGGCGCTACGGGTACTGGTAAAACAAAAACACTTCAACTAATTAGTGAGTGTTTAAGCGATAATAGTGTACCTGTATTATTGATGGATATTAAAGGTGACTTAAGTGGTATCGCAGCCGAAGGAACTTCTAATGAACGAATCATTGAACGATCTACAAAATTAGATATACAATGGAAGCCCACTGCTTATCCTGTTGAACTATTGACTTTAACAGGAGGAAATGGCGTTAAGTTGCGTGCTACCGTTTCTGAATTTGGGCCTGTTTTATTAAGTAAAATATTAGGATTGAACGATACCCAAGGTGGTTTGGTTTCTATGATTTTTAAGTATTGTGACGACAATGCAATGCCACTGCTCGATTTAAAAGATTTTATTAAAGTATTGCAATATATTGGCTCAGAAGGGAAGGCGGAAATAGAAAAGTTGTACGGAAAAATCTCTACTACTTCTACTGGAACCATCTTAAGAAAAGTAATTGAATTACAACAACAAGGTGCAGATATCTTTTTTGGCGAAAAAAGTTTTGAAATAGATGATTTAATGCGCATCAGCGATGATGGGAGGGGGATGATTAATATTTTGCGAGTGACTGATATGCAAGACAAGCCTAAATTATTTTCTACATTTATGTTGCAATTGTTGGCTGAGTTATATGCTAGCTGCCCTGAAGAAGGAGATATGGACAAACCTAAGTTGGTATTGTTTATTGATGAAGCACATTTGATTTTTCAAGAAGCATCAGATGCTTTATTACAACAATTAGAAACAGTGATTAAATTAATTAGATCAAAGGGGGTAGGTATATTTTTCTGTACACAAAATCCACAAGATATTCCAGCTTCTATATTAAGTCAATTAGGATTAAAAATACAGCATGCATTGCGCGCTTTTACTGCAGCAGATAGAAAAACAATTAAACAAGCTGCTGAAAACTTTCCAGAATCAGACTTTTATGATGTAGATGAGTTATTGACTCAATTAGGTATTGGAGAAGCTTTTGTAACCTTGTTAAATGAGAAAGGTATTCCCACTCCGTTAATTCATTCTATGTTGAATCCTCCTCAAAGTAGAATGGATGTATTAACCGAATCAGAAATAAATGCCATCAATGCTAAAAGTAAATTAGTTCCAAAGTACAATCAGGTGATTGACAGCGAAAGTGCGCACGAAATTTTGTCGGCAAAATTAGCCGAAGCACAAGCAAGAACAGCAGCTTTATCAACACCAGAAAATGATGCTCAGTTTTCTGATAATAACGGCAGAACCAGCAAACAGAAAGAAGAAAGTTTTTTTGACAATCCCATCGTAAAGCAAGTGGGAAGAACTGCTGCAAGTATAATTACCAGAAGCTTATTAGGTGCATTGGGTTTAGGCGGCAGAAGCAGTACCAGAAAAAAATATTAATTAACAGCAGTCCAAAAAATCAGCTGCTCTTCGTTGATGCTGATTTTTTCTTCGGCTTGTAGATAATCGAGAATTGTCCAGATTTTTTTAGCAGAAATCCCAGGTGTTTTTTTCAGTAGTACGTCTATCAAAAGACCCTGAGTTGAACTGGTTTTCAGAACGGTTTCTACTTGATTGAATTCGGCAGTAGACACTTCCTTTTTTTTATTGTTCAAGCATACATCACATACCCTACAGCTGAGCTTGCTTTCATCTCCAAAATATTGCCCTATAAAATTGCTTCTACACTGATTAGATGTGGTTGCATATTGAATGATAGTAGCAATCCTTTGCCCATGTATTTTTTTTCTTTCTAAATAATGGTCTTGGTTGATATGTAAAAATTTTGCCGGTGCTCTATTGAATAAGAAATGAATTTGTGGTGTTTCTTTTTTGGGCAAGTATTCTATGATTCCATACGCATGCAATTGTTTTAGTTGCTTGGTGATAGTAGCAATATCTGTTCTGCAAACCCTTGCAAGACTTTGTTCATAGATTGAAATTCGGTTGTAGAAAATACCAGCATAAGTTCTAAGCAATGCCTTAATAAGTGGCTCTAGTGAAGGATACATTATTTCAAATTGATCCAAGGATGCTGTGTCTGTACAAAAATTAACTTGCGTGGGTAAAAAAATCTGTTCATTAAATTGGATATGTCCTTCTTGTTCTAGGATACGAAGCACGTTTACCACCAATAATGGGTCTAGTTTAAAATGAGTGATAAATTGATTAAAATCAAAATCATAATAAATGCCCTCACCATTGCCTACTGCAATTTGTAGAAAGTCTGCAATGGCTTGATATACTTCTTGAATAACAGCAATAGGGGGGAATTTTTTTTCACCATTTTGTGTTAGTTCAACTAAATCTTTTTGTTGCAATAATAAAATGGCATAAGCCCTTTTTTCGTCCCTTCCCGCTCTTCCTGCTTCTTGATAATAGTTTTCTAAACAATCTGGTATATCGTGATGAATAACCGTTCTTACATCAGGTTTGTCAATGCCCATGCCAAAAGCATTGGTGCAAACCATTACCCTTGTTTTATTTTGAATCCAACTATACTGTTTTTGTTCTCTTAGTAGTTGATTTAGTCCTGCATGATAATAGTCGGCACTAATCCCTTGTAGTAAAAGCGCTTCTGCAATTTTTTTACATTGTTTTCTACTATTGCAATAAACAATACTGCTACCAGTAACTTTTTCTAAGATGGTAAAAATTTTATTGATTTTACTTTCGGTTTCAAAACAACTATATGAGATATTAGGTCTTACAAATGATTGTTTAAAAACAGAAGCATTGTTTAATCCTAGTTGTGCTTGTATATCAGCCAATACCAATGGTGTAGCCGATGCTGTAACCGCAATGGTAGGAATGGGTGGAAGTTTCTTTTTGGTTTCTAAGATTCTGCAATAAGATGGTCTAAAGTCGTATCCCCATTGAGAAATACAATGCGCTTCGTCTATTACTAGCAATCCAAATGGTATATGTGGTAAGTATTGATTGAAAACGATGCTTTCTAATCTTTCCGGAGAACAATAGATAAACTGATAAGCATTTTCAGTTGCATCTATCAACACTTGCTTTACCTCTTCTTTTTGCATTCCACTATGAATGGCAACTGAGCTAATTCCTTTTTTATTTAATGCATCTACTTGGTCTTTCATCAATGCAATCAATGGGCTAATAACGAGTGTAACACCGGGTAATATAATGCCAGGTATTTGAAAGCAAACAGATTTTCCGCCACCAGTTGGTAACAATGCCAAGCAATCTTTGCCTTGTATTACAGTTTGAATAATCTCTTCCTGTAAAGGCCTAAAAGCGTTATGCTTCCAATACTTTTGTAATATTTGTAGCGGCGAAGTCAAATGGATTAATTAACTTTTTTGAAGTTCAATCTAACTGAGTTAATGGCTAATACTACATCGCTCATGCCCATTACCAATGCGCCAATAGTCGGGCTTAAAAAGCCGAAAGCTGCAACTGGTATGGCAACCACATTATAAAAAAGTGCCCAGAATAAATTTTGTTGAATGGTGAGGTAGGTATGTTTCCCTAGTCCTAATGCAAGCGTTAAGTTTTTAACCCCATGATTCATCAATACCACTTCTGCACTTTGAACTGCTATATGTGCTGCATCACTCAATGAAACACCAACTGTTGCTTTTGCTAAAGCAGGTGCATCATTAATTCCATCTCCTACCATTGCAGTTGGACTAATTAAATTTAACGATTCTATTTTAGCAAGTTTCTCTGCTGGACTTTGTTCCGCAAATACCTCATTTATTCCTAATTGACTAGCTACATAATCGCATTTTACTTGTAAGTCTCCGCTTAATAAAATGGTTTTGATTCCTTTTTGTTGTAAAGATTTTACCATTGTTGCAGCTTCTGGTCTTATTTCATCCTGTAAATCAATTGAAGCCAATAAAGTATTGTTTTTTACTAAGTAAATATTGTGATTCGTATTGTTGGTTAAATGAGCAACATTTTTATACGAGGAAGCCGAATAGGTATTGCCTTCCTTGTCTGTTGCATTGATGCCTAATCCTTTTTCTTCATTGATGGCACTGAAACGAATTTCGTCTTTTGTTTTCCATGTTTGCGCAATAGCTTTGGCCAAAGGATGCATAGAATATTTTTCAAGTGAATAAGCAATGCGTTTACATTCTTCTTCGCCTAATGCTTTTCCTGCTTCCGTTAGTTCAAAGGCAGCTATTGAAAATTGACCTGTAGTGAGTGTTCCTGTTTTATCAAAAACGACTTGTTGAATATCTTTAAATAATTCAAGTGTTTTCGTATTCTTAAATAATACTCCATTTCGAGCAGCTCTTCCTAAACCAACTGCTATTGCTGCCGGTGTTGCAAGTCCCATCGCACATGGGCAAGCTATTACCAATACCGCAATACTTCTCATTAAACTAGGTGTAAAAGCTTGTTCTCCAATGGTATAGTTTAACGCGAAAGTTAATAAAGCAATTCCCACCACAACCGGTACAAATACTGCACTGATTTTATCTGCCAATAATTGAACTGGCGGCTTTTCTGTTTGAGCGTTCTTCACCATTTTAAGAATATTTCCTAAAACGGAATCTTCTCCAACCGCAGTAACATAAGCTTTTACAGTGCCGTTCACAATGGTAGAACCGCCAATCAAAATGTCTTTAACTTTTTTATCTACCGGTATAGATTCTCCAGTAATGATGGATTCATCAACAGCTACTTCTCCGGATAAAATTTTACAATCCATTGGCACTGCTTCCCCACTTCTAATCAATAATAAATCACCGGTTTTAAGGGTAGTACTTTCTACAGGAAAAATATGTTCGTTTTGTTCATTATCATAAGCAATCATATTAGCCATCGTTTTTTGAGACTTAGCTAATTTGTTGAGTGCTATCTGTGTTTGTTCAACAGACTTATCTTCCATCCAATAGCCTAAAAAGACGAGTGTAATGATTGTAGCAGTAGTTTCATAAAATAAGTATTGATCAGCTTGACCTGTTACTGTGCCATATAGACTATAAATAAAAGAGGAAAGTGCTCCTAGGGCAATCAATACATTCATATTGGGTACCCCTTTTAGGAGGCTCTTTAATCCACTTCTGCCAAAAAAATCCATCCCCAAAATAAATACTGGGATTGTTAAGCCCAATTGTACATAAGGGTTCATGAGCCAATGAATATGAAGGCCTGGTATCATATGTAACATGAGCGGAAGGGTAAAAACCGCACAAAATGCAAATCGTTGTAAATGCGATGTAAATATTTTTTTACCCGATTTTCCTAAATCTGCTCCACCCTTTACTTGATAGCCCAAATCGTGAATGCCTTTCTGTATAGCAATTTTATTTGTGCCTTCTGGAAGATTAAAACTTACATCACCCCCAATGAAATTGACTTTCACTTCATCCATTCCTTTTTCTTTCAGGAATTTATCGATGGATAGTGCACAGTTGGTGCAGCTCATGCCCGTTACTTTCCAATTTACTTTTTCCATATCCAAATTTACAAAAGCCTTTTCGGCTTCATTTGCGAGTTTGGAATAATATTCCCATTTGGCAAACTATCTTTGTATCATGGATGCAATTTTCACCATCGATCAGATTGATCGTGTAGCGGCCGTTTTTTTTAAAAAGTTCCAGAAACATAAGGTTTGGGCGTTTCATGCACCAATGGGAGCGGGCAAAACCACTCTGATCAATGCGCTTTGTAGCCATCTAGGTGCAAGTGATGCCTTAAGTAGCCCTACATTTGCGATAGTGAATGAGTATTCCAGTACAAATGCTGGTATTTTATACCATATGGATTGGTACCGTCTTAAAAATGAAGCAGAAGCCATTGATGCGGGTGTAGAAGACTTGCTGAATAGCGGAAATTACTGCTTTGTAGAGTGGCCAGAAAATGCCCCTGATTTATTAGGGGCCGATACATTACACTTGTATTTAGAAGTATTAGATGCCCAAACTAGGCGATTATTTATTCTAGAGGAAGCAATATAGCACGCTACGATTAAGTCAAGCATTGGCTTAATTTGTTAACTTCAATCTTTAACCTTACACATGGCAATTAGCAAACCTAGTATTAGTCCTTCGCTTTTATATGAAGCAATGGAAGAAACCCTTGATATTAAAACACCTGGGGCAAAATTACATATTGGCATACCCAAAGAAATAGCGTTCCAAGAAAATCGAATTGCCCTTACTCCCGACGCAGTTGGCGTATTGGTGGCTAACGGAAATATGGTTACCATTGAACATAATGCAGGGGAGCGCAGTCATTACTCTGATAGAGATTATTCAGAAGCAGGGGCACAAATTGTATATGATCGCGCTGCAGTATATCAATGCCCCATATTAGTAAAAAGTGCTCCGCCAGTAGAAGAAGATATTCCTTTGTTGCAAATGAATCAAATCATTATATCTCCTATACATCATTCTGCATTAAAGAAAGATATTATTGAGAAAATGATGGCGAAAAGGATTACAGCATTAAGCTTCGAGAACTTTAAAGACGATAGCGGTACTTATCCTATTGTAAGAAGCATGAGTGAAATAGCAGGTAGTGCGGTCATGTTAATAGCAGGTCAATACTTGAGCAGTTTTAATGAAGGTAAAGGGGTTTTATTAGGGGGGATCAGTGGTATTCCACCTACCAAAGTGGTTATCATAGGCGCAGGTATCGTAGGTGAATGTGCAACTAGAAATGCTTTGGCAATGGGTGCTTCTGTAAAAGTATTCGATAACAATATTTATCGCTTAAAGCAAATGCAAAACAACTTAGGACAACGTGTTTGGACAAGTGTTTTAGAACCACGCATATTAGCGAAACAGTTAAAAACCTGTGAAGTAGCTGTGGGGGCATTAAGCAATGAATACGGAAGAGCACCTGTGGTAGTGACCGAGGAAATGGTTGCAGCCATGCGTCCTAATAGTATTATAATTGATGTTGCAATAGACAGAGGCGGGTGTTTTGAAACCAGTGAATTGACTAGTTATGAAGAACCTACTTTTTTAAAGCATGGTGTTATACATTATTGTGTACCCAATATTCCTAGTGGTTTTGCAAGGACTGCATCTCAGGCCATCAGTAATGTGCTAATGCCTTTGTTATTAGAAATAAGTGACGAGGGCGGGTTAGAAGAAATGATTTGGCATAAGTTCAATGTTAGAGAAGGAGTATACTTATTTAAAGGTTCTGTAACCGATATTTATATCAGTCAGAAATTTGATTTAAAATATACCGACTTGAATTTACTGATTGCCAGCAGACGCTAAACTATTTATAGTCATTAATATGAATACGCGCATTACAGAAATGAATTTCTGCTTCTTCGTTACTGCAAATGATAACGATTTTGTTGGTGCAATTTTCTTGTATTAAATTTTGGTAGAGCGCATAACCGTCTTTATCTAAATTCGTACAAGGTTCGTCTAATAATAATAATGGGGTGTCTGAAAATATAGCCTGAGCCAATTTTAGTCGTTGTTTCATGCCGCTGCTGTACTTGCTTATTTGTTTGTTGGCGGCTTTGCTTAATCCTACTTGAAGAAGTATTTCATCTATTGTTTTATGCCTGGTGAGTGGTTTAAAGCTGGAATGAAAAGCTAAAAACTCTACACCGGTCATTTCTTCAATTAATTCTAAATAAGGAGTGCAAATGGACAGATGCTGAAAATGTTTTTCGGCAGATACGGGCAATTGCATATTGCCTTCATTAAAATTCATGTTGCCTGCAATACACTGCAATAAAGTACTTTTACCCGAACCATTATGACCTGTAATTGCATAAGCCTTACCAATATCAAATTGATAATTTAATCTGCGGAATATCCATTCCCGATTAAATTTCTTTCCGCAATTATTTAAAATAATGGAATAATTATTCATCATCGTTGGCGCCCTTTGTAAAACGCTTTATGATACCTCTACCACTCTCTCTAATAAAAGTTACAATTTCATCTCTTTCATCAGTTGCCGGCAATTCTTCTTCTATATATTCTAGTGCTTGCGAAGTATTTAATCCTTTGTTATAGATTGTTCTATATACGTCAAGAATATGATTGATTTGCTCTAATGGGAAGCCCCTTCTTTTTAATCCAACACTATTTACACCTCCATAACTTAATGGATTGCGAACTGCTTTTATATAAGGTGGAACATCTTTGCTAACTAAACTACCTCCTGCAATAAAAGTATGTTGACCAATGTTTACAAATTGATGAACCGCACTCACTCCACCAACCACAGCCCAATCGCCTACTGTTACGTGACCTGCTACTTGTACGCTATTACTCATAATAACGTGGCTCCCAATAATACAATCATGCGCAATATGACTATAAGCCATAATTAAACAATGATTTCCAATGACTGTTTTGCCTCTATCTTCTGTACCCCTATTAATGGTTACAAACTCACGAATGGTGGTATGATCTCCAATTTCTACTGTCGTTTTTTCTCCAACAAATTTTAAATCCTGCGGAATCGCACCAAGTACAGCGCCTGGAAATATGCGACAGTTTTTTCCAATTCTTGTACCGTCCATAATGGTCACATTGCTTCCAATCCAAGTGCCTTCGCCTACTTGAACATCACCATGTATTACGGTAAAAGGATCAATTTTTACATTGGGGGCAATGCGTGCATTGGGATCAATATATGTATAAGGATGCGTCATATTTTTTGTTTCAATGGTAAGATACGATTTTGATTGCTTTAGCTGTCTGCTCTCCTAACAACCTGTGCTACCAAGTCTGCTTCGGTGGCTACTTTACCCCCTACATAAACCGTACCTCTCATTTCACAAATACCTCTTCTGATAGGGCCTAGAAATTCTAATTTCAATACCATGGTATCACCTGGTCTTACCATTTGCTTGAATTTACAATTGTCTATTTTTAAAAAATAAGTATCGTATTTGCCCTCTGGCATAGAATTAATGCAAAGAATACCTCCGGTTTGGGCCAAAGCTTCAATTTGAAGAACACCTGGCATTACCGGGTTTCCAGGGAAATGTCCTGGGAAAAACCATTCATTGAAACTTACATTCTTGATGCCAACAATATAAGTGTCTGTTAATTCAATGATTTTATCTACTAATAAAAATGGATGTCTATGCGGTAAGGTTTTTTCTATTTGTTCTAACGTATATACGGGAGGAACAGTTGGGTCATAAGTGGGTACCCCTTTTACGTGCTTGTTCTTTTTGATATACTGTTTAATTTTTTTAGCAAACTCTACGTTAGAACTATGTCCTGGTCTATTGGCAATAATTCTTGCTTTGATTGGGTATCCAATTAATGCAAGATCACCCACTACATCAAGTAGTTTGTGTCTGGCAGGTTCGTTGGGGAATCTTAATTCTAAATTGTTTAAGTAGCCTTCACTTTTGACCGCTATTTCTTCCTTTTTAAAAATCTTTGCTAAGCGAGTCATTTCTGCATCGGTAATAGGTTTGTCTACCACCACAATTGCATTGTTAATATCCCCCCCTTTGATTAAATCATTGTCCAATAACATTTCTAGCTCGTGTAAAAAGCAAAATGTTCTGCAGGGTGCAATTTCTGTTTTAAAATCCTTGATGGTTTTTAAGCCAGCATGTTGGGTACCTAAAACTGGGCTATTAAAATCAATTAATGTGGTTATTTGATAGTCCATTGCAGGCAAAGCAACCATTTCAACTCTTTTGCCTTCATCATAATGGTAAATATTCTCATCTAAACTATACCATATTTTTGCAGCATCTTGCTCCAATACCCCTGTTTGTTCAATCAATGCAATAAAGGGAGCAGAGCTTCCGTCCATGATGGGAATTTCGGGTCCGTTCACTTCAATTAATACATTGTCTACACCCATGCCCACTAAAGCGGCTAAAATATGTTCAACTGTACTCACTTTAGCATCTCCCACTTGTAAGGTTGTACCCCTACTTGTATCGGTCACTAAATCGCAATCTGCTTTAATGATGGGTTTATTGGGTAAATCTGTGCGCTGAAACTGCATGCCAAATCCAGGATTAGCAGGCTTAAGTATCATGTCTACCAATACACCGGTATGCAATCCTGTGCCACTAATGTGAATTGGTTGCGTTAATGTATGTTGTTTCTCGGGATTAAAATTTATATCCATGGTTCCGCGCTTTAAGTCTGCGAAATTAAGTCATCCCGATGGTTTAACCTCATATTAAGGCTTAACCCTTTCAGAAAGTAATTCGGCCACTATCTTTTCTAAGGCTTGGATCCTTTTTTCTGTTTCAGGCAAATTACGGGTTGCTGCTTGCACTCTAAGTGAAGTGGTATAGTCAAATGCAGGATGACCATTCACAGATTTATTGGGCTCATTAACGGATTTAGTGATACCACTCTTTCCGCCAATTCTAGTGCCATCTGCAATATTCAAATGACCTGCAATGCCTGTTTGCCCACCCATCATCACGTATTTCCCAACTTTGGTACTGCCACTAATGCCAGATTGGGCAGCAATGACTGTACTACTTCCAATTTCAACATTATGGGCTATTTGAACTAGGTTATCAATTTTAGCCCCTTTTTTAATGATAGTGGAACCCATAGTAGCTCGGTCAATCGTTGTATTGGCCCCTATTTCTACAAAATCTTCTACTACTACATTCCCCAATTGAGGAACTTTAGTAAAGCTTCCATCCGCCTGTGGCGCAAATCCAAAACCGTCACTGCCTATTACCACACCTGCATGAACAATTACATTATTCCCAATTACACAGTCTTTATAAATTTTAACGCCAGGATAAATGGTTGTGTTTTCGCCCACTGATACTCGGTCACCTAAATAAACACCTGGATATATTTTACTATTATTTCCAATTTTTACATGATCACTAACAAAAACAAATGCACCTATATAAACTGAATCCCCCATACTGGCAGAACTAGCTATATAACTAGGAGTTTGAATCCCTGTTAATTGATTGGCAGCCATTTCTTGGTACTTAGTCATTAAGACTGCAAATGCACTGTATGCATCTGGAACCCTTATCAGGGTTGCTTTTACAGGTGCTTTCAATTGTAATGATTGGTTTACAATTACCACTGATGCATCGGTTGAATACAAATAGTCTTCATATTTAGGATTCGCAAGAAAAGAGATTTGCGAAGGTTTTGCTTCTTCAATTTTTCCAAAAGAAACAACCATTGCATTGGCATCTCCTTCAATAGTACCATTGATCATTAATCCAATCTGAGCTGCGCTAAACTGCATAAAAGTGGGTTATGTTAACAGACAAATGTAAAATTTTTTTACCTGCGACGAAAGATTTTGCTGTATCATCGAATTGTCTACTTCAGTGATATCTTTCACTGTTCCGTCTTTGTATAAAATATTTATTTTTTCTTCTTTGCTTTGATAAGTCGTATTGGTTGCAATACCTGTAAAACAAAGGAAGTTTGCTTCTTCTTTGTTTACTCCAAATTGCTTCATGACTTGTTGCTTTTTTGCTTCTATAAAAGAAGATTCAAAGGGTGTTGCTTGAATGCTGGTTTTGTAAATGGCTCGATTAAGCATTCTGGTACAAAGCAAAGAGAGTACTTTGTCTGAATGAGTACTCCATTTTTTTATTGCACTGATTACGTCAAAATCGTCCATTAAACAAAAGCGTTTAATCGTGTCTGTAGTCATTGGCCCTTTAAATTCCCCAAGGAAGAAGTCTATCTCAGATCCTGTTGCTAAACTTTTTTGGTTGGTATGGTATATGGTTCTTACTCTTTGAATAATTTTTACCAACATTTTTTCGGCAGATAAAACGGTTTTGTGCAAGTATACCTGCCAATACATTTGCCTTCTGGCAACTAAGAATTTTTCTACGCTATAAATTCCCTTTTCTTCTACCATTAACTGTCCATGGTGTACTGTCAACATTTTTAAAATTCGATCGTAGCCAATCACTCCTTCGCTAACTCCGGAGAAAAAACTATCTCTACTTAAATAGTCCATTCTGTCTACATCTAATTGCCCACTAATTAGTTGATGAAGAAAGGGTTTATGGTATTGATTAGTGAAAATATCAATGGCAAGACCTAGCTGACCATTCAATTCATTATTCATGAGTTGCATGATCTGTAAGGATAGGTCTTCGTGATGAACTCCTAGCACCAGCTCATGTTCTAAGGCGTGCGAAAAAGGACCATGTCCTATATCATGTAATAAAATGGCTGCTTTAACGGCAATTTCCTCTTCTTTGGTTATTTCAATTTCTTTACTTCTTAATTCGTTTACCACATTGCACATGAGGTGATAGGCTCCCAATGAATGATGTAATCGGGTATGAACTGCCCCCGGATATACCAGTTGCGCCATAGCCATTTGTTGAATCCTTCTTAAACGTTGATAAAATGGGTGCCCGATGATTGAAAAGATTAAAGGATGGCTGATGGTTATAAATCCATATACTGGGTCGTTAATAATTTTTCTTTTGGGATTGGCCATGCTGTTGCTGAATTGTTAATAAAGGTAGTATTTAGAACTTCAAACAAAATTATAAATAGCTTAGCAATATGGCAATTGCAAAGATATTATGGGTAGACGACGAAATTGATAGTCTTCAATCACAAAAAATTTTTTTGGAGAACAAAGGGTACGAAGTTCATACACTCACCAATGGGTATGATGCTATCGACTATATTCAACAGCATACGGTTGATGTTGTTTTGATGGATGAGAGTATGCCTGGGATAACAGGGCTAGAAACCCTTACCCGCATCAAGCAATTGAATCAGCGGCTTCCCATTGTACTCATCACTAAAAATGAAACAGAGAACCTGATGGATGAAGCAATTGGTAGCCAAATTGCAGACTATTTAATTAAGCCGGTCAATCCCAATCAGGTGTTGCTGAGTTTAAAAAAAATCATTGATAATAAAAGGCTGGTTGCCGAAAAAACAACGGTTTCATATCAGCAACAATTTAGTGAATTGTTTATGGCACTCTCTGGTAATCCTAACTACCAAGAGTGGATGGAGTTGTATAAAAAGTTGGTTTTTTGGGAATTGGAAATGGAGAAAAGTGACAGTCCTGAAATGCAGGAAATATTTTTTAATCAGAAAAAGGAAGCCAATGCAGCTTTCGGAAAATTCGTTTCTAAAAATTATGAAAAATGGGTTGCTTCCGCTGCTGCTGATGCGCCTATCATGAGCCATCAACTCTTTCAGTTTAAAGTATTGCCTCATTTAGAACCAGATATTCCTTTGTTTTTTATCTTAATTGATAATTTGAGATATGATCAATGGAAAGCGATTGAGCCCATATTTGCAGAAAGTTTTAGGGTTACCGAAGAAGAAAGTTTTTATTCTATTCTGCCTACTGCAACTCAATATTGCCGGAACGCCATTTTTGCTGGGATGATGCCTGTGGAAATTGAAAAGAAATTTCCTGAATTGTGGAAAAACGATGAAGAGGAAGGAGGTAAAAATTTACATGAGCAGGAGTTTTTGGCTGCCCAATTAAAGCGGTTAAAAAAAGATGGAGTAAAGTTTAGTTACCATAAAATTTTGAATCACCAAGATGGGCAGCAATTGGTAAATAATATGCACAATTTATTGGGTAACCCCCTAAATGTAATTGTTTACAATTTTGTTGACATGCTCAGCCACGCAAGAACCGAAATGGAAGTGTTAAAAGAGTTGGCTAGCGACGAAGCTAGTTACAGAAGCTTGACCAGGAGTTGGTTTGAGCATAGCCCACTTCATCAGGCTTTAAAGAAAATTTCGGATAAAAAAATCAAAATTGTTTTGGCAACCGACCATGGAAGTGTTCGAGTTAAAACGCCACATAAAGTAATTGGCGACAAGCAAACAACTACCAATTTGAGGTATAAACATGGCAGAAACCTAAACTATGATGAAAAAGAAGTATTAGCATTTAGAGACCCATTAAAAGCTGGATTACCAGTGCCAACCATTAATTCTTCCTTTATTTTTGCTAAAGAGGATGGATTTTTATGCTATCCCAATAACTATAACCATTATGTAAACTATTATAAAAATAGTTTTCAGCATGGTGGGATTAGTTTAGAAGAAATGATTGTTCCTTTAATAAAAATGGAGTCAAAAGCTTAATAATTACCCCAATTTCTTCCCATTTTGTGGATAAAACCCTTACGAACAGAGGCTTACTAAGTTTAAATTTGTGTTGTTATGAAATACACACAATCTACATTAGACAAGTTAGAAGACATTTTAGGAGAATCTGAATATGTAGTGAGGTACGAAAGAGGTACTTTCCAAAGCGGATGGTGTTTACTAGAAGCTAGAAGGGTAGTTGTATTGAATAAATTTTTAAATATTGAAGGAAGGATCAATACTTTAATGGAAATTATACCCCAACTCAATATTCATTTTGATAAGCTAACCTTAGAGTCTCAAAAACTTTACGAAGAAGTAGTTAAAAAATCCGTTACTACAACAGAATAATTACGGGGTATACGCTTCTGACCAAAACAATTTTACCTTAGTTTTATTGGGTGAATCAACCTGCATTAACCATTCAATTTTTAGGAACAGGAACTAGTACAGGCATACCTATGATTGGATGCAGTTGTCCTGTATGTGTTTCAACTAACCCGAAAGATCAACGACTTCGCACAAGTATCTTAGTAAAGTCTGAAAAGACCAGCATAGTAATTGATACCACCCCCGATTTTAGGTACCAAATGTTACGCAGTAATACTACCCAGCTAAACGCAGTCTTATTTACACATTCTCATAAAGACCATATTGCTGGTTTAGATGATATTAGGGCATTCAATTTTTTCTCTGGCACAGCTATGGATATTTATGCGAATGCTTCAACTGAAGAAGCTATTCGAAGAGATTTTTATTATGCTTTCTCCGATAACCGTTATCCTGGTACACCTGAATTGCATATGCACAGTATTGGAGATGAAAATTTCTTTGTAGGAGATATTGAAGTTCAACCCATAAAAGTGATGCATCATAAAATGCCTGTTTTAGGATTTAGAATGGGGAACTTTACGTATATCACCGATGCGAATTATATTGAAACATCAGAATTGAATAAAATAAAAGGGTCTTCTGTGTTGGTGTTAAATGCACTTAGAAAAGAGAAACATTTGTCGCATTTTACTTTACAAGAAGCTTTGGATATTGCCGCTATTTCTGCAGTTCCTGAAGTATATTTCACCCATATTAGTCACCAGCTTGGTTTACATGATACCATTAATGCTGAATTGCCAGCACATGTAAAACTTGCTTACGATGGGTTAGTTGTTCGTTTGTAATTCCGCAACTATTTGCGGTCATGAAAAAATGGGTAAAAGATTATTTGCAATTTTCTAAAAAAGAGAGAATTGGATTATTAGTTGTTTTGTTTCTGTTAGGCAGTTTTATCGTGTTACCTTATTTAATTCCCTCTAGCATTCCTCCGTTACAACATTCGGACACTGCATGGGTAGATCAAGTAAAAACGAGCCCATTAAAAATGCCGTATCCAAAAGATACAGCGAGCAGCAGGACAACTTCAATTAAGCCTGTGTTTTTTAATTTTGATCCTAATACTGCATCCGAAGAAGAACTGCAGTTGTTGGGTTTGTCTTTTAAAAATGCCCAAACAATCATAAGGTATCGACAAAAAGGTGGGCGGTTTAAAACACCATCAGATCTGCTCAAAATTTGGGGGATTGATCCCTCCTTAGCTAACAAATTGCTTCCATATATCCGCGTACATTCAAGGGGTGTTGAACAAAATTATACTGCTGTAAATGAGCGCCGTGGCTATAATCCCCCCTATACCCCTCAAAAAATTTCTGTCATTGATATCAATACTGCTTCAATGGAAGATTGGGAAGCACTGCCAGGTATTGGTCCGGTATTAGCTGCAAGAATTATTAAGTATCGAGATAAGTTGGGTGGTTTTTCAGAAATTGATGATATCAAGAAAACCTATGGCATTCGAGATTCGCAATTTACGCTGATACAGCCTTATTTAAAGATTCATGCTTTGGGAAAACCTTCTATTAATTCAGCCAGCCAATCAAGGTTGATTAAAGCTGGAGTTTCTCCTGAAATTGCTGCTGCTATTATTCAATACAGAAGCCAATATGGATTATTTGGAAGTTTAGAAGAGTTAAAAAAAATCGTTTTTATTCAACCTGCTCAATATCAGCTACTGATAGACTTAGTAAAACTGTGAATAATTATCCGTTTATTTTAAGATGAACTTACCATAAAAATCCCCTAGATTTGCTTTACAAACTAACTAACGGTTGTTTGTTTTAGGGGGTCGGAAAGAACGTGCTTGCTCTGCTCCGACCCCCGTCTATTTAAATTATCATATATGCACTTCAAGGAGACAGAATTGACACAACAAGTGTCTGCAACAGCTAAAGATTTTGCTGAACAGTATATTCGACCGCATTTAATGGAATGGGATGAAGCACAATTTTTTCCAGAAGACCTATTTAGAGAAATGGGAAAGTTGGGTTTAATGGGTGTGCTTGTACCTGCAGAGTACGGTGGGGCTGGATTGGGCTATTTTGAGTACAATGCCATTATTCAAGAAATTGCTAAAGTATGTGGCAGTATTGGATTGAGTGTTGCTGCGCATAACTCACTTTGCACGAATCATATTTTATCTTTTGGAAACGAAGCGCAAAAAAAACGTTGGTTGCCCAAATTGGCTACTGCAGAGTGGATTGGTGCTTGGGGCTTAACTGAACCAAACACGGGCAGTGATGCAGGTAATATGAAAACAACAGCCGTTAAACAAGGTGATCATTGGGTGTTGAATGGCACAAAAAGCTGGATTACTCATGGAAAGTCTGGTGAAGTTGCGGTGGTAATTTGCAGAACAGGCGAGCCAAGAACCAGTGGAAACTCAACCGCTTTTGTAGTGGAAAGAGGTACGCAAGGTTTTACAGCTGGAAAAAAAGAAAATAAATTGGGAATGAGGGCGAGTGAAACCGCCGAAATGATATTTGACAATTGCATTATCCCAGACAGTAACCGTTTGGGTGAAGTTGGGGATGGATTTAGACAAGCAATGAAAATTTTGGATGGAGGTAGAATTTCTATTGCTGCGCTCTCTGCGGGTATTGCAAAAGGTGCTTATGAAGCAGCTTTAAAATACTCACAAGAAAGATACCAGTTTGACCAACCAATTGCTTCATTTCAAGGTATTAGTTTTAAGTTGGCCGATATGGCTACTGAAATCATGGCTGCTGATTTATTGATATGGCAATCTTGTGATCTTAAAAATAGGGGTGAAAAAGTTACCCAAGCAGGTGCAATGGCTAAATATTATGCAAGCGAAGTTGCTGTTAAAACTGCTACTGAAGCCATTCAAATTTTTGGTGGCTATGGCTATACAAAAGATTTTCCTGTAGAAAAGTACTATCGTGACGCAAAATTATGTACTATTGGGGAAGGAACTTCTGAGATTCAGAAAATGGTTATTGCCAGAGAAGTTCTTCGCTAATTGTTTTCGATTGCTTGCTCATAATAAGGGACTCCGATTGGGGTCCTTTTTTTTGTTGATGGTATAACACAAATATTTGTATCTTGAATACATATAGTTCCATCTTAAAATCCATATCTACATTTAATATCATGCGGATACTGTTTTTGTTATATTTCTTCTTTTTGGTAACTCCGTTGTTTGCACAAAAAAACACTGGCTCTCCCTTTATTGTTGATTCATTAAATAAAGAAGCATTTGATGCAAAGCGATCAGATATATCTAAAGCCCTGAATTTATTGATCATTGCTCAAAATACTGCTAAGCAAATCGACTATAAAAAAGGTCAAGCAGTTGCTTACATGTACGAAGGAGGAATTTTTCAACAACAGGGTTTTATCAAACGAGCGCTAAGTGATTTTTATCTTTCTCTGGATATTTTTAAAAGAATAAAAGACACGTTTAATATTGCAAAAGTTAGTCAGCAAATTGCCGGTTCTTTGATTTTAGAATCAAAATATGACTCTGCATCGGCTATTTATAAAGAGTGTCTCAAAGTGTTTAGTAAGTATGATAAACAGGAAGAAGTAGTAAATATTAAAAACAGTTTAGGGTTGATTCAGCTCAATAAGGGTAAGCCAGACTCTGCGGTTATTTTATTTAATCAAGCGCTGAATACCAGCAAACTAATTAAGTATGACTATGGGGAAAAGAAAGCCCTTTATCATTTAGGAAAGTTGGCATTAGAAGGAAAGAATTTAGAGTTGGCAACTACTTTTTTTTATGCTTCTATGAGCATCGATCGAAAACTAAATGATCGGTATGGTCTTGCTTTAAATAATCTAGAATTAGCGAATGTGGCTTTTAAAAGAGGCCAGCTTGATTCTGCTTTTGCTATGTCTAAAGCTTCTTATTTATTTGCAAAATCAATCAGTGCGCACGAATTAATTGATCAGAGTGTTCAACAAATTATTCTATATTATAAAAAGACCAATTCCTTAGAAAAGGCAATGGCATGGCAGGATACAGCCATATTGATCAATACGTTGCATCGGAAAAAAGAGAATGAATATGCAGCTAATTTTATTGATATCATCAAGAATCAACAAAGTTTAAGATTAGATTGGGAGAATTCTTTTTTGCGCGCTCAGCGTGCTTCTGATGAGCAATTATTCATTTTAACAGTAGGTACTTTTATTTTGATTATACTAGCTGTTTTGGTGGTAATGGTTTTTATAAATTACCAAAAACAAAAACATTTTAGTAGAGAACTAAGGGCAAAAAATATTTTGATTGAAGCTCAAATTGAAGAGATGGGAACGCTCAATAAAGAAATATCTCATCAAAATAGAATGCTCGAGGCCGATAATAAAACAAAGGATAAATTATTATCAATTATTTCTCATGATTTACGTAATCCTTTGGTTAATACTAAAGGCATTTTAAATTTGGTTAATCAGGAAATGGTGCCAGAAGATCAAGCAAAACAACTTCTGCTGCAACTAGAAACCCAATATATGGGTACTACATCCTTGTTAGATAATCTACTCTTTTGGTTAAAAGGACAGATGTCTGGTAAGAACTTAGATAGGTCTGTTATAATTGTTTATCAACTGGTAAAAGGATTAGAAGACGAACACAAAATGTTATTTAGAAGAAAGAATATAACATTCAGCAATAATCTGCATCCTCAAATGTTTATTAATGCAGATAAAGAAATGATTAGGATCGTTTTAAGAAACTTAATTAGTAATGCCATTAAGTTTACTCCTGAAAATGGAACCATTCAGGTTCATGCAACACAAACAAGTACTCATGCAATTATTTGTGTAGAGGATAGTGGGATAGGTATGACCCAGGAAACAATCGAAAAGATTAGTGCGAAACAATACTACACAACGGCAGGAACTTCAATGGAAAAGGGGAGTGGTTTTGGTTTAATGCTTTGTAGCGATTTAATTAATCGTCATGATGGTAGCTTAATTATCGAAAGTTTACCTAACAAGGGTAGTAAATTCATCATTCAACTACCCTTGCAAAGTATATAACTATTCTTCGTTTTTATTTCCAGCAGCAAAAATTTGGTCTACAGCACCACCTAACATAGGAAATTTGTCTTTTACAAATCCTGCAATAGTAACAATTGCTTGTTGTGCTTGTTGTTCTGATAATCCAGCTTCTTTAACTAGTTTCTCTACTAATTCGTTCATGTTTTATTTTTTTTATTTATGCAACTTTAAGCGCACTTAGTTTACTCTTACTAAACATCTTTTCAGCATAATCTAGTGTAACGTTTAACGAAGTGGTATTGGTACCTGGTAATTCAAACATTGCTTCTGTTAAAATACTCTCACAAATACTTCTTAAACCTCTTGCACCTAGTTTGTACTCCATAGCTTTTGCAACCATGAAATCTAGTACAGCCGGTTCAATTGATAATGCAATACCTTCCATGTCAAACAAACGAGTGAACTGTTTGATTAAAGAATTCTTTGGTTCAGTTAAAATACTTCTGAGCGTTTCAGCATCCAAAGGATTTAAATGAGTTACCACTGGTAAACGACCTAGTAATTCAGGAATTAATCCAAAACTTTTTAGGTCTTGTGCATTAATGAATTCTAATAAGTTACTTCTTTGATGTTCTTGTTCGTCTTTGTTGACACTAAAACCAATTGCATTGGTATTGATTCTTCTAGCAATTACTTTGTCTATGCCATCAAAAGCACCGCCGCAAATAAATAAGATATTTTTAGTGTCTACCTTAATCATTTTTTGCTCTGGATGCTTTCTACCACCCTGTGGAGGAACCAATACTTCTGTACCCTCTAACATTTTTAATAAGCCTTGTTGAACCCCTTCTCCACTTACGTCTCTGGTGATAGATGGATTATCTCCTTTACGTGCAATTTTATCAATCTCATCTACATAAACAATGCCTTTTTCGGCAGCAGTTACATCGTAGTTGCAATTTTGTAACAAACGAGTAAGCATACTTTCTACGTCTTCACCTACATAACCAGCTTCGGTAAAAACCGTTGCATCCACAATTGCAAAAGGTACATTTAGTAAACGTGCAATTGATTTAGCCAATAAGGTTTTACCCGTTCCTGTTTCGCCTACCATGATGATATTGCTTTTCTCTATTTCAACATCATCTACAATTTGTTTATTGTTTACTCTTTTGTAGTGGTTATATACAGCTACACAAAGTATTTTCTTAGCTTCATCTTGACCAATTACATACTCGTCTAAGAATTGCTTAATTTCTTTAGGTTTTCTGATTTGAACATTACCAACCCCACCTGATCCAGCGGGATTATTTTTAGCGCTTAATTCCTGAGCAATAATTTCTTCTGCATGCTCTACACAATTTTCACAGATATGACCTTCTTGACCTGCTATCAAAATCTTGACCTCGTCACGGCTTCTTCCACAGAAAGAGCAATGTAAATTATTTTGTTTTGCCATATCCTATATCTTGTTTAAGATGCTGTCTACAATGCCATAAGAAACAGCTTCAGAAGCATCCATCCAATAATCGCGGTCAAAATCCGCTAAAATTTGTTCTACTGTTTTACCACAGTTTTCAGCTAAAATTTTTGCACCTAGCTGTTTGGTTTTTAAAATTTGGTTTGCTTGAATTTCTATATCTGCGCTAGTTGCTTGATAATAACCCCCTAAACTTGGTTGGTGAATCATTACTTCTCCGTGCGGATAAATGTAGCGGTGACCTTTCGCTCCAGCACTTAAGAGAATGGAGCCCATACTAGCGGCTAATCCCATACAAATAGTACTTACCGGACTTTGGATCATTTTAATCGTATCGTACATTACCATCCCACTGGTAACAACACCTCCTGGGCTATTGATATATAATTTAATTTCTGCTCCTGGTTTGTCGGCATCTAATAAAAGTAATTTGGTAACTACTTCTTTAGCTGATTTATCATCTACTACTCCCCATAAATACACTGCTCTTTTTTCAAAGAATAGTCTTTCCATTTTTTTGGTCATGAAACTGCCCATAGCATCTTGCTTCTCTTCTTTGTTTTCTTCTGGTTCATCCTGATCATTATTTAGAAAAGGATTTACGATATATTTAGATTGTATCATTATTAAGCGTTTGATTTTTTAAACAATTATCCTTTCTTTTCTTTGCGAGGATTGGTTAATAATACTTCATCTACCAAACCATATTCTTTTGCCTCTGAAGCAGTCATCCAGAAATCACGATCACTGTCTTTTGCTATGGTCTCAATTGGTTTGCCAGTATGATTTGCAGTGATTGCATACAGTTCTTGTTTCAATTTTTTAATTTCACGAGCAGTGATTTCAATATCAGTAGCTTGGCCTCCAATACCACCACTTGGCTGGTGCATCATTACTCTACTGTGTTTTAGCGCAGTTCTTTTGCCTTGCACACCTGCACACAATAAAATTTGACCCATACTAGCAGCAATACCAGTACAAATAGTAGCAACATCTGGCCCAATAAACTGCATGGTATCATAGATTCCCAAACCAGCATAAACGCTGCCACCTGGGCTATTGATATACATTTGAATATCTCTAGAACGGTCAGTGCTTTCAAGGAACAATAGCTGTGCAGTAACAATATTGGCCACATAGTCGTTAATTCCTTCTCCTAAGAAAATAATTCGGTCCATCATTAAACGGCTAAAAACGTCCATACTAGCAACGTTTAAGGGCCTTTCCTCAATAATGTAAGGTGTAAGGTTGGTTACTTGGCCATAACTTTTGTAGTTGTGTAAAACCCCGCTGCTGATGCCACGGTGTTTAACTGCGTATTGTTCAAACTCTTTTCCAATATTCATAAACTGATTTTTCGCTTTGAAGTTAAGTGTTTTGTTAAATAGGTATAAAGACTGTTCAAATACTATGCAAAGCTTGGTTTATGGCAATTTGACATAATGAACAGTAAAACCGTTAAAACACGGTTGCAAAGGTCGTTCATTTTAGATAAGTTCAAAGCTAGTATTGTTAATATTATGTCAGAGAACCCATTTCATATAGGACTTTGTATGGCAGGTGCGGTATCTGCAGGAGCCTATACGGCAGGTGTTGTAGATTATTTAATAAAATCATTAGACCGGTGGGAGCAAAGCCGCGGCCAACCAGGAGTTCCCACACATAGGGTACAAATCTCCATAATTGGCGGAGCTTCTGCTGGCGGAATGACGGGCTTACTTACAGCAGCCGTCATGCATCAATTAAAGGCAGATTTGTTGTATAAAAGTTGGGTTACCATGCAAGCCGATAATATGATGGAAAAATTGTTTTCCTGTACCGACTTCAATACTAAGTTGCCAACAGCTTCATTGTTAAATGGTGCTTTTGCCAATGAAATAGCAGATAGCGCATTTAGCAATCAAGGTTTGTTATGGAATGATACGCCCCCATATTTTCATCCACAATTGAAAGTATTTACAACACTCACCAATGTGAGTGGATTCCCATATAATATTTCATTCAATACCGATTTAGCTGCGCAACACCATGCAATGTCGGTTCACTATGATTATGCTTGCTTTCAAGCTGCTACAGCACCCAAATGTATCAATGGGTGGATGCCATTGAATATAAGAACAGGATTGAATGCACAATTAGCAAAAGATGCTGCAATTGCAACAGGTGCATTTCCATTGGGATTGCCAGCTAAGAAATTAACCAGACCCCTAGAAGCAATTGTTGAAAATAAATGGATTTATCGAGAAGGACTAATGATTGACCATGCAAAGCCAACTTATGAATCCTTGCATGTAGATGGAGGACTAATGAATAATGAGCCATTTGAAAAAGTGAGAGAATTACTGAATGAATTGGTATTCACAGAAACCAAGGAATCTAATGCTTTTAACCGCTTTGATCAATTTAGAAGTACGGTCTTGATGATTGATCCATTCCCTGAAAACACCCCTAATCAAATTACTTATCCGCTTTCAATTGGTCAATTGGCGGGTTCTATTTTGCACGCGATGATGCAGCAAATGAAAGCAAAGCCAGCACCCATCGCAGATATTTTGAGTAAAAATAAGGCGGGTCAATTTTTGATAGCACCAGTAAGATATTCAATGGATGAAATAAATACTAGAATTGAAGGGTCTAAAGCTATTGCTTGTGGAGCAATTGGTGGTTTTGGGGGATTTATTAGTAAAGATTTTAGGGCGCATGATTATGCATTAGGACAGTATAATTGTGAAATGTTTTTGCGCAATCATTTTACCATACCCATTCAACATTTAGCCCATCATCCCATTTTTTCAAAAGGTTATGAAGGAGTGAATCATTCTTTATTTAAATCGAATCAAACAGAATCAGTGCAAATCATTCCACAATTCGGACCTGTACAAAAACCATTGCCTTGGCCAACACTTGAACAAAATCCACTGGTCCAGATGCGGCCAATAATTCAAAAAAGAGTTGCCATGTTATTCAATTCTATCCAATTAACTGGATGGAGAAAAGTATTATTGCAATTGAGCGGCGATGTATTTTTAAATAGAATGATTGCTAATCAAGTACGTAATTACATACAACGGCAATTAAAAATACATGACTTACTAAAATAAAAAAACCAGCCCGAAAGCTGGTTTAATGAATCATTCAACGCTTATTGATTAATGATGATGATGCTCTAATTTCTTAGCAAAATCATCTGCACTAATAGTTTCGTCATTCGTTTTCACCTGAGTACCTAATGCATCAAATAATTTTTCTGCATTAATTCTATGATAGCTGTCTTCAACAAACTTTTTATCCTGCATCATACGATTAGCATAGTCGTCAACCCATTGTTGGTTATCGCCTAAAGCGCCCAATTGATTACCCATGTAACTGAACAATTGCATTTTTGCAAAGTTGCGAATGTCTTCAGGTAGTACTTCAATCTTATTATCTTGAGTAAGCTTACTACTGATTAAAGTCCATTTCAATTGCTTCACAAATGATGGGAATTCTGCTTCTGCTTCTTCTGCAGTTTTAGGTTTTTCTCCACCATTTTGTAGCCAACGCTTTAAGAAACTTTCAGGGAAATCCATCGTAATATGGTCAACCAAGTAGTGATAAATTTGATCGTGTACTTGATTTTGTGCAGACTGAGCGTAGTATTTTTCAATTTCAGCCTTAATTTCATTTCTAAGGTCAGCTTCAGTTTTGATTTGGTCGTTGCCAGGATATACCTGAATAAAAAGCGCTTCGTTTAATTCGGCTTTCTCCACCAAACCAACTTTAGTAATCAATAAATTAAAATACTTTTCAGCATCCTCTGTTGATAATCCTAGGTCTGATAAAATAGTTTCAGCTTCTTTGTCTTCGAAAGCAGTTTTTATTTGCAAGTTCACTACATCTTCTTTTTTCTTACCCATCAAATTATTGCGGAATCCTTCTGCAAAATATTTAACTAATAAAGAATTGTCTTTTGTAATGCCGTTTTCGATAGTGTTCCCTTTTTCATCTGTTTCAGTAAAAGTCACATTCAACACATTGTCTTCACTGCTCACTGATTCAGGTTCAGTCATTTTGCCAAAACGGGTTTGAAGTCTTGCAACTTCATCATTAATCATTTCATCGGTAACTGTTACTACATAACGTGTTCCGGTGAACTTAGATAAGTCTATATCAAAGTTTGGTTTCAATCCAATTTCAAAAGAGAAAATGTAATCAATTGGATTATTCATATCTAAAACGCGCGCATCATTTTCTAATGGCAGTGGTTGAGCAAAAATGTCTATTTGCTCTTTTGCCATATAAGCGTTCATTTCTTGTTCTACTTTACGAAGTACTTCATCAGAGAAAACGCCCTGACCGTACATTTTTTTCACCAAACCAGTAGGAACCATTCCTTTTCTAAAACCTGGTATATTGGCTGTTTTAGCATACTTCTTCAGACTTGTTTCAAAGCCTTTTAGGTAATCATCCTTTGTAAGGGTAACGGTAAGCTTATCATTTAATAAGCCAATGTTTTCTCTGGTAATTGTAGCCATATAGGAGTTTTATAAACTTAAATTCGGGCTGCAAAGGTAGGGGATTCGCACAAAAAAACCACCTTTTAAAGGTGGTTTGGTGCGGATGATAGGGGTCGAACCTACATGCCTCGCGGCGCTAGATCCTAAGTCTAGTGCGTCTGCCAATTTCGCCACATCCGCATTTTGGACGGCAAAAATAGGGGATTTTTTTAAAATCGAACAGTAAATTTGGTGCCAATACCCGCTTCACTGGAACATTCAATAGAACCTCCTTGTTCTTCAATTTGGTTTTTAATTAAATAAAGGCCAATGCCTTTGCTGTCAAAACCACTGTGAAAGCTTTTTTGAAATTTAAAAAGCAGGTGTCCGAATTTATTTAAGTCTATGCCTAAACCATTGTCACTGATGCTCAAAAAGCAATTACCGTCTTGTTCGTAGGTTTCAATAAAAATATTGGGTGCTATATTGGGCTTGGTATATTTAAGGCTATTGCTTAATAAATTGTAAACAATACTTTGTAAATACACTCTAGGATAAACAATATGTTTAATGTTGATGGACAGTGAAATTGTGGCGTTTTTTTGTTGAATTACGTCTTGTAATTGCAACATAGCACTATTAATCACTTCCTCAAAAAGACAGTCAGAAGCGGGAATATCTTTTTCTAAATGAATTTGTAAGATTTGAATTAATTCATTCAAATTACTGGTAAGGTCTTTACTGATTTTCTTTAAATAATCCATTGCCGCGTTCTTCAACTCAGGATCATCTGTACTCTCATACATTTCAAGCATTTTTGAAATATTGTGAGCAGGGCCCCTAACATCATGGGTAATAATGCCCGCAAAATCTTTCAATTGGCTTACCTTTTTTTCAAGTGCATATTGCGTTTTCAGCAATTTTTTATTTTGCTCTTCTAAGCTTTCCATTGCAGCAGCGGTAGGATTGATCATGGCTTTTAAATAGGCATGGAGGGGTGCCTTACTTAAAATTAGGTATTTCTTTATACGGATTTTTATTTTGTTAAATATTCGTCACTTGACGAATTACTTATATTTTTTTACAGCCTCCAAGATTGCTCCGATTGTATCATTCATGCCTTTTTGACTAATCCATCTTAAAACCACTACTAAATCATTTTCTTTATCTACATAGATAATATTATTTCCATTACCCAAATGAACGATGGCGGATTCAGGCGCAGCAGGTAAAAATTTTTGATGAGTGTTTAAGAAAAAATTCATGTAACCGTATTCAGGGTTAGCTGGTCCAGGAGTACTAGATTGTTTAATCCAATCTTCAGCAATCAATTGTTGATTATTCCATTTTCCATTGCGTAGGTGAAGTAGCCCAAACCTGGCCATGTCTTCCGCATGAATAAACATTCCTCCTCCCCAATGCCCACCCCCACTAACTGATTGAACAGGCTGCCCGTCTAAAACAATCCATGAGTTTCTATACCCTGTCCATCTCCAAGTATTAGATGCCCCAATAGGATCCATAATGTATTGCTTTAAAATTACTGGCAAGGGTTTTCTAAATACACTGGTAATGGCCAAAGCCAAAGCATTTACCCGAACATCATTGTACTCATAAACGGTTCCTTGAATATTTCGGGTTCTGTTCAACCATTTTTTAGGATCTGCATCGGGTCTATCAGCCCAATCAGGTTTGCCCCATAAAGTACCTTCCCAATCACTGGTTTGTCTGAGCATTGATTCCCAAGTGATGGTTTTGTTATGAGGAGTATTAAAGGGCTGTATTAATGATGGTTGTTTAAATTGTTCTGCAGGTTGTGTAACAGGGTTTGTTATAAATAATTCAATTGGAGGAATATACGGAGCAACTAAATCTTTTACAGAAGCAATAAGCTGCTGCTCAACCGCAAGACCTACAACAGTGGATAAAAAGCTTTTAGCTACACTATGGGTCATATCAGATTTGAGTGGAGTACCCCATTCTGCTATTTTATATCCTTTGTAAACAATGATGCCCGTTTGATCTCCTCTGTCTTCAAAAGGACCTATGCCATCTCCAAAAGGTTCTTTCCCAAATGTTTTGTAATGGTTTTCTTCCATACTGCGTGGATTGGGAGACTCTGATTGTTGGGCAGTTTCAATCGCTTTTTGAATAGCTGCATTCGAAAAGCCAAAGCTTTCAGGACTCTTTTTTTCCCAATTATGCAAAGCAGGATAATACAATGGAACACTAGGTGTAACTGACTTTTTAGATTGGCTAAAGCAGCTAATGGATCCTATAAGGGCTACAAATAAAAAACGATAATGCTTATTCATAAAAACAAATTAAGCATTATCGTTTAGGTAAAGAAGTTTATCCGCGGGTTTGAGCAGATTTATGATAGCTAAACTTTCTTGTTCTATTCTGTTGTTGAGGTCTTCTATTGCGCTCTGGAAGTTTAAAACTACTCACAACTGGAGCTTCAGAATGATACGGATGATTGGTTACAACGGGTAACTGTATCTTGATTAATTTCTGAATATCTTTTAAATAAGCTCTTTCTTCGGCATCACAAAAAGACACTGCCATTCCACTTGCTCCTGCTCTACCCGTTCTACCAATTCGGTGAACATAGGTTTCAGGAATATTCGGAAGTTCATAATTAAAAACATGCGATAACAAATCAATATCAATTCCTCTTGCAGCAATATCAGTGGCTACTAAGATGCGTGTGGTACCTGCTTTAAAATTGGTAAGTGCACGTTGTCTTGCATTTTGTGATTTATTCCCGTGAATGGCTTCAGCGGTAATCCCATGCTTAGTAAGGTCTTTTACTACTTTATCAGCTCCATGCTTGGTTCTGGTAAACACCAATGCAGTTTGAATTTGTTGGTCTTTTAGCAACTCATTCAATAAGTGTTTTTTGTGTTCTTTCTCAACAAAATAAACAGCCTGTTCTATTTTTTCAACGGTTGAAGAAACAGGAGTTACTTCTACTTTAGCTGGGTTGTGTAAAAGGGTAGCAGATAATTTTTCAATTTCTGGCGGCATTGTAGCTGAAAAAAACAGGGTTTGTTTTTTAGCGGGTAATTTGGCAACAATCTTTTTTACATCATTGATAAAGCCCATGTCTAACATGCGATCTGCTTCGTCTAATACAAAAAATTTGATATCGTGTAAACGTACATGACCTTGTTGCATTAAATCTAATAATCGACCAGGTGTTGCCACTAAAATATCTACGCCATTGCGCAAACCATTTACCTGATGAACCTGCGATACTCCACCAAAAATTACCTGATAGTTAATTCTTAAGTTCTTGCCATAAGCCGCAAAACTCTCTTCAATCTGAATAGCCAATTCTCTGGTAGGTGTTAAAATAAGGGCTTTAATTCCTTTACTATAATTTCCGCCAATTTGTGTTTTGCAAACCAATTGTAAAATTGGAATCGCAAATGCAGCTGTTTTTCCTGTTCCGGTTTGGGCGCAACCCAATAAATCTCTTCCAGCCAATGCCAATGGAATGGCTTGTTGCTGAATAGGGGTAGGATTTACGTACCCTTCTGTTTCGAGCGCATTCAAGATGGGCTCAATGAGTTCTAATTCTTTGAATAACACAATATGTGATTTAAGTGAACACCTGAAATTTCAAGTGCTATATAGCCTAACTATTGATGGGATTACCTTGTCACTGAAGTAGATTCCAGTCTAACCGAGAGAGTATATGAATAATGCAAAGGTACATTTTTTTGATTAAATGTACAAATGGGCTCATTGTCGGGGTTGGGATTCCCTTTTTAATAGTTGTTTAAAATGGAAACAATTGATTCTAAATATTGCTGATCAGTTGTATCAAATTGATTGTAGTCGCTGCTGTCTACATCTAAAACGCCCCATACAACACCATCTTTCAGTAATGGTACCACAATCTCCGACTTAGACAAACTACTGCATGCAATATGGCCAGGGAATTTTTCAACATCAGGCACAATCAATGTTTTGGCCTCTGCCCAACTAGTGCCACAAACACCTCTTCCTTTCTGAATTCTGGTACAAGCAACCGGACCTTGAAAAGGTCCGAGTACCAATTCGTTTTGCTCTACTAAATAAAAGCCAACCCAAAACCAACCAAACTGTTCTTTCAAAGCAGCTGCTGTATTAGCTAAGTTTGCCACCAAATTACTTTCGCCAGATAAGAGCCCTTTAATTTGAGGAATTAGCGCTTGATATTGTTCCTCTTTTGAACCCTGAATGATGTGTAAATCTTCTGCCATAATGCAAAGATAATCATGTGTACTTAATTGGCTTTGCGGAAAAATTTGGTAAATTCTTTTTGTTCAGCCCATGTAACTAACCAAGTAAATAATCCTATAAAAATGAACCCAATAAATATACCCAACCATAAATGCGGGAAAAAATGGAGAATTAATTTTTGTAGTCCATAAAGAAGTAAAACAATAAACAAATAGGTGATTAATTTTTTAGTTGCATATGGCACTGGATAATGTTTTTGACCCATATAATAGCTCACCACCATCATAAACAAGTAACACAAAAAGGTAGCCAATGCAGCACCTAAATAATGTAAGGATGGAATTAAGAGAATATTCAATCCAATGGTAATGAATGCACCTGCCACCGTAATCATTGCCCCATAATTGTTTTTATCGGTGAGTTTATACCAAATGCTTAAGTTGTAGTAGATCCCTAAGAAAATATTGCCTAATGCCAAAAGAGGAACAACTTGTAAGCCTTGAATCCAAAGGGGTTTATTAATGGCCATGAAGAACCATCCAAAAACTTCAATAAATAAGCTGATGAATAGAAACATAAAGCAACAGGCAATTACAAAAAATTTCATCACCCTTGCATATACTTTTTGCGCATTTTCTTCTCCTTTTTGTTTAAAGAAAAAAGGTTCTGCTGCCATTCTAAATGCTTGAATTAATATGGTGATTAATACTGCTAATCTGTATATATTCCCAAAAATGCCCAATTCATGTTTGGCCTCTTCAACTGGTAAATGAACAACATGCTGGTAAATTAATCTACTCAACATATCATTCACCATGCCGCCCATTCCCACTATGATTAATGGGTAACTATAATTCATTACTTTCTTAAATAGGGCAACACTAAATGCAGCACTTATTTTGCGGAACTCATTAATGAGTAATAAAAAAGTTAAGAGGCTGCCCGCTAAATTTCCAATTAAATAATAGCCAATTCCGATATTATTATTAGTGAAAATAGTTAGCCATGAACTTGGGTCTTGTTGCACTTTATAGGGAATCCAACCAATGAATAAAAGCACAGTAGTTAAATTGACTAATACACTCGATAAACGAACTGCCGCATATTTTTTGGGTCTGTTTTCTTGTCTCAATTTTGCAAAAGCCAAAGTACTGAGTGTGTCAAAAAACAAAATACCAATCATCCAGTTGATAAATTCAGGGTGTGCTTCTAGATTGGCCCATTCTATAATACTATTGCTAAAAAACCATAAAAGCCCAGTAAATAAAAAAGTGGAGCCCAGTAGCGCAATTGATAAAGTGCTGTATAATTTATGGGGATCTTCTTCTTTGCTAAATCTAAAATAAGCAGTTTCTAGCCCGTAAGTAAATAAGACATTCAAGAATGGGATGATGGCATAAATCTGTGTAAGGTCTGCAGTGGTAGCTGGTTGTGCAAAGAAAAGCGGCAAAGATAGATTCATCAGGTACCCTAAGAATCTACTCGCAATGGTGGGTACTCCATACCACAAAGTTTGTCCTGCCAGTTTTTTTATCTCACTCAAAATAATAGTCTAAGGGTCAAAAATAAGGTATTGTAATCAGTTGTGTTGGTCTAAGGGCGCAATGCCGTTTTGTAACGAGCCCGGTTCTGCAAATTGAGGGTTTTTTAAAAAAACCGAATCTGTCAATGTTTGTAAAAAGGCTTTTAGTTGTCCAATTTCGTAGTTGCTTAATGGGAGTTTATTTTTCAGCAATGCATCTGTATTGGTCATCACTTGCATTTTATTGCGATAGTGTTCAAAAACACTCATTAATGAAAAAAATCTTCCATCATGACCATAAGGAAAACTCACTACTACATTTCGCAAACTAGGCACTTTGAATTTTAGAGAATCATTTGGATTATTGGTGATATTCATTCGTCCTAAGTCTTTTAAAAACGGATCTAATGGCATGCCTATATTGGTGTAGCTATAATTGGTGAAAAGTGGTTCTGTATGACATTGGGCACATTTTGTTTTAAAAATGTCGAAACCCAATTTCTCGGGTAATAAGAAGCTGTCTTCGCCACGCATTACTCGATCGTATTTACTGTTGCTGCTCACTAGGGTTAATAAAAATTGGCTCAATGATTTACCTAAACGTTGGGTATTGATATTTTCATCTCCAAACGCTGCTTTAAATAATTTAGGATATTGTTTATTTTTTTTGAGTTTCGCCAAAATATTGTCAATGGTCTCACCCATTTCATTGTGTGCTGTAATTGGAGCCAAGGGCTGTAGGTCTAAGTGATTAATACCCCCATCCCACATGAATTCCTTTTGCCAGGCTAAATTAAACAAGGAAGGGGCATTGCGGCTTGTTAATGCATTATCTAATCCATGACTTAAAGGATGGTCGTAACTATTAAAAGCACCAAACTGTTGGTGACAAGTACCACAAGAGATGGTATTATTTTTACTCAATTGAACTTCGTAAAAAAGTTTTTTTCCTAAAGCAATTCCTGCTTCCGTTAAAGGATTTTGTGAAAAATCGTAGGATGGAGCTGGCCAACCTTTGGGAATTTTGAAAGTTACTTTTTTACTTGATTGTAATGAAGCTTCTTTTGTTACAAACCCAACACAAAAAAATAATGCTGCAAGAATCACTAATATGGTACCGTTGATTTTCATGATTAATTGCTACTGATGGTAAACATTGTGGCATAATTGTCTGCAAGTTGCATGGCCAATTTACCTGCGTTATGACAGTTAGGATTTTCTGAAATTTTTATTAACTCCTTTCCACTAAACCATTTTTCCAAATGTGCTTGAATAGTCAAAGATTGGTTTGGTGCTTTCATCGGACTAAGCGCTAGAACAATTGTTCTAACTGTGTTATATGGCAACTGAAATCCGCCCACTTCATAACTAAACCGGTTGCCTGCTGTATTGGCTTGTGGAGACGTGCCTTGTAATTTAGCCATGATATAGCCTGAACGCCAAGTCCAAAACATACCTTTTGCAGGATCTAAAACACCGGTTTGGATACCCGTAGTGTTTTTGATACTATCTACTCCTATATTGAATATTATTTTTTTCAGATTTGCAGGAATTTGAAACGGTAGTTTTAAAGTTTGCACATCTTGTATATTCATTAAATAGTGCTCTTTAGATAATTCAATGGTATCATGTAGGGTATTAATTGCCTTCCATTGTGATGTATAAAACATGAAACGATGAATTTGTAAAGCTTCTTTTGCACTGTTATAGTAAATACTATCTTCTTGCCAGACCTGGTTGTTAAAGTAAAATTTAAATTCAATATTGGATTGCCCATAGCCCATTTTAAAAACAAAGAGGCACACAAGTAAGGCGGCAGTTATTTTCCAATTTTGTTGCATCAATGGGTTTATTTTAACGATTGGTTATCTTAGCTTTTCAAATTTCGGATAAAATTCATTGCATGAGAGTAGTAATTCAAAGAGTTTCTGAAGCTTCTGTAACCATAGATAATAAAATAAACGGGCAAATTGAGTTGGGCTTATTGGTTTTGGTAGGAGTAGAGGATTCCGATACTGCCGAAGATATTCAGTGGTTAAGCAACAAAATTGTGAACCTGCGTATTTTTAATGATGCAAATGGAGTCATGAATTGTTCAGTTAAAGATGTTGACGGCTCGATTCTGTTGATTAGCCAATTTACTTTGCATGCTAGCACCAAAAAAGGGAATCGCCCTTCTTATATAAAAGCGGCTAAACCTGATATTGCTATACCAATCTACGAAAGTTTTAAAAGTGTATTAGCAGAAGAGTTGGGTAAGCCTATCCAAACTGGCATTTTTGGTGCAGATATGAAAGTAGCTTTATTAAACGACGGACCTGTTACTATTTTAATTGATTCTAAAAACAAAGAATAATGACTATTCAAGATGCACAAACACAAGTTGATCAGTGGATTAAAACAATTGGTGTTCGGTATTTCAACGAATTAACCAATTTAGGTATTCTAATGGAAGAAGTAGGAGAACTCAGTAGGATTATGGTTCGCAAATACGGAGAGCAATCATTTAAAGGAGAAGAAAAGGATCAAGCGCTGGCAGATGAAATGGCCGATGTGATGTGGGTATTAATCTGTTTAGCCAACCAAACTGGGGTTAATCTTACGGAAGCCTTGCAAAAAAACATAGAGAAGAAAACCCTACGTGATAAAGACCGACATAAGAATAACCCCAAATTATAGTTAGGTTTATTTAATTAAAAATGGTTTTGGCTTTTGCTAACTTTTCTATTTCAGCAACGGTTCTTGGTGCCCCGGCAGATAGGTTGCGATTGCCCTCTTTTGTAATTAAAATATCATCTTCAATTCTTACCCCAATACTCCACCATTTAGGGTCACATTTGCTGCCTGGTGGAATATAAATGCCGGGCTCTACGGTTAAATACATGCCTGGTTCAAATGGTTGATTTCCTCTAATTCCTAAATCGTGAACGTCTAAACCCAAATGGTGTGAAGTTCCGTGTGGAAAATACTTTCTTGCTTCCATATCATTGGCTGCAATGCCCAAGGCAATCAGTCCTCTATTGATTACTCTTTTAGCTGTAGCATCGGATCCACTATAAGGCATACCTGGTTTACATACAGCGATGGCAGAATCTTGCGCAGCTAAAACTAATTCGTAAATAATTTTCTGTTCTGGTGAAAACTTGCCATTCACTGGAACTGTTCTGGTAACATCTGCTGTATATCCATGGTATTCGGCTGCACAATCACTCAATAATAAATCTCCGTCTTTCATGAGTTTAAGATTGGTAACATAATGCAGTACACAAGCGTTTTCTGCTGCTCCATTAATACTTGGGTAGCCTGGGTATTCTGATCCATTTTTCTTAAATGAATATTCCATAATGGCTTGAGCTTGGTATTCGGTCATGCCAGGTTTCACTGCTTTTATTACTTCATTGTGTCCCTCTACGCTTATAGCAGCAGCTTTTTCTAAAATGGCAATTTCTTCTGGTTGTTTAATGCCTCTTAATGCGGTTAATATTTCAATCGTATTTCTAGATGCAATAGGTTTTTTATATTGCCTAATTAAGCTGTCTACAACACCTGCCATTCTACTTAACTCGTCTCTTGTTCTTGGATAAGTTTGGAAAATATCTTCTGACCTGAAAGTAGTTAATATTGACTCATACTCGTTTAAATTAAAAGTATTGTAACTGAAATCTTTATTTAAGAAAACATTGCTGAATTTATAACGATTGGTAACACCTTCAATGCCTAGTATTTTTCCATTCCACATTTCGCGTTGTGGATCTCTGTTTTGTACAAAAATGAATTCAGTACCTGTTTTACCCATGATGGTGGTAGGCTCTTTAAACAGCAGTAAAAGCGAATTAGGCTCTTCTAAACCAGTGAAATAATAGAAGTTTTTATTTTGTGCATATTGATAATCTACATCGTCATTTCTAAGTCTGACTTGGCTCGCAAAGAATATTCCAACTGATTTTGCAGGCATTTTTTCTTTAAATGCAGCCCTTCTTCCTGCATGAAATTCAGGACTAAGGTAGTCGTTAGGGTATTCCGTAGTTTGAATATTGGTTTGCTGGGCTGTTGCTAAATTGGGAAGCAACAACAATAAAAGCCATAATTTTCTCATGCTAATCGGTTGAATTTTGAATAACTAAGCTAATTTTTTTTAATGAACATTCCCCATTTTACTGGATAAACGGGTAATCACCTATTTTTGCCGCCGTATGAGCACAGCAACAGAAAATACCTTTCAAGCAATTATTTCGCATGCCAAAGAATATGGCTTTGTTTTTCAGAGTAGTGAAATTTACGATGGTTTAAGTGCCGTTTATGATTACGGCCCTTACGGAAGTGAGCTAAAAAAGAATATCAAAGACTATTGGTGGAAGAGCATGACACAAATGCACCAGAATATTGTGGGCATTGATGCTGCTATTTTTATGCACCCTACTACCTGGAAAGCAAGTGGGCACGTGGATAATTTCAGTGACCCAATGATTGATAACAAAGACAGCCAAAAAAGATACCGAGTTGATCATTTAATTGAAGCAAAAGCGGATCAATTAACCGAAGCAGGAAAAGCAGATGAGGCCAATGCGTTGATTGCATCCATGGAACAATTATTGGCTGCAGAAGATTTTGTGGGATTAAAGCAGCTCCTTACCGATCACCAAATTGTTTGTTCGGTTAGTGGTACAAGTAATTGGACAGAGATTCGCCAGTTCAATTTAATGTTCTCTACTCAATTAGGTTCAGTTGCAGAAGACTCCGATACTATTTATTTAAGACCTGAAACGGCACAAGGGATTTTTGTAAATTTTTTGAATGTGCAAAAAACAGCACGAATGAAAATTCCTTTCGGAATTGCACAAACCGGAAAAGCATTTAGAAATGAGATTGTAGCCCGTCAGTTTATATTCCGTATGCGTGAATTTGAGCAAATGGAAATGCAGTTTTTTGTTAGACCAGGCACTCAAATGGAATGGTATAATTTCTGGAAAGAAGAGCGATTGAATTGGCACCTGAGTTTAGGATTGCCTGCAGAAAAATACCGTTACCATAATCACGTAAAATTGGCTCATTATGCAGACGCGGCTTTAGACATAGAATATGAATTCCCTTTTGGTTTTAAAGAAGTGGAAGGTATCCATAGCAGAACCGATTTCGACTTAAAAAGTCACCAAGAATATAGCAAAAAAAAGCAGCAATATTTTGACAATGATATTGATGAAACCACTGGTAAGCCTTTTGGAAATTATATACCATATGTGGTAGAAACTTCTATTGGTTTAGACAGAATGTTCTTATTGATATTAAGTCATGCATATACAGAAGAAATCATCCCCAAAGAAGATGGGACTACCGACAGTAGAGTGGTCTTAAAAATTCCTGCTAGAATTGCACCGAATAAATTAGCCATTTTACCACTCGTTAAAAAAGATGGATTACCCGAAATTGCACGTGAGTTAATGGACGAATGCAAGGGTTCTTTCAAATGTTTCTACGAAGAAAAAGACGCCATTGGCAAAAGATATCGCAGACAAGATGCTATTGGGACACCGTTCTGTGTAACCATAGACCATCAAACCAAAGAGGATCAAATGGTTACCATCCGTTACAGAGATAGCATGTTACAAGAACGTATTCCTATTAGCAAAGTGAAAGAGTTGGTGCTTTCACATATAAGCTAGATTGAGTAGGGTATGATGAATTAGCCATATAGTTCTAAATGAATGGCATGTTTATCATACCCTATTTCTATTATTTTCTGTTTTGCATCGTCTACCATGTTTTTCCAACCACATAAATAGAAGTAAGCCGCTGGTATATCACCTGTCATTCCTTTATGGGCATCAATCAGTTTACTATAACATGCATGCACATAACCAGAATATTGAGCTGGACCAACAACCAATTCTCGAGAAAAACAAGGATGGTGATAAAAACCTGGCAATACTTTTTCTAGTTGTTTTAATTCTGCTTCGTATAAACTGTCTTTAAATTCTCTACAACCAAAAATCAGATGAATATTTTTATGGGCTATTTGTTTGTTGTAAATATGGTGAACCATAGACCTAAATGGAGCTATTCCTGTACCAGTACAAATAAGAAATAAGTCTTTGTCTAAGGAGGATGGCATCGTAAACTTACCTTGTGGCCCTCTCACCATTAACTCGGAACCCACTTTTACATCATTGAATAAATGTGGAGTGCCTAATCCATCTTCCATTAAAACAATAACTAATTCAAAAACATTGGTGCCATCCGGCGCAGATGCGATAGAATAAGACCGCCATCTTTTGTTTCGTTGCTCATGTATGGGCAAATCAAAAGTCACAAATTGACCTGGCTCAAAATCAAACGAGCTTAATTCTGGTATTTGAATCCAAAATCTACGCGTGCTATGGGTAATATCTTCTGTTTTAATTACCACGCATTTTAACCAAGGTTGAAGCATAGCATTGTTTTACACAAAGTACCGAATTAACCATAAAAAACAATGCCCCTGTTTAAAACAGAGGCATTGATGAATCAATTACTATTTACCGTTGAATTAGAATCTTTTGTAAATAGGTTTTTTTATCGTGTTGAATTTTAAGTAAATAAAACTCGCTGCTGAATTGTTTTAAACTCAACTGTTTGCTGTACTTGCCTAAGAATCCAGATTGAGTATTTAAAAATACACGCTGACCAGATGCATTCAATATCTCAATTGACAAATCGCTTCGCTTGGTAACTTCAAAGGACAATTGGAAAATACCGTTATTCGGGTTAGGTGATACAGACAACTTTATTTCTTGTGGGTCAACTGTATTGATAGAAGTAACTGTATAATTTACACCGTTAGATGTTTTAGAACAACCTAGTGCATCGGTTACAATTACCTTGTAATTACCAGAACGATTGGGTTTAATTGAAGAGGTAATGGCACCAGCAACCGCAGCAGTATCATTAAAAATCCATTGGAAATTACCTGTTTTTATACTAGATACCAATGAATCTCCTACAAGCGAAAGTGTTAGCGGTTGATTAGGTGTAGCAATTATAGTTGCTCTTTCACTCGTACATCCAGTTGATACTTTGGTGTCGTAAAAGAAATACCAGAAAGCATTTTCATTTAAGCCTGAAGAAGGAGTGAGGGAAACACTATTGCCGTTGTACCTCATTATTCCTGCATTACCAAAAGGATAAATGGTTCCATTAATTCCATTGTTTCTGTATACGTTAGCATCATCGGAACATTCTAGGATGATGAATTTTTCTCCATTGCTAGGAATATCCCAGTTTACATTGTATACAAATCCAGAATCGTTTGGACTATTTTCAACCAAAGCATTCGTTAATGGTCCTGATGCAGTTGGTCTTGAATTAAACACGTCAAATGTTTTATTCATTAGAGGCCTGTAAGAAAAGCTTCCTTCTGTAGTGGTACTAGGAGTTAAATTTTCACCCAATGTAATTCTAATTTTACCAGGGTTGGCTGTATACATCCGGACTGTTTCTAATTTAAATGGAACAGTATGATTAAACTTCATAAAGTTTCCTGCAAACTCATTATATCCTCCACCTGGGAATGTTAATTTAGAAGCAGCTCCTGTGCTTGTTCTGGCTTCTCTGGTAACATAATAGGTTCTATTAGCTGGTATGGTTGAAGTGTTTACAGAGCTGCCGGTTGCAATTGGATTGGTACTATTTGGATCTGTGTACCAGAAATAATTTCCCGGAACTGGATTGGTTACTCTTAAGATAGCATTGTTTTCACAAATAGAAGCTTGCGCAACTGGTGCAGCTGGTCTTGTGGCAATTAATACATTGGATTCAAAAATATTATTACTAATATTTTGATCTGTTGACAGTTTAGTTTCGGCAGTGATGGTATAATTCACTCCTGGCTGCGCATTAAAAGGAGTTTGTACAGTATACTCTACTTCCGATAATGCAGCAATTGAACCTGGATAAGTAGCATTGATGGTAGCAACAGTAGTTGATCCAGACTTAACAGTAACTGTTAAAGGAATATTTGCTTGCGCTCTTGAGCCACCATTTGATAAAGCGATTGTGATATATTGTTTGTCATTTTCGCAATTACCTGAGTTGGGTGAAATGATATTACCAATTGACACATCATTTGAAGGATTTTCAACCTTTAATAAATAGTCTTGTGTTTCGCCTCTAGGATAAGTTCCTGTTGGGGTAATATCTGCTGGGTTACTGGTCTCTCTAGTAATCACTCTCATGCGATGAATAGCCCCTACTCTTACATTGTCAGGAATTAAAATGGTGCTATTTGCGTCACTACTTGCACCATTTTGAACGCCACTATTAAATACTTCTTCACCCACATCAATAAAGTCTCCATCATTGTTATAATCGATAAATATTTTAACAATCCTAGGGTTTACATTTCCATCACAAGGAATGGTTCTAATAAATACTGGTATGGTTTCTCTTGCTTGAATATTACCAATCAAATTGGTATTATCGGTAAAGGTTTTACAGCCAGTACTATTTTTAAATCGAAGATTAGAAAAAGATAAACTATCTACTTTTGCACCACCTGTGGTAGCCGCAGAGCTAGCATATGCATTTCCACCAACGCCACTGATAATTAATGAATAAGCTTGTTGTCCGTTTCTGGCAATTGTTCCTTTATGACTTACTGTAATGGTATATGTTTCACCAGGTATAGTTGTTTCAACATCCACTCTTTCTACGTTATCAACTGAATTATCTGATTTGGTAGCTGCTTCAGCAGGAGCACTCACATTTAAGGCCCAAGGTAAAAAAGTTTGAGAGCCTCTTGTAATTTTAATATCTAAGTCGTTGATTAATTTTTTTGTACGGTCATTTAAATTGGAGCTAGCATCATTGTTTACAGAAGCTGGAGGATCAGTCCACGCAATGGTTGCAGAGAGTGGCATTTTGCCTGTTGCAACTACTGTTTTGGTAAAACTAGAGCCTGTATTTAGTACTGCTTCGTAAACCAAATGGTCGCTATTGTTTGCATTGTTACTTGGTATAGCACTACTTAAAACAGCAGCTGCTTTCTGAACATTTAATAAGCCCCATCCATAAGTGTAATCTGGGCCAGGACTATTTCCTGCTTCGTCTGCCGTATGTATGGCCAATCCCTTTAAAGTAGCAGAACGCATAAAGTTATTGGGTCTCAATTTGGTATAATGTTCTTGCAATAAAAGCAATGATCCAGTTGCGTTTGGACCAGCCATTGAAGTTCCACTTTTCGAATTATAACTAGTGTTTCCGTTGGTACTAGAACTCGTGACATTTACCCCGTTGGCTACTAAGTCTGGCTTAATTCTACCATCATCAGTTGGTCCCCATCCACTAAATGCACTCATGACTACATCCCCCGTTTTGCTGTATCCTCTAGGAATTCCATTAACTGCACCAATCGTTAAATTGTTTTTTGCAATTCCATATCCTAAAATAATATCGAAGCCATCGTTACTATTGATGCCTGCTGGCCTAGTGCCTGCATCAGCCATAACACCCTGCGCATTTCTTCTGAAATAAGGTTGGCCCACAGCTGGACCGTTGTTATTTCTGTCGTTACCTGCAACAGAAACTTTTAAATAAAAGGGTGCGTTAAAAGCGATCGAATCTACAATTTGTGCGTTAGCACTATACCATCCGTACCTGAAATCTTCATTTTCATTTGGTCGACCGTTAAACTCCCATCTGCTTTGAGCCGAATTAAAATTCCAACCTGCAATGAATCCATAAGAGTGATTAGACAGAAGCATTCCTGCAGCCGCTTCATTTGTCATTTCTGTAATATCATTGTTGTGGTCGTAAGAAATCAAATTCGGGATCCCAAATGCCATACCCTTAGCAATAGGGTTGATACCAGCAGCAATCATGGTTCCTGCTACGTGGGTAGCATGATCATTGCCACTGCTACCAGTTGGGTTATCTTTTTGTAGAATTCTATTGGTAAATTCAACGTGGGTTGGAAGTGGTATGCCATCAAATTCCCAAACGCCTAATTTATTTCTCATGGCTTCTGTACTACCTGATAAATTAAGCCCACTAGCGCCTCCTGGCCATAATTGACTAGCCCTTGTGGTTGCAGCAGCAATGGTGTTATTATAAGATTTTGTATAAATGGGGAATCCGAATGCATCCACACCAGTTAACTTAGCTACTATGCCATCAAAGGTCATCGTTAAATCCCAGTTTTTTTCCTTTGCTAATGACAAGGCTTTCACATAATTTAACTCTTGCTCCAATTTAATTTTTTGAGAAGAGAGTTTAAGTACTCGTTCATTGGTAATGGTTTGAGCTGTTGCACTCAAAGAAAAAATGGTCAGCAGTAATGTGAATATCCGCAGGCGATTGGTCATAAATCTCATTTTTTTTCGGCTTCGTAGGGCCGATTTTATTTTATTATGCTCTAAATTAGATACTTTCAGGTTTCAAATTGTAGTATGCGAATTTTTCTTTTTTTATTCGTTGCAGGATTTTCCCTGTTTTCGGCTTGTAAACTTCCACAAAAAAAGCCAAAAATGGCCGTTACTCAAGGTGTCAAGGGGGTTATTTCTCAAATTTCAGGAAATCAAATGCCTAGAATTGGTGCCCCACCTTCAGTGCCCCAGCCATACCCTACTACTGTGTTTTTTTACGAGCCTACAGATATTACAAGGGTATTGCAATGGAACCAGGGCCCTTTATTTACCAATATTTACACAAAGCTGATCCTTGCAACCAATACAGACAGTTTAGGGGCTTTTAACGTTCAATTACCAGTAGGAACTTATTCGGTTTTTGTACAAGCTGGTCAAAATTTTTATGCCAACTCTTTTGATATTCGTAATAATATCAATTTAGTGAGTGTAGAGAAGGGAAAGCTGACCGAAATGAACATAGTGGTAAATTTTGCGGCAAGCAATTAGCCTTCCCTTATCTTTGCGTCCCTTTTACAAGGAACGTGTATATGAACTTGCAGCATTTAATGGATCAATACCTGCAATCACCCCTGGTTCAACAGTTGGTGAATAGGCTAAACTATGCCGATAAACAGAAAACTTATCTTAAGAATTTGCAAGGTAGTAGTGCTGAATTCATAGTAAGCACTGTATTTATGCATCCCCAAGCCCAAGGGCTCAATCATTTAATTATTTTGAATGACGCTGAGGAAGCAGCCTATTTTCATAATACCATCGAAAATTTAACCAGTGCCTTAGATCTTTTTTATTTTCCCTCTAGTTTTAAGAACAGGAAAAACTTTAGGTTGCTGAACAGTTCTCACGTGATGTTACGAACAGAAGCACTTACTAAACTTTCAAGGGGTGGCAATAAAAAAATTATCGTTACTTATCCAGAAGCAGTATTTGAAAAAGTGATTTTACCTGAAACCATCAGTAGTAATATCATCACTATTAAAACCAATGATACCATTAATCCAGAGAGCTTGATGGATTTATTTGTGATGTATGGTTTTGAGCGAACTGATTTTGTTTATGAGCCAGGTCAATTTGCACTACGCGGTGGAATATTGGATATTTATTCTTTTGGAAATGAAAAGCCCTATCGAGTAGAATTATTTGGTAACGAGGTAGACAGCATTCGAATATTTGATCCTGAAACTCAGTTGAGTGAAAGAAAATTATTGCAAGTAAATATTATTCCAAACGTAGATACGCTTCCTGAAACCTTTGGTGCTGGCTCCGAGAAAAAAATATCTCTATTAGAATTCATGCCAGAGAATACCGTAGTTTGGTTAAGAGATTGGGATGTAATTGAAGAAAAAATAAGGGTACAAGAAGAAGATTTTGAGGGATATTTATTGTTGCAAGAGCAAGGCTATTTTGCAAAGCAACAAGAGGAAGACGATCACCATATTTTAAAGGAAGTCCATTGGACTGATTTTATTAAAGGGGATGAAATCAAAACAGTTTTAGATACTAAGTCGCAAGTTGAATTTGGCTATAAACCTCATTTCGCAACGGAAGAATTAGAATTCTTAGTAAAGCCACAGCCTGCATTTAATCGTCAATTCGATTTGTTGATTAAAGACTTAAAAGCATTAGAAGGGGCTCAATACAGTATTTATATTTTTGCAGAGCAGGTAAAACAGTTGGAGCGGCTTAATACGATTTTTACCGATTTGAATACAGAGATACAGTTCACACCAATAGGTACGAGTATTCATGAGGGTTTTATAGATCATCAATTAAAATTGGTTTGTTATACCGATCACCAAATATTTCAACGTTACCATAAGTATAAGGTTAAACAAGCTTACAATAAAAACAAAGC
>JBMLPQ010000229.1:0-4903 GCA_049242025.1 Sediminibacterium sp.
TAGAGGAAAGATTGTTAGAGGGGATTGATGCCATGGGCTATGAAACGGCCACCCCTGTTCAGGCACAAGTAATACAACCTATATTAGCAGGGAGGGATATTATTGCATCAGCACAAACTGGTACAGGTAAAACAGCAGCGTTTTTATTGCCAATTGTACATATGATGCTAACCCAACAGCATTCATCGCATCATATTAATGCATTAATAATTGTTCCTACCAGAGAATTGGCTATTCAGATTGCTGAAACAATGGAGGGATTAAGTTATTTCACAGATATCAGTTGCATAGCGGTTTATGGTGGAGGCGATGGTAATTCATTTACTACCGAAAAGAAAGCATTGAGTAGTGGGGTAGATATGGTGGTTTGCACCCCAGGCAGAATGATAGCCCATTTAAATATGGGTTATGTGAAAATGCAAGAAGTAAAATATTTGGTATTGGATGAAGCCGATAGAATGTTAGACATGGGCTTTAATGATGATATCATGAAAATCATTTCTTTTTTGCCAAAGCAAAGACAGAATTTATTGTTTTCTGCAACCATGCCTTCTAAAATGCGCGACTTAGCAAGAAAGCTTTTGCAAAATCCTGCTGAAATAAATATTGCGGTTTCAAAACCGCCAGAGCAAATTACCCAACAAGCATTTGTGGTATATGAACCACAAAAGATTCCATTGATCAAATATGTGTTGAATAATAGTGATTATACAAGGGTCATTATTTTTTGTTCTAAAAAACAGAACGTTAAACAACTCAGTTCAGAATTAAAGCGTGCTAAATTTTCTGTAGAAGAAATTCATTCCGATTTATTGCAAGACAAACGTGAGCAAGTAATGCAAGATTTCAGAAATAGAAAACTGAAAATTTTAGTTGCAACAGATATATTAAGCAGGGGAATAGATATAGAAGAAATTGAATTGGTCATCAACTATGATGTGCCCAATGATGGAGAAGATTATATTCATCGGATAGGAAGAACTGCACGTGCAGCTACTTCGGGTACTGCCATTACTTTTATAAGTGAAGCAGAGCAACGAAAATTTGCACAAATTGAAACACTATTGGGTAAGCAGGTAGATAAGCTAATTGTTCCAGAACAATTTGGCGCAGCGCCAGAATATGCACCTCGCACTCATAAGCCTATGGGAAATAGAAGACCTCATCAAGGTGGAGGAAATAGAAATAATCCAAGGCCCAATAGGCCAAGACCGCCAAGATCATCAGGCGAATAATTATTGAACAAATTGAATACAAACAGGTCTTCCTACAGCTATTCTATTGCCCGTATCATTCAGTAATCCAGTCTTTTTATTTCTTTTAAATACGACAATTTCATTGCTGTTTTGATTGGCTGCCAATAAAAAATTTCCCGTTGGGTCAATGGCAAAATTACGGGGTGCTAATCCAAGTGTAGATTGTGATCCAACCCAAGAAAGTAAACCATTTGTACCCACTTTATAAATAGCTAAATCGTTGTAATCTGCTCTATTGGAAGCGTATAAAAATTTTCCATCAGGCGACAAATGAATATCCGCCGCACCTGATTTTTTATTGGTAGGTTTTTCAAACATATCTATTTGCTGTAATTTACTGAGTGTTCCATTTTTAAAAGACAACACTGTAACCGAACCAGTTAATTCTTGAACAGCATATACAAAGGGTTTGGTGGGATTAAAACTGATATGTCTCGGTCCATCTCCTGGATTACAATTAAACACCGATACAGGATTTTCTGATAAGGGATTGCTTTGATTATTTAAATCAACTGTATAAACAGATATTTTATCTGTGCCCAAATCTTGTACCACTAAATATTTTTCATCAGGAGATAAAAAAGCAGAATGCACATGGGCCTTTTCTTGTCTTGATTTATTTGCGCTGCTTCCTGTATGTTGGATGGTTTGTTTTTCATTACTTAAGCTACCATCTGCTTTTATTGCTATGGCGCTTAAATTTCCTCCTGAATAATTAGAAACAAAAACAAAACGATTTTTACGATCAGTACTAATATGGCACGGATGATCACCTCCACTTAGAACACTATTTAAAAGTGTAAGATCACCAGTTGACTGATTGAATTGATATGCATTTACTGCGCCTTTACCATTTCCACTTTCATTTACAGCATAAACAAACCTTTGATTGGTTGAAGTGACCAAGAAAGAAGGTTCAGTTGCTTTTTGTTTGTTGATAAAACTTGCCGATCCATCCTTATTAAATTGATAATAGTAAATGCCTTCGCTATTACCTGCATTGGTATAAGTGCCGATTAAAAGTTTAATACTTGGATCTTTTTTTTGAGCAAAAGATGCGTAATTACATAGAGTGAACATTAAACCGGCTAATAGAAACTTTATCATTGAGTTATTTCTTGAGTATAAATATAACTTCTTCAAATTAACTCAGATAAAATAGAATTAGCTTTAACAGGATGAATGAGCAAGAAAAACAAAAGCTTTTATTGAAAAAGCAACAGATATTAGATAAGATAGCTATTGAAAAGCAAAGTTCATTCTTAGCAAATTGGTGGATTGAAGTGGCTAATTCAATTAAAGAGGCTGGATTGAATTGGTCATTGGAATATTTAGAAGTTGTAATGCAACAACAATATGATTTTTGGATAGAAAAGCTGAATCAAGATCCTTGGTCCAGCTTTTCTTTTTCTGAATCTGTAATACAAATTGGAGATAAATATTGGGTTCATGAAATGCTTTATTTGAACTATCCTAGTATTCTGCCATTGCGATATTTACCGGAAAATTCAACTGTTATTCAGGAAGAAGCTAATCTGAAAATTCATTTAAAAGCTATAATAGATGCCAACGAGTTGAAAAATCAGGTTATTTTTCTCTTCTATGTTCGAATGAGCCCAGTTATTAAAATAAATCTGACTGATTTACTTCAATTAAACCTTGAAGAAATTTTACCAGAGCAGGAAGATGTGGCTATAATGGCAGTTAATGGAAGCTGGTTAATTTTTAAATCAATGGAGGGGGAATGGGTTTGCGGGCGCCAATAACAGTGTATTTGGCTGATTAAATAAAAAGAAAAATAATCCTACTCAAAATTAACCTCAAATCATTATTTTTGCTCCCCTTAAAGAACAGTAATGTTCTTCGGGCCTATAGCTCAGTTGGTTAGAGCACCTGACTCATAATCAGGGGGTCCCAGGATCATGCCCTGGTGGGCCCACTTTAAAATCAACCACTTATGATTTGTTTCATAGGTGGTTTTTTCTTTTAGGCCAAGTTCTGGACAGGTTTTATGTTTTTTGAAGGAAAAGAAGGAATAGAGATGAGGCAGAAAAATAATAATAGTAAGATAGGCTTCTTAACAATTAGCGAAGAATAAATTATAAATATGTTCCGAACATAAGTAAATAACCATCGGTATCAAAATAACATTTGAGTAAAGTATTTTGATAGCTGATTATTGTGAAAGGAGATGCTGGCGTTCCCTTATTGATTGCAATGATTTTAAAATTCGATTCAGTTTCAAAGTTTTTTAAATTTAAATTTTTATCAAATAATAAAGAACCAATAAATACTTTACCAGGAAAAGCGACTATTTTATCATTTCTTCTTTTATGATCAACTTTACTTTTTTGTATTACAAATGAGCATTCTAAATTTTGGGGTGGTCGATTATACCAACCTATGCTAATGCCTAGATCCTTAAAAATATAGGTGTATTTAAAAGGCTGTTTTGAACGATCTCCTGTAATAGGATCACCTATATGCGCCAAATTACCAGACCAAGCTTTACTTCCTAATAATTCTTCTAATGTAGATTTAGGTGTTGATTTTGAAACAGCAATACCATTGATCGTTATTTTACCAGAGTCATATTGTATAACAGGCAATTGTGCTTTTAACAATTGCATGGATATAATAGATATGAACAAACAATAAATACGCATTTTTTTGTATGACTTCAAGTAACGTGTACGTTATATTTTGTAGAGAGTTTCTTTATTTAAATATAGGATTTATCTCTATACGGTAAGCTATCTGAGGGATATAGCGAGAGTGCTTTCAACAATAAGAGTCATAAAATGCGCCAGCAAATAAACGAAAGTCTGGCAGAGATTTCCAACAGATTAAACTTATCAGTGCCACCGAAAGTGCTAGTGCTAAAGATTGTTATGCAACTACTCTAAAAAGGGCTAGCAAGTCTAATGTTAGTCAATGGCATAGGGATTAATAAGTAAAAGTACTTTATTCTTTAATCTCTAGGATTAATCCAATACTGATCGTACCAGACCTCTCCTCTAAAAACTTTTATTAAATCGGTACTTCTTACAAATTGTTCAAAATCGGTAATTAAATTATTCAGTTTTTCTTCGAATGTAATTCCTTGAAAATTGTTTACCCTATTCCACTCATTTTCTAAATTATTTATTGTGCAAAAATCATCAATACTTAAGATTCTATAACCTTTTCCATTATAGTTTACTTTTTCTAACCAAAAATGGATACTATTTATCGCTTTTTTATCATACAACTCAGTAAATGATATATAGAAATATAATTCGCTTCCAGAATTATAAAATTTAAGCGAGTAATAAAAGCTAAACAAACCATCTTGTTCTTTATTAAGTTTTTCTTCTGAAAAAGAAAATTGGTTTTCATTCAATAAACTACTTTTAATTAGCCTATTTTTTATTAAAATATTTTTATTCATTTTCTATTTATTAATTTTCAAAAATTGAGAGATGCTTATGAAAGATATATCCTTTCTACTGTTGTTATTTTTAATATCTTGTTCTCATAAAGGTGAGGTTAAAGTGTTAGATGCTAGTAAAGACACTACAATCATGATTAAAACAAGTGCAGGCAATCCAGTAATGATGAATCTTGAAATTAAAGGACAAACGAATGATTCATTTAAAATATATAAT
>JBMLPQ010000230.1:0-1379 GCA_049242025.1 Sediminibacterium sp.
TTTCACTTTACATCCTTTCCAGCCAAAATAAGCGACCACCGCAAAAGCAATAAGTGGAACAATATATCCATTTTGAATATTGCCTGTACTATCACTTATTAATCCATAGCATCTGGGTAATACTGCGCCACCTACAATAGACATTACAATCAATGAACTTGCCATTTCGGTGTCTTTACCTAATGAATCAATTCCTAAAGAAAAAATGGTTGGAAACATAATAGACATAAAAAAACAAATAGCAATCACGGTATAAATAGTAATGGTACCCTTACCAACTATTGCCAATGCAGACAAGGCAACACAAATAATAGCATATGTAGTCAACAGTTTTTTGGGTTGAATAAAACGCATCAATGCAGTACCTAAAAATCTACCAATTAAAAAAGCTAGCCCTCCAATACTTAAATAATCAGCTGCTTGAATTTCTGTTACGTTCGCAGATTGTGTTACATATAAAATAAATAAGCTTAATACACAAACCTGAGCGCCAACATAAAAAAACTGTGCAATCACTGCCCATCTAAGATGACTATGTTGTAAGGTTTCTTTAATGGTTACTTTATGGTCAGATGATTCTCTGATATCAGGCAATTGAATAAAATAAAATATAACAGCAATTAACAATAACACAATCCCCAAAATAGTATATGGGGTTTTAACAGTATATGCTTCCATAGCTAATGCAGCTTTTCTAGCAGTCTCTGTCATAGTAGCCAATTCTGCATCAGAATACCCCTTAGTTAAAATTAATCTAGCGCCAATTGCTGGAGCCAATGCTACTGCTAAGCCATTAAAGGATTGTACAAGGTTTAATCTTTGAGTGGCTGTTGCAGGATCTCCTAATCTGGAGGCATAAGGATTAGCCGCAGTCTCTAAAATAGTTAAGCCACAAGCAATAATAAATAAAGCAACTAGAAAGTAATTATAGGATTGATGATTAGCAGCGGGTACAAACAAAAAAGAGCCAATAGCAAATAATAATAAACCAGCTATAATCCCCATCTTATACCCCCACCTTTTCATAATGAAGCCTGCAGGCATGGCCATAATAAAGTAAGCTACAAATACAGAAGAATCCACTAGAGTGGATTGCGTAGTGGTTAATGTAAATGACTTTTTTAAATGAGGAATCAATATAGGATCTAAGTTGTGTGCAAATCCCCATAAAAAGAAAAGACAAGTAATTAAAATAAAGGGGACCTGTGTTGACTTAATTTTATTCATCCTTATTAATTTTACTTAAATATAAGCAAAACCTTTATTAGAAGATTAAATTCATACATTTACTACATAATATATCATATGAAAAAAATTATCTTTTTATCCATTCTTGCATTGGCTTCTTTGAAAACATGGTCCTCTCCTGTAAATAAAAC
>JBMLPQ010000230.1:1479-6684 GCA_049242025.1 Sediminibacterium sp.
ACAAGAGTAGAAAGAATCATTACCAAATCTTTCATTGATCAACCAAAATATGAGAAAGCGTCTAGCTTAATTAAATCTACTACTCGTATTTATGAATACAGAAGTTATGAAAGCCCTACAGAGAACATGCATTTAAGAAAAGTACACATGTTTAATCAAGGTGGAGAAGTGACATTATTTAAGCGTCTAAATTTTAATGCAATATTTTATTCCAAAGCCATTGCTGGTGCAAGAATGCCTAATTTAATCTACATGACCAGTTTTAATAATATGGAAGACAGAAATGAACACTGGAAAGCATTTGTGGCTTCTCCAGAATGGCAAAGTATTTCGAATATGCCTAAATACATGAACTCAGTAAGTAGAAATGAAACCGTATTAATGTATGCTAGAGATTATGCAGATTTTTAGTCATTTACCTATTTATTTTTTCAAAAAATATTAACTAACTATAATAAATAAAAACTCATGCGTAAATTTTTAATTACTCTATTACTTCTACCTGCGCTTGCATGGAGTCAACAGAAAGCCAATTATAATTTGGCTGCAAGATTTGCTCCCAAAAAATTAGACAAAATGATTTTTTCATTAGCTGTTGATCCACACTGGTTAAAGCAGTCTAATAAATTTTGGTATACTTATGAGACAAGTGAAGGAAAGCAATGGATGATTGTTGATCCAACAAAATTAGAGAAGAAGGCTATGTTTGATAGAGATAAACTAGCTGCAGAATTAACTAAAATTGTAAAAGATCCATTTGATGGACAACACTTACCTATTGACTCTTTAAAATTCATAAAAGACGAAAATTGGATTCAGTTTGAAGTTAAAAGCAGTATTGATATCAATAAAGGAGATTCTATTCCAAAAAATGGTAAGCCTGAAAAAGTTAAAAAAGTATTTTATTTCGAATACAATTTATTAACTAATCAACTAAACGAACTGGTTGGATTAAAGAAGCCTAAAAAGAAACCCAATTGGGCAAATATTGCTCCTGATCAAAAAATAGTTTTATTTGGAAGAAATTATAATTTGTATTGGATGGATAAAGCCAATTACGAAAAGGCTTTAATCAATGAAGAAGATTCAACCATTGTTGAACATGCCATTACTACTGATGGAAAATTATATTTTAGTTGGCACAGTGAAAGCAGCTATGGCGGCGGCGGTGAAACCAATGTAGATATTGAGAAAAATAAAAATAAGAGGAAGCCTGTATTTGCTTATTGGAGCGAAGATGCAAAACACTTTGCCATCAATAAAGTAGATAATACAAAGGTGAAAGATCTTTGGGTAATCAATAGCATTGCAGATCCTAGACCTACTTTAGAAACCTATAAATACTGGATGCCAGGAGAAAAGGAAGCACCAGTAGATCATTTATACGTTTTTGAAACTAATGGATACACGCATAAAGAAATTAATGTTTCCCTCTATAAAGATCAAGATGTTTCTATCTGGGATAAAACAAGAAATATCAACACAAGAGACGACGAGTTTAAACCTACTATTTGGTTAGGTACTAATGATAAAATGTATATCGCTAGAACAAGTAGGGATTTGAAAAAAATTGATCAATGCATTGTTGATGTAAATACAGGTGCAGTGAAAACTTTGATTGAAGAAAGCTTAAACACTTCTATTGAAATTAAAAAACCTGGATTGATTAATAAAGGGAAAGAAATTATTGAATGGAGTGAGAGAGATGGTTGGGGACATTTTTACTTATACGACGAGAATGGCAATGTAAAAAATCAAATAACACAAGGTCCTTGGCATACAGAAGATATAGTGGCTATAGATGAAGAAAAAAGAGTTTTATACTTCTCTGCAAACGGAAGAGAACAAATCAACAATACCACAAAAGAAGATCCTTACTATTTGCATTTATACAAAGTAAATTTTGATGGATCTGGCTTACAAGTATTAAACCCAGGTAATTTTGATCATAGCTTTAGCTTGAATGATAAGAAATTGTATTTCGTTAATAATTCAAGTAGGGTAAACACTACGCCTGTGAGTGCATTGTACTCTAGCGAAGGAAAAAAATTAATGGATTTAGAAACTGCAGACTTAAGTTCTTTATTAGCTGCTGGATATAAGTTTCCGGAAACATTCAAAGTAAAAGCAGATGATGGTATCACCGATATATTTGGCGTAATGTACAAGCCTTATGATTTTGATAGCACCAAGAAATATCCCATCATTGAATATGTATATCCTGGACCACAAACTGAATCTGTTAATAAAAGTTTTAGCAAGGGAATGGATAGGATTGATAGATTAGCTCAGTTAGGCTTTGTAGTAGTTACATTGGGTAATAGAGGTGGTCACCCAGCTAGAAGCAAATGGTACCATAATTATGGGTATGGTAATTTAAGAGATTATGGCTTAGCTGATAAGAAAGCAGTGATTGAGCAATTAGCAGATAGATATAACTATATTGACGGAACCAAAGTAGGTATTCACGGACATAGTGGCGGTGGGTTTATGAGTACAGCAGCAATGTTAGTATATCCAGATGTATTTAAAGTTGCAGTGAGTAATGCAGGTAACCACGATAACAGTGTGTATAATAGATGGTGGAGTGAAAAACATCATGGCGTAAAAGAAGAAATTTCTGCAAAGGGAGATACTACTTTTAGTTATATGATTGACAAGAACCCAGATATTGCTAAAAATCTAAAAGGTAAATTGTTATTGATTCACGGAGAGATTGATAATAATGTTCACCCTGCTAATACGATTAGAGTGGTAAATGCTTTAATCAAAGCCAACAAAAGATTTGATATGTTAATCTTGCCAACACAAAGACATGGTTTTGGTGATATGAACGAATATTGGTTCTGGAGAACAGCAGATTATTTCTCTAAATACTTATTGGGAGATCATACTGAAAGACCAGTGGATATAGAAGAGATCAACAGAGAAATAGAGAGGAAGAAATAATTAATTTAATTTAAAAAAAGGTCCCAAATAATTGGGACCTTTTTTATGTAGTAATTAGCTTACTATTGGTTGTTGTTCTTTTACCCATTCGTTGATACCACCACTATAATTTGCAATATTTGTATATCCTTCTTTCATTAATAAAGAATATCCTATTGCAGCTCTATCACCACCTTGACAGTGAATGATTACAGGCTTGTCTTTGGGTACTTTATCTAGATTTTGTAAAAGTGTTCCAATAAAGACATTTTTTGCACCAGCAATATGACCACTATTAAATTCAGCAACACCTCTGATATCAATAATTTCAGCATCTTTGTTTGCTTTAACAGTATCGATTAAAACCATATTTGATTTTTCTAAATCTCCTGAATAAACAGATTTTATTTTAGATGCATCAACGAAACCATAAATATTATCTAATCCAATTCTCATTAATTTTCTAGTCAAATCGTCTATTTGATTAGGTTCTGCAATTAAAATAAAATGTTCTTCATAATTCACAAACCAACCCATCCAAGTTGCAAATGAGTTATTACCTTGGATATTGATACTTCCAGGGATAAAACCATCCTGGAATTGTAATTTATTTCTAGTATCAATTACTTTAATTCCTTTTTCTTTTGCTTCTTTAAAATCTGTTGCAGATAATTCTTTAATCTTTGGAACTTCAGTTAATAAAGGACGATTCACTTTATTCAACTCTTTCATTTTTGCAAAATATTTTGGAGGTTCAGGTTGATCTGTTAATAAAAATTGTACGAAACCATTTTTATCTGAACCGTACTGAAATGCCCAGTTTCTTTTCTTTTCATATCCAACGGTTGTGCTAGGCACTGCACCCAAAGCTTTACCACAAGCTGAACCAGCACCATGACCTGGCCAAACTTGAATGAAATCAGGCAAATCTGCAAAAAGATTAATTGATTGATACATTTGTTCAGCCCCTTTATTTTGAGTACCCACCATACCAGCTGCTTTTTCTAATAAATCAGGGCGACCAATATCTCCCACAAATACAAAGTCTCCAGTAAATAACATAACTGGCTCTTTACTTGCAGGTGTGTCAGTTAACAAGAAACTGATACTTTCTGGCGTATGGCCAGGGGTATGTAATACCTGAATTTTTAAATTACCCACCATTACTTCTGACAAATGCTTCATCCCTTCATGTGCAAATTCATATTCCCAACCTGGACCACCCTCATCAGATAAATACATTTTTGCACCCGTTACTGCAGCTAATTCTCTTGAACCTGATAAAAAATCTGCATGAATATGCGTTTCAAAAATATGCGTGATCTGCATATTGTTTTGCTTGGCAATTTCTAAATAAGTATCAATATCGCGCTTTGGATCGATCACTGCAGCAACTCCTGCTTTTTGACAACCAATAAAATAACTTGCTTGAGCTAAAGACTTGTCGTAGACGTGTTGAAAAAACATAATTTCAATTTTTTATTAAGTAGATATAAAAATATGATTTTTATCATATTAAATCAAAGATGATTAATTGTCAGTAGAATATTAGTGACAAAAATCACAAAGCAAATAAATATTTATAGAAGATAAAAAAGAAACGCAATCGTGAAGACTGCGTTTCAAATAAATAATAGTTATAGCCCTGCTTTTATATAGCTCCATCCATTCTCTTGTTGTATGACCAATTCAGCCACACCAGAAGCTACAGTTCCAGCTACATTAAGCAGCATCTCTTTCTTAATTCCATATTTATTCATAGTATTTTCACAAGCATTGAAAATTACTCCTTGACTTGATACAGCCTCTATATCGGTTGCCAAATGCGTCTTTGAGGCAACCAAAAAATTCAAAGCTTTCCCATGCACGACTACTTCGATCTTCACATGGCCTGGCCATACTTTTTGAAAGTTTTTAATATTCCCAATGATACTTGACCAAGCTGCAGTATCTGCCGTATTTAATTGAATAATGACTTTATGTACTTTATCTGTTTTTTCAGTTTGCGCAATAGATTGCAAGCCAGTAAAAGCAATTAAAATTAAAAGGAGTTGTATTTTTTTCATACTTAAATTTACTAAAAATTAATTATAACATTAATGATAGAGAAGTAAATTTAAGCGCATTAAAAAGTAAAATATTGGTTAAGTGACAATTATCACTTACCTTTTACTTGACTTTTAGCACTTTTGCTAAAATATATGTAACAATGGAAATAATAGGATATCTAGCATCTGTTTTAATTGGTATTTCTTTAGGTCTAATTGGAGGCGGAGG
>JBMLPQ010000230.1:6784-8273 GCA_049242025.1 Sediminibacterium sp.
AAGAAGAAGAACAGAAATTTAATTACCCAATGATCTTATTGGAAGGCGCTTTGGTGGGAGTTTTAACTGGTCTAGTAGGTGCTGGAGGAGGTTTTTTAATTATACCCGCATTGGTTATGTTAAGTAAATTGCCAATGAAGCAGGCTGTTGGTACATCTCTTCTAATCATTGCAGCTAAGTCTTTAATTGGTTTCACTGGAGACCTTGGAAACAGCGAAATGAATTGGACATTATTATTATCTGTTACCGCTCTTGCGATAGGAGGAATTTTTATTGGGGATATACTTAGTAAAAAAATAGATGGCAATAAACTTAAAAAAGGTTTTGGCTGGTTTGTATTAATTATGGGGGTTTATATTATTGCACAACAATTATTTTTCCCCATCGGAGGTAGTCATTAATTCTGCAATTTTATTTTCATGTCAAAGTTTTATGTAGCCATTTTGGCTTGCATGTTATTGTATTTTAACAATGGTATTGCGCAACATCAGGAATTAAATGAAGATCCTAAGCTTTGGGGAAAGTCAAAGAAATCCTTAGATAGTAATAATTTACTACATCAATTTCAAATGGGTACGATGCATGGTCATTTTAGATCTTTTTTTAGTACTACAGCTAATAAAAATAGTGACATAGATTATGCAAATGCAGTTGGAGGCGGTATTCAATTTATTTCAAAGCCTATATATAATATCAATATTGGAGTGAGTGGTTTTTTTGTGTACGATGCATTTTCATCAGACTTAACTAAGCCACATCCCTTATCAAATACGTTAAATAGATATGAATTGGGTTTATTTGATGTAACCAATCCTGCAAATAAAAATGACATTGATCGATTAGAAGAATTATTTATTCAATACAACAATAAAAATACTAAAATTACAATAGGTAAGCAGTTATTGAATACGCCGTTTATCAACCTGCAAGACGGAAGAATGAGGCCAACTGAAGTTCAAGGATTTTGGGGTCAATATAAATTAGAGAAGTCAAAATGGTATGCCGGATGGCTAAATCGATTTTCACCAAGAGGAACTGTAGAGTGGTATAAAACAAGTGAATCAATTGGAATTTATAGCGTTGGAGTTAATCAAGATGGTTCAAAGTCTGAATACAAAAATAATCTCGAATCTTCAGGTGTAGCATTAGCTGGTACTGAAATATCATTGAACAAAAAATATAGATTACAAATATGGAATCAATATGTTGAAAATATTTTTAATAGCAGTTTTATTCAATTAGATAAAATTCCTACTAATTATGATAAAACATATTTCGGAATTCAATTGATTAGACAAATGGTAATTAATAATGGAGGAAATGAGGCAATCAATAAAACTTATTTTAATCCTTCTCAAAGTTCATTAGTCATTGGTGGAAAAATTGGTCAACAAATCAAACAATGGGATCACTCCCTTAACTATACAAGAATCACTAAATCAGGTAGATATCTAATGCCTCGCGAATGGGGTCGTGATCCATTTTATAC
>JBMLPQ010000231.1:0-36384 GCA_049242025.1 Sediminibacterium sp.
ATCTTGCATCATTGGTAGAACCTTCGCCAGTCCAACGTGCTAGCACTTCTCTTGACTTATTAGAAAAGTTAGCATTACGCTCATAAGCTTTGTATATATCATTGCCTACAGATGCATAAGTAAACATATTGAAGTCAAAATTCTTATAGTCTAAGTTTAAATTCCAACCCATGGTAAACGTTGGGAACGGATCACCAATTTTTGTGCGATCGTCTGCGTTAATCACACCATCTCCATTGATGTCTGCAAATTGAATATCACCAGGTACTGCTCCAGGCTGTGAAGGTGCTTTAGCAATATCCGCTGCATTCTGAAATAAACCCAATGTTTTGTATCCAAAGAAATATCCAGGTGTTGCACCTTTTTCAAAAACAGTAACATTTTGGCTTTGTCCGTTAAAATAAAATCCACCTAAAATTCTAGCAGTTCCATCATCGTTGGTTGCAGTTACTTCATTCTTAGCTGTAGTAAATGTAATAGTAGATGAGAACTTCAAGTTCTTTCCAAAAATATCATTGTATCCAATGCTTAAATCTAATCCACGTGTTCTGGTAGATCCAATATTAGCAGTTGGTATAGGCACTGTACCTAAATACATAGAAGCAGATGGAGTAAATAATAATCCGCTTACATTTTTTTGGAAATAATCTACAGTAATATTTAGTTTCTTATTTAAGAATGCCGCATCAAATCCAAAGTTTGCTTGCAATTGTTTCTCCCAACGCAATGCATTATTTGCAGCAGAAGCTACAGTTGAACCAGGATAAAATACATCTCCAAAAGTGTATCCATTACTATTAGCTGTAGGACCATAACTTGGGCCACCAGTAACAATAGAAACAAATTGAGGATTTACATTCTCATTTCCTATTGAACCATAGCTACCACGAATCTTTAAATAATCAACCACTTTAGATTTAAAGAATGATTCATTAGAAACAACCCATCCAGCAGAACCAGATAAGAAGTTAGCAAATCTATTCTCAGATCCAAATGCATAAGATCCATCTCTTCTAAGGGTTAAAGAAGCCAAATACTTATCTTTAAAATCGTAGTTAACACGTCCAAAATAGGAAAGGTTTCTTCTAAAATATTGATAGTAATATCCGTTGATGGCATTGCTATTAGTAGCATTGTTATTACCAGTTGCTGCGGTAAAATCTGCAAAATCCCAAGAGTTAAAAGGAACATCTTGTCTGCTAGCTCCCGCTGCATTCCCAGAAACTTTTGCAACAGCCATACCCACTACAGTTTCAAACTCGTGGTCGTTCTTAATCTTGAAATTATAGTTTGCGTAGGTTTCCCAAGTCCAGTTAAAGTTGCTGCTCTTTTCGTGAGAAACGGTATTGAATCTTCCTGCAACGGTTGATCCATCTGCATTCATAGAGTTATCTACGTTTTGAGGACCATAAAACACCAATGGATTAAAGCCTTTTGCATTGCCATCATATTTGGTATAACCAAAACGAGTAGTCAACTTAAGGTCTTTCATAACATCATACTGTAATTCAAACTTTCCGTAAAGTTTAGTGCCAGTATTTTTATTGTAGGTATTCTCTAATTTGGTTAGGGGATTATAAATCTCCGATAACAATAAATTACTAAATCCAAATTGACCCACCGTATTAGGTACTGTATTAAGTACTGGTACAGTTGGATCAAAGTTGATGGCACTACCTATAATAGAGTTGAATGAGTTTTCTTGAACACCTCTACCTGATAGGGTTACCGCAGTAGTGTTAATCAACAACTTAACTTTAGAGCTTAAATCGAAGTTTAAGTTAGCAGTAAAGTTTCCACGAGTAAAGCGGCTTTTGCCATCTCCACCAACAATTCCACCTTGGTCTACAAAACCTCCGCTCAAGAAATAGGTCATTTTATCGCTTCCGCCTCTTGCCGCAACAGAATGCGTTTGAAAAGAAGCATCTCTAAATACTTGATTTTGCCAGTTGGTTCCAACTCCAATCTTACTTAAATCTGAAAACACAACCGGTCCACCCGCCACTGTGCTACCTTCATTAATAATTGCAGCATATTCAGAAGCATTCAATACCCCAATGGTATTAATTACATTTTGTACCCCATAGTTACCATTGATGGTAATATCTGTTTTCTGGTTTTTACGTCCAGATTTAGTGGTTACTACAATTACCCCGTTACCCCCTTTCACACCATAAATAGCCGTTGCCGCTGCATCTTTTAACACGTTAATCGTTTCTATATCGGCAGCATTAATTGCATTAAAATCGGTTAGTGTTTGTGGAACCCCGTCAATAATGACCATCGGGTCTGTTCCAGAGAAAGAAGGGATACCTCTAACTAATACCGTTGGCTTAGACCCTGGTGAACCACTTTGAATCACGTTTACCCCAGATGCTCTTCCTTGAAGGGCTTCCTCCGTTCTTACGGGCTTCAATTTTTCGATGTCTTCGCTTTTAATGGTAGAAATAGCACCCGAAACCTTGGTGATTTTTCTGGTACCATAACCAATTACAATTACATCATTTAAGGAATTGGCTGAACTCAACTCCATTGCTATACCTAGTGTTATAGGTCCATTGATGGTGTTTTTCACCGGTTCGAACCCTTCAAATGAAACTACCACTACTGCGCCTTTGGCTACATTAATGGTAAACTGACCTTGGGCATTGGTTTGGGTAGCATTTTTGGTACCCTGAACAACCACCGAAGCGCCGGCCAGCGCTTCGCCTGTACTTTTATTGGTTACTTTACCGCTAACAGCTATTTGCTGCGCAGCTACCTGCTGTAGAAAACCACCCATAATAAATAGGAGGCATAGCAGTTGAAATCTTAATCTCATAATGCAAGCTTTTTGGTGAATGAAATGCAGTCGTTTTAACAACATAAAACTATTTCATGCTACTTCATCCAAAGAATAACTTGCCCCTACATTACTACATCACGATTTGTAAATGATTGATTTTAAATAAAATGGAGTACATCAAAACTACATCATGATTTTTTTGTTATATTCATCATACCATTTTTATCCGATTGCTGAAACAATTTATCATATTGCTATTATTACCCCTAGCTATAGGGGCACAGAATACTATCGGATTACCCGAAACAATCAACTATTCTAAAAACCAATACAATGCCGGAGCCCAAAACTGGGATATCCGTCAAGACAAACAGGGGGTTATTTATTTAGCAAATAATGAGGGACTCTTAACTTTTGATGGTAAATCTTGGCAATTATATCCATTACCCAATAAAACTATTGTTCGTTCGGTACTTATTGGTGAGGATGGTAAAATATATGTGGGAGGGCAAGATGAGTTGGGCTATTTTTCACCGAATGCTATTGGAAAACTTGTATTTACCTCTTTAATTAATGCAATTCCAGCCGTTGATCGCAATTTTGGGGACGTTTGGGACATTGTTTCCTTTAAAAAAGGGGTCTATTTTAGAACTTCTAATAAAATTTTCAGGTTTTTAAGTGGTAAAACAATGGTTTTTACTGCTCCAGGAGAGTTTGCCTTCTTAGAAAAAGCCAATGACCAACTATTTGCTCACGATTATGAAGTAGGACTACTGGTTTTTGATAAAAATAAATGGGTACCGTTTGGGGGTTCAACAACGGGGGGTATACAATTACCCAAAACTGATGGAGTTACTGCTATTTTATCCATTGGCGAAAACAAAGCCTTGATTACCACCCTTAAAAGCGGCTTGTTTTTATTAAATCAAACCAGATTAGAAAAAATTAATTCTCCCAATAATACCCTTTTTGCCAACGAACGCATTTATTCGGCCACCAATGTAAACAACGAGTGGATTGCCTTGGCTACTACTAATGGTGGTGTCTATATTATAGACCATAGTGGAAATATAATCCAGCGATTTGCTAGAACAGAAGGATTGCAAAACAATAATATCCTCAGCATTTTTCTGGATAAAGAAAAAAACCTTTGGCTTGGGCTCAACAATGGAATCGACTTTATTGCGAACAACAGTGCCATCAAAAATATTTCACCCCAATTAAACGAAGAGTCGGGTTACACGGCAATGGTGCACAATAACCAACTCTATTTGGGTACCTCCAATGGACTATTTGCAGTTCCCCTTCAACCTGCCAAAGACATCAGCTTTAGCAAAGGCAATTTTTCGTTGGTCAATAATACCCGGGGTCAAAACTGGAACCTACAACAAATGAATGGCAAATTATTATTAGGCCATCACGAAGGTGCTTTTGAAATTAAAAACAATGCCGCTATTCCGTTTTCTAATTATGCTGGTTTTTGGAACTTTATTCCTTACCGTTCCGGGATGATAGCTGGTAATTACAAGGGGTTGCTCTTTATAGACGGGCCCACTCAATCCCCTATCCCCAATTTTAATGAGTCTTCTCGTTTTGTTGCGGTAGATGCAAACTTAAATACCTGGGTTTCTCATCCTTATCATGGCGTTTTTAAAATTGATTCAAATAAACAGGTAAGTGCCTATGGAGTTAAAGAAGGGCTTCCTTCAACTTTGAACAACCATGTTTTTTTAATCAAAAAGAAAATAGCGATTGCTACCAGTAGTGGGGTTTATCAATTCAATAAAGAGCGAAATTTATTTGAAAAAGATGGTTTCTTTTTAAACTTACTTGGCAATAAAAGCATACGCTATTTAAAAGAAGACCGCGAAGGCAATATTTGGTTTATTCACGAAAAAAACATCAGCGTAATTGATTTATCAGGAGACCAACCCCAAGTAATTGAAATACCAGAGCTAAAAAATAAAATGCTTAGCGGATTCGAAATGATTTATGCGGTAGACGAAAACAATATTTTCTTAGGTGGTGAACGTGGTTTTTATCATATCAATTATAAAAAATACAAACAAAATACTCCGCAATTAACCGTACAAGTAAGGTCTTTAAGCATTGGAAGCAATCTAGATAGTTTAGTATTTGGAGGCTATTTTAATCGGCTAGACTTACCCGCTATCCAATTAGACAGTAGAATACCATCTATCGATTACGATTATAATAGTGTTCGTATAGACTTTGCTGCTTCACAGCATGGTTACTTAAATAATGTTGAATACAGTTTTAGGTTAAAGGGATTAGAAACCGAATGGTCTGTTTGGAGTAGAAGATCAGAAAAAGAGTACACCAATCTTTCTCCTGGCAAATATGTTTTTGAAGTAAAAGCTCGAAATAATTTAGGCAATGAATCTGCCATTGCTAATTATAGTTTTGTTGTTTCAGCTCCTTGGTATAGAACGCTTATGGCGTTTATTGTTTATGCGGTTTTAGCTATTGTAGGATTATTTGGCTTGTACTATTGGCAAAAGAAAAAATTTGTACAACAACAGTTGAGGTTTACAGAAGAACAACAAAAATTGGTTTATATACACGAATTAGAGCGGAGTAAAAATGAAGGAGAATTAGCTGCATTGCGTAATGAAAAGCTAGAGGCTGACCTCAATTTTAAAAATACCGAATTGGCTTCTTCTGCCATGCACTTGGTGAAGAAAGGTGAGCTACTAACCAAAATAAAAACAGAGCTCAGTCAAATCAGTAAAAAAATAGACAACGAATACGCCATTACCGAGTTAAAGAAAATGATTAAAACACTTGGTGAAGATGAGCAACTAGATGAAGAGTGGGAATATTTTACCAAGCATTTCGACAAAGTTCACAGCAACTTTATTGTATCGTTAAAAGCCATTCATCCTAATATCAGCAACAACGAAATAAAGCTTTGTGCTTATTTACGGATGAATTTGACCACTAAAGAAATTGCGCAGTTGATGAATATTTCGGTACGCGGTGTAGAAATCAGTAGATATAGGCTTCGTAAAAAATTAAATCTTGCAACCGAAGTGAATCTCTTTAATTACCTCATCGCAATTGGCAATGAAGATGCTACCCAACAATAAGTTATATTTGGGCAAAACATTACCCAAATATGAAAGAGCAAAACTTTAAAAATCACTCACAATTGGTTTTTGGCTGGCATGGTCTTACCTTTTTTGCAATACTTGCTGTATTAATTGGTTCATTCATTAACCTGAATGGTTCAGCTCCAGAGAATAAATATTCTGCTTCATTAATTTGTGTAATTGCATTAATCTGTTGTTTCTTTTTTGCCTATGTGCGCATATTTGCTTTAAAGGCACAAGACAGAGCCATCAGAGCCGAAGAAAACTTACGTCACTTTGCATTAACCGGAAAATTATTACCTGCTCAATTACGCGTAGGACAAATTGTTGCCTTGCGTTTTGCATCAGATGACGAGTTTCCTGCATTAGCCGCAAAAGCTGCAGCAGAAAACTTATCGAATAAAGCAATTAAGTTGGCAATTCAAAACTGGAGAGCAGACTGGTACAGGGTTTAAATCACTTGAAAACCATGCGCGTAAGGGTCGTCATCGTCAATGATAATGGTATTGTATCCTGTCACCCTTGCCCATCCCTCAATTCCTGGAATAATGGCAGGCCTATCTTTTACTGTTGTAACTCCTTCAATGGTTCCATTGAAGATGGATCCAATAATACTTTCGTGAACAAATACATCCCCTTGTTTTAATAATCCCTTAGTAAACCATTGTGCCATTCTTGCGGAAGTTCCTGTACCACAAGGAGAACGATCAATGGCTTTGTCGCCATAAAATACCGCGTTTCTTGCAGTGGCAGTTTCGCTTATGGTTTTACCTGTCCACAATAAATGGCTTAAGCCTTTGATATGCTCGTTCTCAGGATGAACAAAGGAATAGTGTTTGTTTAAATATGTTCTACACTCCCTACTAAAACTAATTAATTGGTCTGCTGTAAAATGCTCTAATCCTGCAAAATTTTCCTGTGGATCTACTATCGCATAAAAGTTTCCGCCATATGCCACATCTACATGAATGGTACCTAATCCACTGCACTCCACTTTTAAATTGGTTGCATACAAGAAGGCTGGAACATTGGTCAGTTTTACTGAAATCACTTTTTTTCCTTCTTGCTTATATTCTATCAACACCAATCCTGCTGGGGTTTCTATGCGCAACTTGCCTGGAACTTTGGGTTGTACCAAGCCTTCTTCAATAGCAATTGTAATTGTTCCAATAGTACCATGACCACACATGGGTAAGCAACCGCTGGTTTCAATATACAACACACCAATATCATTTTGTGGATCGCAGGGTGGATATAAAATACTTCCACTCATCATATCGTGTCCGCGTGGTTCAAACATTAATCCCTTGCGTATCCAATCGTAGTCGCGCATAAAATGCAAGCGCTTTTCCATCATTGAATTACCTTCTAATAATGGACCACCACCTGCAACCAGTCTTACAGGATTACCGCAAGTATGTGCGTCTATGCAAAAGAATTTTTTATATGCCATATTATTTATCAGTTCAAGTAATTAAATTTTATTCAACAGGATCCTTGGTATATATTCCATTCACCAATCTTACAATGCCTGCCTCATTTTGATTACGCAAATATAATGGTAGCAATGCTTGTGGAAAATCTTGATAACAAACGGGTCTTGCAAATCTTCTAATTGCTTCTGGGCCTACCGAAGTTGTTCTTGCATCGGTTGTTGCCGGAAATGGTCCACCATGAACAATGGCATTGCACACTTCAACACCTGTAGGTACATTGTTGAAGATGAGTCTACCTACTTTTTGCTGCAAGCTATCTACCAATGCTTGATATTGTTCTACTTCTTTGGTTGATCCAAAAATTGAACCTGTTAATTGACCCTCCATTGTTGCAATGGCTGCTTGCAATTCTTCCTGATTTTTACAAACCACCAATAAACTACAGGGTCCAAAAATCTCTTTTTGCAATGCAGGGTTTGCCATAAAATGAATACCTGTTGTTTGCATTAAAGCTGGAGTGGCTTTGAATATTTCAGACAGGTCTGATCCCTCCAAAATTGTTTTTACATGGTTGGTTTGTGCCAATTGTTTTTTATCGGCATAATAAGTATTACAGATTTGTGGATTCAACATGGTGGCTGCCGAAGCATTGCTTAATGCAGTGGCTAATTCAGCTGCAAAAGATTGGGTTGCTTCGTCATTTAATGCAAATATCAAACCCGGACTAGTGCAAAACTGTCCTACCCCTAAAGTGATTGAACCCGCTAATGCTGTTGCAATGGTGGTTGTTTTTTCGGCCAATATTTCTGGCAATAAAACAACTGGATTGATACTGCTCATTTCTGCATATACAGGAATTGGTGTTTTTCTTTTTTGTGTTGCTGTTCTGTATAATGCCATGCCTGCTTTAAACGATCCTGTAAATCCGATTGCTTGAATAGTTTCATCTGCTGCTAATTGCTGCCCTAATACCTGACCTGTTCCTATTAAGCTTGCAAATACGCCCTTTGGCATTCCTGTTTTTTCGGCTCCTCGCAACACTGCTTCTGCTACCATTTGATTAGTTCCCAAATGCGATTCATGCGCTTTAACGATGACCGGACATCCTGCAGCTAATGCAGATGCAGTATCTCCTCCTGCTGTTGAATAAGCGTATGGAAAATTGCTTGCTCCAAAAACCAAGACTGGTCCTATGGGTTGCAAGATTCTTCTTAAATCGGCCCTGGGTAAGGGTTGTCTATCTGGTAAAGCGGTATCAATTACTGCGTCACACCAAGTTCCGTTGCGTAATAAATTCGCATATAATATTAATTGGTTACAGGTTCTACCTCTTTCTCCTGTAAGCCTCGCAATAGGTAAAGCGGTTTCCTCATGGGTTAAATTTAAAAGCGCATCACCTAATGCCATAATTTCAGCAGCAATCGCTTCTAAGAAGATGGCCCTTTCAATAAATGTTTTTTTTCCAAATGGAATAGCCGCTTCCGCTGCAGCTTGTAATGCTTGGGTTACTTGGGTTTCAGAAGATAGCGGATAAGTGGCTTCAAGAAATTTTCCTTTTAAAGTACTGAATGATGTTAAGGTCTGGTTCATATTTTATAGTGATCTATAATCGTGCAAAATGGGTCTTACTGCAATTGCAGCAATAATAATATCATTCACGCTTTTTAATTCAGCCCCTGATAATCCCAATCGGGGGGTTCTAACATAAGGTGTACCTATACCAGTATGCGTTGCTGCTAGTTTTATATTCTGCACCAATTTAGGATTAATATCTAATTCTAATAATGGCAAAAACCAACGATAAATGGTTAATGCTTCTGCCAATCTACCTTCTTTTAAAAGTTGATAAATAGCAACCGTTTCTCTTGGGAATGCATCTACCAATCCCGCAACCCATCCATCTGCTCCTAAACAGAGTTCTTCTAAAGCTAGCGTGTCTACTCCACATAATATTTTAAATCGATCTCCAAAACGATTCTTCATTCTTGTTACATTAGATACGTCTCTAGTGGATTCTTTTACCGCTTGTATATTGTCATGTTCCGCTAATTGCTCAAACATGTCTAAGGTTACTTCAATTTTATAATCAACTGGATTATTATATATCATGATGGGCAATGAAGTAGCTGTTGCAACGGTTTTGAAATATTGCACTGTTTCATGGTCATCCGATTTATAACGCATTGGAGGCAATAGCATAAAACCATCTGCTCCTGCATGTTCGGCCGATTGTGCAAATGCCACTGCAGCCCTGGTGGTAGACTCTGCAATATTTATAATGATGGGGATATGTTCGGGTACTACTTGTTTTGCAATTTGTAATAATGCAATTTTTTCTTCATTCAATAAAGTACTCGCTTCCCCTAAAGAGCCGCCAATGATTACACCATGAACACCTGCTTCAATTTGTGCTTCAAGGTTTTTAATAAACATTGATTCATCAATGGATTCATCTGCATTAAAGGGAGTTAATAATGCAGGATAAACTCCTATCCATTTGGGTATAGCCATTTTGTATAATTTTGGCTAACAATTTAACCAAAACAAATGGGCTTCACTAAAAATTATTTTTAAAAACCACACTTAAACCAATAAATGAGATAGGGTTCCAAAGTCTTTGGTAAAAGCAATAATATTATTGTATTGCTTAAATTCCTCTGGTTCATGCATGGTAGTAATCGCAACCGCTTTCATGCCCGCATTAGCAGCAGCTTCTACTCCTTTTGGTGCATCTTCAAACACAATACAATTAGCGGGATCTACTTTAAGTGCTTCTGCTCCTTTTAAAAAAACAGCAGGGTTTGGCTTACTAACAGGCACATCAAAAGCACTCACGATGGTAGAAAAATATTCGCGAATATTTAATTCGTCTAACACAAAATCGATATTGAAGGGAATAGCTGCAGAACCAATACCCATATGAATTCCAGCAGCTTTAGCTGCTGCTAAAAAATCCATCAAGCCGGGCATGGGCTCCATAAATGGACGGTAGATTTCTTGATATTTTTTTTCTTTAGCCATTTCAATTTCACTTACTTCTTCAGGGGTAAATTTTCCTTTTCCAAAAACACGGTCTAATAACTCTGAGTTTTTACCATACATTTCTGCAGACACCTGCTCAAAACTCATATTTGCACCCAATTCATTTACTAAAACATGGTACCATACTTTTTTATGATAAGCCATATCATCTACAATGGTTCCATTCAGATCAAATAAAAATGCTTTTGCCATTCCATTCATTTGTGGCAAAAATACAACTTGCAACTATTTGTAACCAGTGGCTATTTTAAATAACAATTTTAGGTATTGTTTTATTGAATAAGTATTTACTTGAAACTTCAATGCATCTTTTGCTACAATTAACGCTTCTTCTTTATCTTGATGAGCGTGCCATTGACGATGAGCCAAATTGGCAAAATAAAAAGAGAAATTTTTTCTTGATGCTTTTTCTGATGCTGCTCTCAACTGTTCGGGCAAATGAGCAATATTGAATAACATCGTTTTATAAATGTCTAAAAAATTTTTTCTGTTCTTGAAAGAAGCGGAAGTAATATTTTGCTCGTGATTTCTATATTTTGCCAATACTCCAGGATGATAGGCAACTGGATACTTGGCTGCAATCCTATTCCACATCAACCAATCTTCTGCACAATTAACCAAATAAAAAGAACCAAGGTCTTCGTAAACACTTCGCTTCACCACTTTTGCAGGGGGTTCTAAATATTGCCTGATCGCAATTCTTTGATGCCAGTTTTTTAATATCCCTCGTTCGTCTCCTACCGGTTCATTGCTCCAAACAAAAGTTCCATTATCATTTACTGCGCGCCAATCGGTACAAGCTGCACCTGCTTCTGGAAAATCGATAAATAATTGGGTAATAGCCTTATAAAAACCAGGCTTAACATAATCATCACCGTGCAAAATATGAATGTATTCCCCTACCGCCCTATTAATACAGGTTTCAAAGTTTCTAATATTACCTACATTAAATGGCTGCCTGTAATATGCTACCCTACCATTCCCAACCCGATTAACTATTGCTGCAACATCACCTTCGGTACTAACATCATCTATCACTTCTATTTGCATTCGATCTGGTCCAAAATCTTGGGATAATACAGAAAGCAGTGTTTGTTCTAAATACGCTAATCCATTATAAACAGGAATCATAACAGACCACTGTAAACGCTTAGTCCCAGCTGGAAGTGGCAATATGACTGGTGGCGTAGAAGGAATACGCTCAAAATTGGCTGTTGGCATTCATTAGGTTGATGGTATAGTAAATTTAACACAGAATTATAACTCTGTATTATAAAATATGATTAAAGAAAAAAGCATTTCCTTATTCACGGCATGTTTGATACTTTTAAAGCATACATTATCCAAACATTTCATGAATATTCTACCCACAGGTTTATTGTTATTCGTTTTTATCTTCTTTCAAAGTCATTTGCAAAGCCAAACAAATCAAAGCCCATCAACGCTTATTCAAAATGTATGGATATTAGATGGGACCGGTAATTCAGCAAAAAAAGGAGCTGTTAGAATAAGCGGAAACAAGATTATAGCAATTGGAAATTTAACCCCATTATTGGGCGAATCGGTAATTGATGGAAAAGAACGATACTTAACCCCTGGTTTTATTGATTCACATAGTCATCATTTTAGCAGCCTCAAAAAAGAACCCAGTGGCATTGCGATGACCAATCAGGGGATTACTACCATTGTTATTGGGCAAGATGGTGATAGCTATGAAATGGATACCTTAATTCATTTTTTTAAACGTTACCCAATAGCAGTAAATGTAGCCAGCTATACTGGCCATAGCAGCTTAAGAGAAAAAATATTGGGCGAAAAAAATCTATTCAGAAATGCTACGCTAGCAGAAGTAGATCAAATGAAAATGCTACTAGAAGAAGATTTACAGAAAGGCTCTTTGGGTTTGTCTACTGGTCTTGAATACGAAGCAGGATTTTATAGCAGTAAAGAAGAAGTAATTGCATTGGTGCAATTAACGTCAAAATACAAGGGCAGATATATTAGTCATATTAGAAGCGAAGACATTAAACTAAACGATGCAATTGAAGAAATTATAAGTATTGGTAAAATAACAGGCATACCAGTAAAGTTATCCCATATCAAAATTGCCAATAAAGATGATTGGGGTAAAGCACCCTTAATCATAGACCAACTAAATGCTGCAAGAGCAAAAGGAATAGATATAACGGCAGATGTATATCCTTATAATTTTTGGAATTCTACACTAAGGGTTTTATTTCCTGATAGAGATTATACCAATCTAAAAAGTGCAGAATTGGCCGTGACCAAATTATTTGATCCCAACGAATCTGTACTGGTTCGTTTTGCACCACAACCATCTTATGCTGGTAAAACCATTACTGCTATTGCGAAAGAAAGAAAAGAATCAACCGCTGAAACATTAATGCAGTTGATTAAAATTGCAGCTGATTACAAAACCGCTAACCCTAATGCTGGAGGCATTGAAGCACTTGCTGGTAAATCAATGAACGATTCAGACGTATCAAAATTTATTCAATGGAAACACGCAAATATTTGCTCTGACGGAGCAGCGGGTGGACATCCTAGGGGTTATGGTGCATTTACTAGGGTCTTGGGTAAATATGTAAGAGAACAGCAGTTATTGACTTTAGCTGAAGCAGTTCATAAAATGACTGGGCTTACAGCAGAACAACTAGGAATTAAAAAAAGAGGAAAAATTGCAGTAGGTTATTTTGCAGACTTAGTTTTATTAGACCCTTCTACAGTCAATGATCTTGCAACCATAGAAAATGGCAAAGCATTATCAACAGGCATTGAGCAGGTATGGGTAAATGGTAAAATGGTTTATAAAATGCAAAAAGCTACTGGTGAATTACCTGGCTCTTTAATTAAACGCAACTAAAATGAAAAAAGCACTCGTATTAACGAATGGATTATACACTACTTCTGATGCAAAAACCGCTCATGGTTTAGTCAGGGGTTCCGAACGGTTTTTAATTGCAGGAATAATAGACAATGAATCAACGGCCAATAAAGATGCGGGTGAAATATTAGACGGAGTGCATAGAAATATTCCCGTATTTGCAAACCTAACCACAGCAGTAGCTGCAGTACCCAACGCAGATACATTGATTGTAGGGGTGGCTACAGTTGGTGGAAAATTACCCGCTGAAATGTTGGCAATTATTCAATCAGCTATAACATATCGGCTTTCTATTGTAAATGGCTTGCACGATTATTTAACCGACCATGCAGATTTAGTTGAACTAGCTCAACAAAACAATATCACCCTTACAGATATTAGAAAGCCTAAGAAAAGAGAAGACCTACATTTTTTTACAGGGGAAATTTTCAACATAAAAACTCCCATTGTAGCAGTAATTGGAATGGATTGTGCAATGGGTAAACGAACAACGGCAAGACTTTTACGGGAAGCCTGTGCACGCGAAAATATGAAAGCAGAAATGATTTATACTGGCCAAACAGGTTGGTTACAAGGTAATCAATATGGTTTTGTATTCGATTCTACTTTAAATGATTTTGTATCAGGCGAATTGGAACACGCTATCCTTTCGTGCAATAATGAAGTTAATCCGGATATCATATTTCTTGAAGGTCAGTCGGCTTTAAGAAACCCAAGTGGACCTTGTGGATTAGAGCTACTGATTTCAGGTAATGCAAAACATGTAGTCTTATTATTTGCGCCAAAAAGAATATACTATGACAACGAAGAACATTGGGGTAAAATACCAAGTGTAGAATCGGAGATTGCCATAATTGAACAATTCGGTTCCAAAGTAATTGCTTTGGCTATGAATACCGAAGGGTGCAGCAATGAAGAAGCTTATTCCATACAAGCATCAATGGAATCAACATTAAATATACCTGTGCTTTTACCCTTACAATCGGGTGTAAGCAAACTGATACCAGAATTAAAAAAACTGATATCATAAAAATTAAGTTATGAAAATTGTTGCTATTCGGTCTTTCATTAAACATATGGCTTTAAAAAAGCCATACACCATTGCATACAATACTTATACCGATGTTTCAATTGTATTTACAGAAATAAAATTGGATAATGGAATTATTGGAATTGGCTCAGCAAGTCCTGCGGAAGATGTAGTAGGGGAAAGCCCTGTTCAAACATTGGCCAATCTTGAATCAGATTTTGTACAGCAGTTTGTAGGTAGGGATATTAGAACTTTTCAAAAAATAATTTCAGAGGTTCAAAAGCATTTTCAACATTTACCTGGCACCCAAGCCGCTTTAGATATTGCATTGCACGATGCTTTCGGAAAATGGGCAGGTATTTCAGTAGCTGAATTTTATGGTATTCAGTCGGGTCCGTTAAAAACATCTGTAACCATTGGAATAAAAAATACAGCGGAAACAATGGCAGATGCCGCAGAATATTTTGCTCAGGGATTTGATGTATTTAAAATAAAAACTGGATTAGCAGTAGATGAAGATATTGAAAGGGTCATATTACTTCACGAAAAATATGGTAATAAAATCAATATTAGAGTAGATGCTAATCAAGGATATACGTTAAGCAAACTAACCAAGTTTATAAATGCTACAGAAAAAATAGGCCTTGAATTAATTGAACAACCACTCCCTGTAGGTAAAGAAACCGACCTATTGTTATTAGATCAACAAAAAAGAAATAAGCTCGCGGCAGATGAATCACTGCACAATGCAAAAGCCGCAATAGAATTAGCGAGCGTTATTCATCCATTTGGTATATACAATATCAAACTCATGAAATGTGGAGGTATTTTGGGCGCAAGAGAAATTGCGAATATTGCAAAGCCAGCTGGTATTAGTTTGTTTTGGGGATGTAACGACGAAAGTATTATTAGCATTACAGCTGCATTACATGTAGCGTATAGTTGCCCACACACCCAATACTTAGATTTGGATGGAAGTTTTGACTTAGCAGAAGATATGGTTAAAGGAGGTTTTGAAATTAAAAACGGGTTGCTTACAATTAATAAACAACCCGGATTAGGTTTTGATTGGATTTAGTTGGTTACATGATTACTTGTGTAATTTTGCATTTTATATTCTTCCTTAAAGTCTTTTAATACCACAGATATATTTTTATCTTTTGAACCAAAGTTCATAAAATCTTTAATCATTTCTAGTACATCATAATCAATATAAACTGTATCCGCTGCATTAATCACTACGGTGCAGTTTTTAGGTAAATGAGTCAGCGTATGCTTAATTGCTGCTTTATTTAAAAAGGAAACTTCTTGGGCTAAATTAATATGGATGGTTTCTCCACTATGGTGTTTTTCCTTTTTAAAAAAATATGCCAACTTCATATTTCCCTTTAAAATAAAATAAATACTCACTACCAATCCAATACCCACTCCTTTTAACAAGTCGGTAAAAACTACTGCAATTACTGTAACAATAAAGGGAACAAATTGCTGCATCCCATTATGCCACATATGTTTGAAGGTAGTAATACTCGCGAGCTTTAATCCAATCATAATTAAAATTGCAGCCAAACTTGCCATAGGTATTTTATTCAATATACCTGGTATAGCAAGTACAGCAACAAATAAAAATACTCCATGCGCAATAGCTGCTAACTTAGTTTTAGCGCCTGCATTTATATTGGCAGATGTTCTCACAATTACAGAAGTCATTGGCAGGCCGCCCAATAATCCCGATAATATATTACCAATTCCCTGCGCATTCAATTCTCTATTTGCACTAGAAAATCTTTTTAAGGGATCCATTTTATCGCCTGCTTCTAAGCAAAGCAATGTTTCTATACTTGCTACAATTGCAATAGTAATACCCACCATCCAAGCTTTCATATTTAGGAAACCTTCTACACTTGGGGCTGTAAATTGGTTGGCAAATTCACTAAATGTGGTTGCAATAGGTAATAAAACAAGGTGCTCATCTTTTACAGTAATAGCTGGCCATACCATTGCAAATAACTCATTTAATAAAATGCCTGCAACAACAGCAACTAATGCTCCAGGAACGGCTTTTAATTTTTTAAGCGCAGCTACTTTATTAAAAGCAATAATAATTGCAATAGACAACACTGCTATAATGATTGCTCCTGTATGTGCAAAATTGAATGCATGAATTAATTCAGTAAAAAATCCTTTATCGGCTTCTATTAACTGATATGAATAAAAAACTCCTTCATGTTTTAAATCATAACCAATGGCATGTGGTATTTCTTTTTTTATGATGATAATTCCAATTGCTACCAACATTCCTTCAATTACACTTGTAGGAAAATAACTAGAAATACCGCCAGCTTTTAGCAAGCCCAATGTCAATTGAATAGCACCGGCTATTACTACTGCAGATAAAAAAGTTTCATACCCTAAATCTGTAATTGCTACCAATATGATTGCAATCAATCCAGCCGCAGGACCCGAAACACTTACGTTAGAATTACTCATATATCCAACTGCAATACCACCAATGATACCTGAAATTACTCCTGCAAATGGGGGTGCACCACTTGCTACTGCAATTCCTAAACAGAGGGGTAATGCAACTAAGAACACTACCATTCCTGCTAGCATGTCTGCTTTAAAATACTTAGTAGAAAGTTTCATATGATTATACTGCTACAAATGATATGCTTGGCTTTACGCATATTTTACAACCTACGGTTGTAAGCGTAAAATTAGGGGAAAACAACTACACGCTGTAAAGGCTGAAAATTTTATTAAACCTGGGTTATGATTTTAACCAACCATTTCTTTTATACCATTCAACAGTATGTTCTATGCCTTTTTGCAAAGGATAATCAGGCCTAAAGCCAAGGTTCTTCAACACAGTTGCGTCTACTGCCCAGTTGGGTGCCTGAAACTCTTTCAAACGCTCTTTGTTTAGAACCGGCGTTACTCCCCTTAAATTACCTACCCACTCACTTACCTGTGCCGCTGCTTTTGCAATTGGAACGGGCACCACTATTGGAAGCGTTTTCTTTCCCAATACGGCTTTCACCATATTATTAAACTCCTTTGAAGTATAATTAAAAGTGTCGCTCAATAGAATATTCTGTGCAATAATTGGCTGGTCAATGCTTAAAAAAACAGCTTTGCATACATCTGCCACATGAATAAAACTAAGTTGCTGTTTGGTATTGCCAATGTACAACTCTACGTGCTGATTTAAAGACTGTATCAAAACCAATAGGTCTTTTTCTCTTGGTCCATACACTGTTGTAGGATGCACAATTACAAAGGGGAATTGATGCTTGGTTGCCAACATTTGCTCTGCTGCCAATTTGCTCTTTCCGTATGCAGTAATAGGTGCTTGTATATTGGTTTCTGCTACTGGTGTTGTTCCAACACCTGGTCCATATGAGGCAAGACTACTTATAAATACAAAGCGCTCTGGAACCATTTCCAATTCAATGAGCGCGTCTACTAGTCTTTCGGTATTGTGTAAATTAACTTTGTAATATTCATCTAAAACCCTACTCTTAGTTAACCCAGCTGAATGTACAACTACATCAAATGGTCCAAACGCTTCTGCATTTTTCCACAGCTGATTTTGTAATTTTTCTTTGCTCAAAAAATCCATTTCAAACAAGTGCAAGTCGGGATGATTCAAGTACCCCTTACTGCTAGAAGACCTTATTCCTGCAAAAGTTCGATAGCCTCTTTTTAAAGCTTCTTCTACTAAAAAGCTACCAATGAAACCGCTGGCACCCGTTATCAGTATATTTTTCATTGAAATGCTGGTTATAGTTGCTTAATAAAACAACGCCTGCGCTTATGTTGTCTGGCATCAAAATGTTGCCAAGTACTTTGCACTTTGGTATTCTCTTCTAATTCAGGATTGCTTTCCGCAAATTTAATTCCAGCTTTAGCATAGTTCTTATTAAACTCTCTTAGCACAATGGCGTTCACGCCTTTACCTTGAAGACTTTTATCAATCCCAATCAACAATAAATCAACCTCATCATTTTTCTTAAGCGCAGTAAGCAAATGAATAAAGCCAAATGGAAAAAGGGAACCATTTGCTTTTTGCAAAGCTTTTGAAAGCGAAGGCATCGAAATACCAAATCCAACTAACTTATTTTGTTCGTTGGCAATAAGGGTAATAAATTCTACCCGTATCATAGAGAAATACATTTTGACGTAATAGTCAATCTGACGTTGCGTCAATTCTACTACTCCATATAATTCAGCATAAGTTTCATTCACCAACTGAAAAACCTCTTTTGCATAAGGCTTTAAATCTTTGGTAGATTTCATGGGCACTACATGCAACTTAAACCTACGCTCTACTAGGTTCGCAATCTTTAAAATATTTTCTGGCAATTCATTAGGAACATTAATGCGATACTCTACCCAATCTACTGCTTTACCATAACCCAGTTGTTCCATGAATGTTGGATAGTAAGGATAATTGTAAATAGTAGCCATTGTTCCGCGCTCTTCAAAGCCTTCTATCAACATGCCTTCATAATCCAAATCGGTAAAACCTAAAGGACCATGCACTGCAGTACAACCTAATTCCTTCGCCCAATTTTCTACTTCAGACACTAATGCTTGGGCAACATTTATATCTTCAATAAAATCAATCCATCCAAAACGTAAATAATTATTTTTCCAACGCTCTACATATTTTTTATTGTAGATAGCTGCTACTCTACCTACTACAACACCATTCTGAAAAGCAAGCCAGTAGCGAGCTTCACAAAAATCAAAAGCTGGATTTTTTTTTGGGTTGAGCGTAGCCGCCTCATCAAAACGAAGCTTAGGAATATTGTAGGGGTTGTTTTTATACAACGCATACGGAAAGTCTAGAAAAGCATTCATCTGCTTTTTACCAGTTACTTCTTGAATGGTAATATCCATAATGGAAGCGGTATTATGCTACAGATACGTGTCTAGCGATATTCAGCTCGTTAGCAACCAACTGCAGTTTTTCTAATGCAGTATCTAATTGCTCTTTCGTATGTGTGGCCATGATAGACATTCTAATAAGCGAAGAATCACTTTTAACCGCAGGGGAAACCACTGGATTTACAAAAACACCCTCTTCAAAAAGGCGTTGCGTAAATTTAAAAGTGAGAAAATTATCTCTTATATAGATTGGAATGATCGGAGTTTCCGAAGCACCCATTTCAAATCCAAGTTCTTGTAAAGCGTTCACCATATAAGCGGTGTTCTTCCATAAAGCATCTAATCTTTCTGGCTCGCGCTGTATAATTTTTAATGCAGCTAAAGCTGATGCAGTTGCAGAAGGAGGTGTACTAGCACTAAAGATCATTGAACGCGCAGTATGCTTTAAAAAGTTGATCATTTCTTTGCTTCCTGCAACATAACCACCTAAAGAAGCAAGAGACTTACTAAAAGTTCCTACTATTAAATCAACTTCATTGGTTAATCCAAAATGATCTGCAGTTCCTTTACCCAATTTACCTAATACTCCTAATGAATGAGCATCATCTACCATTACTAGAGATTGGTATTTTTTAGCCAATGCAACAATTTCAGGTAGCTTACAAATATCTCCCTCCATGCTAAATATGCCGTCTACCACAATCATCTTAATGGTATCCAATGGAACCGTACTGAGTTTTTGCTCAAGGTCCTGCATATCGTTGTGTGCGTATTTCAGAATTTTAGAAAAAGACAATCTAGCTCCTTCAATGATAGAAGCATGATCCAATTCATCTAAAATAATTACTCCAGTTCTTCCTGTAATTGCAGAAACAGCCCCTAAATTGGTTTGAAATCCTGTGGTAAAAGTAAGCGCAGCTTCTTTACCAATATGTTCTGCAAGGGCATTCTCTAATTCCACATGTAAATTAGAAGTACCGTTTAAAAAACGAGAGCCAGAGCAACTGCTACCATATTGGTCAATTGCGTCTTTGGCCGCTTTTAAAACTTCGGGATGATTGGTTAGCCCCATATAGCTATTAGAACCAAACATTAATACTTTGTTCCCACCAATCATTACTTCTGTGTCATTGTTTTTTTCAATAGCACGGAAATAAGGGTAAATACCTGCGCTTTTTAGTTCGTCGGGGGTAGTAAAGCTTCTAATTTTTTCCAGTAAACTCTCTTGAATCATTCTTTATACAATTTTGACAATTTTGAACAGAAACGCAGGTTTCAGTAGCAAAAAAATCTACTGAATAATTTTAGTTATTCAGGTTGAAACATTTGCAAAGATATTAAATTACAATAAGTTAATAGTAAAACAATATTAATAACCGATTGATTTAATAGAAATTTACTAAAAAACGGGGCAAAAAAGCGTAATTGCTAAACAAAACCCCTCCTTTTTATCTAAAAACTTCAATAATATGACCAGAATCCTGTTTTTTTTAATCTTTTTTTTAGGACTAAGTGGACCAAATTTTAGTCAAAACCAGATTATCCCCCTATACAATGGAGCTATAAAGGGTTCCGAAAATTGGAATTGGGAGGAGGCAGAAAACACTAAAAATGATTGGGGGTTAAGGATTGTTTACAACGTTGCCAAGCCAACAATTACCGTTTTTAAACCAGAAGAAGGAAAAGCCAATGGCACTTCCATCATTATAGCTCCAGGTGGAGCATTCCGTGCATTATCCATTGACAACGAAGGGTATGATGTAGCCAAGTGGCTGGTTAAGAAGGGCGTTACCTGTTTTGTTTTAAAATATCGATTAATAAGGAGCTACACAGCAGACCCAGTTACCGAAATGAATGCCATTTGGGGATCCAAAAAGTTTGACCAACAAAATATGGAATTAATCCCACTAGCCATTGCAGACGGAAGAGCAGCCATTGCTTATGTTCGGGAAAATGCCAACGAATGGAAATTAGATCCTAACCGAATTGGAATCATGGGTTTTTCCGCTGGGGGAACGGTAACAGCAGGAACAGCTTATGGATACACCGAAGCCAATAAACCCAATTTTATAGCCCCTGTTTATGCATTCTTTCCTAAAGCTTTGCAGGGTAAACTTGAATCCAAAGCACCACCCGCTTTTATTATTGCAGCAACAGACGATAATTTAGACCTAGCCAGTCATAGTGTAGACCTTTATAGCCAATGGTTGGCCAATAAGCAAGCAGCCGAATTACACTTGTATGCAAAAGGAGGTCATGGTTTTGGAATGGCCACTCAAAAAATACCAACGGATAATTGGATTGAACGGTTTGCAGACTGGCTTCAATTGAATAACTGGTTAACTAAAAGCAATTATGATCCAGCACTCAACGCATATGAGAAAAAATCTTTTGACTTTGCTCCAGATAAAAATTTGCCCTACCGAATTTTATACCCTGAAAATTATGATCGCAATAAAAAATATCCGCTGATCTTGGTATTGCATGGAGGAGGTGAAAGGGGTAACGACAACGAAAAACAATTGATACATGGATCTAAATTATTTTTAACACCAGCCAACAGAACCAATTATCCAGCCATTGTTGTTTTTCCTCAATGTCCAACCGATTCCTATTGGGCAAATAGTACAATAGACCGAACAAAAAATCCAATTGAAAGAACTTTCAATTATAAAGACACATCAAGTTGGCCATTAGCAGCTGCAACCGCTTTGGTTAACAAAATAGCAAATGAAGAATCGGTAGATAAAGGGCGTATGTATATTACTGGATTATCAATGGGGGGTATGGGTACATTTGAAGCAGTCTATCGCAACCCGAATTTATTTGCCGCTGCAGCGCCTATTTGTGGAGGCGGCAATGACTCTTTATACAATAACACAGTAAAGAAAACTGCTTTCCGTGTATTTCATGGCGATGCAGATGTAGTAGTGAATGTAGATTTATCTAGAAAAATGGTGGCTCGCTTAAAAGAAGTAAAAGTTCCAGTTGAATATATTGAATACCCCGGCGTGAATCACAACAGTTGGGACAATGCATTTGCTGAACCAACTTTTATGAGTTGGTTATTTCAACATCAAATGGTACCTGACAAAAAAAGAAAAAAATAATTAGTGCAGTTTAATTAGATAAGGTTGTAATAACCAACAAAACAGGGTGATGATGATGATGCAAATAATATTCAACACAAACCCTGTTTTAATCATGTCTTTTATTTTAACATGACCACTGGCAAACACTATGGCATTGGGTGGTGTACCCATCGGTAACATACTGGCTACACTTGCACCCAATGTCATGGGTATGCCCAACGACAATGGATCCATTTTTAATGCAATAGCTACAGACGAAATAACCGGAGCTAACACAATTACTTGTGCAACATTACTCATTACTTCACTCAAAAAAACAGAGAGGGTAGTTACTACCAAAATCATCAACAATAAATTAGTTGAAGAAAAAGAAGCGATATAACTACCTAATTGTTGCAATAGATTGGCGTCTTCTAGAGCCTTTGCTAATGCTATACCTCCTCCAAACATCAACAATATTCCCCAAGCCATTTTACTAGTGTCTTCCCATTCTAATAAACGAGACTGAGATGTTGCTTCGCTTTCTTTTGAAACATCAGTTTCCAACTTATCTGCCGCAGTAAAATTAGCGTTTATCGAAGCCGCGCTTCCTGCTGAAACAATGAACAGTGTTAATCCCCCTGCCATTGCAATAATAGCATCGTCTAGCACGATTGCTTTTTGAAACCCATTGATCAAGTCTTTGGTGATCCATAAAAAAACAGTGATAACAAAAATGATAAGCACCCTTTTTTCGGGCAATGAAATTTTGCCCAGCTTTGCTAATTCTTCTTGTATAAATGCTTTGCCTTCTAAACTATGACTGATTTTATTGGGGTACAACCATTTAACCATTACCCAGTATAGCCCAAAACTCATTACTATGGTAAGCGGCATAAATACGATCATCCAATCGGTAAAACCAATTGTGTAATTAAATCGCTCGCTAATATGGGCTACATAAGCCACATTTGGCGGTGTACCTATAATTGTACCTAAAGCAAAATTGGATGCGTAAGCAATAGACAACATTAAGACCAAGGAGAAATTTTTAATATTCCCTTCTTTATTATGGTGCTTGGTAATCACATGAATAACGGAACCAGCAATTGGCAACATCATCATTGTTGTAGCAGTATTGCTTAACCATAAACTCAAAAAACAAGTAGCAATGATAAAGCCTAGAATGATTTGATTTCCATTGGTTCCTGTAATATTGATAATTCCTAATGCGATTCGTTTGTGCAGATTCCATTTTTCTATTGCCAATGCAATAAAAAAACCACCCATGAATAAAAATATAGTTGAATCGGAGTAAGACTTGGTAACTTCTTTAACAGTTGCAATACCTAATAATGGAAAAACCACAATTGGAACCAATGCTACTACCGCTAAAGGAGCCGCTTCTAATACCCACCAACTAATCATTGCAAAAGCAACAGATAAAACCGTTACCGATTTAGGTGCTAAAGAAAATGGATTGAAAAAATAAAACAACAATGCCAAAACCAAACCAATGAGCATGGCAATCTCTTTCTTGTACCGCTGATAAATCATTTTCCTAAGATATATCAACCAATTTACAACTTTATTGTGCAAGAAATTGTCTGAACCAATGCCCAGATTGTTTTACTGTTCTAAGTTGTGTTTTAAAATCTACATGCACCAATCCAAACCTTGCATGATAACCTTCTGACCATTCAAAATTATCCATCAAAGTCCAAGCAAAATATCCAGCAATATTTAATCCATCATTTTTTGCTTTTAACAAAGCCCCTAAATATTGTTGAAAATATTGAATCCGTTTAGTGTCATTGATTACGCCATTCATTAGCTTGTCTTTATAAAATGCGCCATTTTCTGAAATAATTATTTTTTTAACGCCAGGATAAGCAGCAAACTGCTGAATGATATTATAAAAACCAGTTGGGCTAACTTCCCATCCCATATCGGTAGCTATTGCTTTTCTAGATTTGGCACTAATATCAGCTGCTTGAATTATTGGTATTACAGCATTGTATTTTACTACAACTGGAAAATAATTTTGCACTCCAATAAAATCAAAATCGAATTTCATTCTTTCCGTAAACTTCCAAGCTTTATTGTGCAAATACAATTTATCCATCAATGCAAATCCATCCGATGGATAACCCATTCCTAAGCTCGGTTCAATAAATAGTCTGTTCAATAAAATATCAATTCTTTTTGCAGCATCAAGGTCTTTTTTATTTTGTGTTGCAGGTATGATTTCACTACAAGAGAAACTGGTTCCAATATTTGCATGGGGCACATTGGCTCGAATAATTCTTCCTCCTTCTGCTTGCGCCATCACCGCATTGTGTACTGCTGGCAAAAAATTACTAAGACCCATTTTACCTGGTGCGTGCTTCCCTATCATATAACCCAATGAGGTAAAGCCCATGGGTTCATTCAACACAATCCAGTTCTTTACCTTATCCCCATACTCCTGTGTGCACACTTGAACGTAGCGTGAAAACCATTTTAATAAATGAGTAGAAGTCCAACCACCTTCTTTTTCTAAAGCTGCTGGTAAGTCCCAATGATACAGGGTTACATAAGGAATCAAATCTAAATTAATACACTCATCTATTAAACGATGATAAAACTGTATACCCTCTTGATTAATTTTCCCTGTTCCAAATGGTAAAATTCTACTCCAAGAAATAGAAAAACGAAATACTTTAAATCCTAATGCTTTTACTAATAACAAATCGTCTTTGTATCGATGATAAAAGTCGCAAGCAACAGATGGTGTTGCGCCTGCTTTTGTTTTTCCTTGTTTATTGGCAAACTGATCCCATATAGAAAGTCCTCTGCCATCTGTTTTATAGGCACCTTCATTTTGTGTTGCAGCAATTACAACACCCCATAAAAAATCATCCCCAAAATCACTGGCTTTTAATATTGCTTCTTTACTCAATTAGCGAAATTTTAAGGAAAGTTGATCGAGTTCATATTCATTAAACATTTCTTCCTTTGCTTGTAATGAATCGGCTTCTTCCATCAGTTTTTCTACAATAGTGGCTGTATTAAAGCCGAGTGTAAGTTTCTTTTGATTGGTTTGATTCAACCAGTTTTCTACTTGTTTGGCAAAATCTACATTTAAATTTGCAATGATGGGCACACCAAAATTTTTGAGAGCAGCAGCATTACACAATTGCTCATATTGTCCTCTTATAGGAATACAAAGTAATTTTTTATTTAAATACAAAGCTTCTGCGGGTGTTTCAAAACCCGCACCTGTTATTACTCCTGCTGCATTAATCATGCTTTGTGTAAACAGGGCATTGTCAATTGGCATATAAATAATATTCCCTTGCTGGTTAATGGTTTTGGCTTTCTTACTAAATAAATGAAACAATTGATCAGGTAGTTGATTAAGATAACTAGCTACTACTTCGTCGCTATAATGCGAAAGGTAAACCGATATATGTCCTTGATTGGTAGGATTTGCTGCTAATACCTGCTCTTTTATGATTGGGGAATAAATGAAATTATCGTATTGCTCAAAATGTAATCCAATATATTGGGTTGCACTTGCATAGTTGTTTAAAATAAACTCTCCCATCCAATCCTTTTTAGTTGGTCTTGGTGTTTGTTTACTTCTAAAACTCGCTTGATGACCAAACCCAATAGAGGGTACCTGTTTTATTTTACAAGCCAACGAAGTAATGCTTTCAAAATCATTCACCACTAAATCGTATTGATCTACCGGTAATGCCCTTGCTTCTTTTATGATATTGAATAAAGATAATTCTTGAGCCATCTTCCAATAATCCAATCCTCCTTTATTACCGTAAAACAAACTAACGCCATTACTTTGGTATTTTACAGGTAGGTCTACTTTTAGATTGCTATTATTCCCACTCAAAAAAACATCTACTTGGCCATAACGTTGTAAATAAGGAACCAATTCTTTTGCACGTGCAATATGTCCATTACCTGTGGCTTGTACTGCATAAAATATTTTCATGCTTGTAGTATTAATGAGTTTAGAAACAGGGTTACTTCGTCTGTGATTACATTAAATGCAGGCTGATTAGACTCGGTAAGCTTTGTAGCGTTTACCTCTTTATTAAATGTCTTAGGGTCATATTGGTATATGGACCATGCATGATTGGAATATTCTAAGGCGGTTAAATTTTCTATCCAGTCTCCGCTATTCATGTACACCACTTTACCTTCTGCTGTTTCTACTGTTCTTACTTGGGGTTGATGTATATGACCACATATTACATAGTCATATTTTTTAGTGATAGCAAGCTCTGCTGCTGTTTGCTCAAAATTTCCAATCCACGAGACGGCCTGTTTAACACTGTCTTTTACTTTTTTACTCAAACTCATTTTTTCTTTACCCGCAATGTTTAGTAAGTAATTAATGAATCGATTCAATAAAATGAGCAGGTCGTATCCATGACCACCCAGCTTTGCTAATAGCTTGGCACTTCCCTTAGTGGTTGCATCAAATACATCTCCGTGAAAAATCCAAGTCATTTTTCCATCAATCTCCATCACTACCTTATCCGTCAATTTAAAATTGCCAATCTCTACATCGCTGTACTTTCTCAGCATTTCATCATGGTTACCAGTTATATAAATAACTCGGGTACCATTGGTTATTAGGTTCATGATTTCTTTAATCACTTGTAAATGGCTTGCAGGAAAGTACCTTTTACTAAACTGCCATCCATCTATGATGTCGCCGTTTAAGATTAATATTTGTGGAGCAATGCTTTTTAAGTAGTTGACTATTTCGGTTGCATGACAACCATATGTTCCTAAATGCAAATCGCTGATAACTACTACGTTCACCGAGCGTTTTTCCATGGGTAGTTTTTACAAAACTCCCACTTCAATATTACCTAAGCGTTAAGGAATCATTACCCTAAGGTTAATTATAGGCATAAAAAAAACTGTCCTTTTGAGACAGTTTTTTCACAATTTGGGGAATAAGCTATTTTGAAGCAGCAGTTGGAATTCCGTTGCTAGAAGGTGCCGAAGTTCCGTTTGTAGCTGAAGGAATTGGCTTTGTAGGCTCCTTTATTAATTCTGTTAATTTAACTTTTTCCTTTGCGGCTAAATTATCTTCGTAGATTTTAATTAAGCTTGGCAAATTAGGATCAGAGCTAAGCTTTTGATCTACATCTATTGCTTCTATGATTTCTTTGATTTTATTAATGGTATTTGTATCTGGCACACTAATAATACAATCTAAGTTGGTCATTTCATCGTTCTCAAAACGATAAGTATATACTCTTCCAGAAATTTGACAACCTTGTTTTACTTGCACTTTTCCGGTACAAAATATGTTGCCGCTAAATTTTCCTGATAGCACTAATTCAGAGCAAATCAAATCTCCGTTAAATACTGAGTTAGACTCTAAAATTACTTTTTGCTTTGATAAAAGCGTTCCGTTAATGCTACTTTCAATCTTTAAAGAATGTTTGGTCTTAAAATGACCTTCCATAAAAACCCCATCGGGTAAGGTAATTAATACCTGGTTCTGATCTATCATAATGCTTTAATTTAAGGGTTTCGGGGGCACTGTAAAATTAAACAAGATTTTTTAATTATATACTGAATCTAATTTATTTATATTTTGTATTTATATAGGGAAGAAGGGTATAGAATTATCGGTGAATCTAGCTTTTTATTTGAAACTATGCTAACTTCCCCATAATACAACTGTTGTTTCCCATGAATAATAAAAACCGTTTAAAGGCTGCTGTACTAATTTCATTAGCCTGTGTTTTCTTACTCTTAATTATATCCTACTTCTTCAATAAAAAACTGGATACAAATAATACCTTATCGAGCAATGAAAAGGCTGCAGGCTGGGTTTTATTGTTTGATGGAAAAACGACTAATGGCTGGCATATGTTTAGTAAACCCGCCATGAAACATGCTTGGAAAGCTGTAAATGGAGAATTAACCACTGCTAGTTCAGATACAACAGGCACACATGGGGATATTGTGACTGATGGGGTATATGAGAACTATGAATTGGTTTTTGACTGGAAAATTGCCCGTGAAGGGAATAGCGGCGTGTTTATTAATGTGCAAGACGATACCAGTTATATAGCTACTTGGGCTACAGGTCCTGAATACCAGTTATTGGACAACCCAAATATGCAGCCCGGATACCTTGATGGTGGAAAAAAGGGGGCTGGCGCACTCTACGGCTTAGCTCCCCTTACAAACCCAATTGAACCCAAACCTTCGGGGGAATGGAATACCAGTAGAATTATGCAAGTAAATGGGAAAATCAATTTTTGGCTGAATGGGATCATGACCGCTGAGGAAGAAATTGGTTCTGAGCGTTGGAAGGGCTTGGTTGCAAATAGCAAAGCTGCTGTATTTCCTGATTTTAGTAAATCAACAAAAGGTCATATTGGTTTACAAGATTGGGCAAAAGGCGTATCTTTTAGAAATATTAAAATTAGAATCATTCAATAATTATTGCCATGTTATACGCTAAAAATGTTCGATTGATTGCAGCTGCTGGTTTGATGGGTATTGCCGTTTTCTGCACTTCACCCAGGGCGCTTGGGCAGAAAACCGATATTGGTAAGCTTTCTTCGGGCGGGAAACTAAAACCTGTTCAGGCGAATATGGACATTCGTAAGTATATCCTCAACTTAGACGTAGACATTGCCAATAAGTTCATTAAAGGAAATACAACGGTAAACCTGCAATTAAAAAATGCTGCAGATACCATTCTTTTAGACTTTATTCAGCACTTTACTATTGAATCCATCAAAGTAGATGGGAAGAGGGTTTCATTTGATCATAAAGAAGAGAAGATTTTTATCAAAGGAACTGGGGGTGATGGGGTTAAACCTTTTTCGAGCAACAACGAATTTCCTGCTGGAAATCATTCCGTATTGATCACTTATGAAGGAAACCCACCTGAAGCGGTAAGACCTCCATGGTTAGGTGGTTTTACTTGGTCTAAGGACCGCTCTGGTAATGACTGGGTCTCTATTAATATTCAAAAAGAAGGAGGAAGAATGTATTTCCCTTGCAAAGACCATCCTAGTGATGAGCCTAATGAGGGTGTTGAAATGAATATTACAGTTCCTGCTGGCTTATCGGTTGCGGGTCCTGGCTTATTACAAAAAACGGTTACTAAGAAAAACAAGTCTACTTTCTCTTGGAAGACCAATTACACCATCAGTAATTATTGCATACTATTTAATATTGGCAAGTATCGGGTTTTTAAAGACAGCTATACAACCATTAACAATAATATTGTACCGATTGAATATTATATTCTAGAAGAAGATTCTTCTCAAGCCAAAAGAGTAATTGAAGCAAAAAAACGGGATAGTAAAATTTTAGAAAAATACTTTGGTGAATACCCTTGGTACAAAGAAAAAATTGGCATTGCCGCTGTTCCTAATTCGGGTATGGAACACCAGACCATGATTACTTTTGATAATAAATTTATTTTCACCATAGTTGGTGGGCAAGATTACTCTGCTAACCTATTTCATGAATACGCGCATGAATGGTGGGCCAATAAAGTAACCAATAGAGATTGGGCGCATATGTGGATTCAGGAAGGGATAGGAACCTATGCTGAAGCGCTGGCAATGTATGAATTAGACGGTCAGGAAGAATACAATAAAATTATTGCCGCGCACAAAAGAGGAATCCGTCATAAAAAACCATTGGTGGGTGGCGAAGAATTATCAGAAGATGAAACCTATGCAGGTAGCGATATTTATACAAAAGGTTCTTTCTTCATGCACAGCTTGCGTTATGTTTTAGGCGACGAATTGTTTTTGAAAACATTGAAGCAATTAGCTACTGACCCTGCGTATACTTATGACAACACCGTTACATCCAATGATGTAGAACAATTATTTAGTAAAGCAGCTGGTTATTCTTTAAAACCCTTTTTTGATTTTCATTTAAAAACTACGCAATTGATAGAAGTATCTATTAAAGAAACCAGCTATCAGCAATACCAAATTAAACCACTGAATTATTTCATGGATTTGCCCTTTGAAATTACGCTTAACAGCAAAGCCACTCGAATGATGTTGGGTAAGGATGGAATTTCCGTAAAAAGCAATACTATTCCAATGGTTGATGCGGCTGGTTATTATTTGAAGAAAGTAGTTATTCAATAAATTTTCCTTGGTGATCTACTTGTTTTAGTTCAAAAGGGTGGATAGTAGCGTCTAAGAGTTTTGCAAACTCTAAACGGGTTAAGGGCATATTTTCATTAAAATATCCCAGCTTCCATTTTACCCAAGCAGTTTTAATTTGCTCTGTAAAGATTTGCTTATTCGAGTAATTCCAAGAAGTACTTGTATTAAAAAACTGAGGCTTTTGATGAATCAATTGGCTATGATATTTCGCCATTTGCATAATGATATCAACCGCTTCAGAGAGCGATAAACTCTTTTGTTGATTTTCCTTCATCAAATAAAAAGGTGCAATATCTTTTACGAGTTCACGTCTATTAACTAAAGAGTCTGGATGAAATAATGTTCTATTTGCCCAGCTTACTGGAACGCCTTGTCCTTTTAAAATTCCTGTAGCGCCTATTCTTTGTGCCACTTCAAAATGTGGATGCGAAATAGGCATATCATAATAAGGCATGATATAGGCATTGCTTTCTAATAAAGCAGCTTGTACCTTTCTTATAGAAACATCAGAAGCAGCCTTGTTTGCTTTAGCAGCTAAAGCAGCAACCGTTCCAGCTGCTTGGCCAATTAATAAAGCAATGGCTTGTAAGCGTGTAGTACCATTCACCACATTAGAAACACTGATACTTTTTTCTGCCATCACCAAACCCTTAGTATTGGGAGGAATTAAAGCCCCTAATGGAATATTAAATGAAGGAACCGGATAAAAATCTAAATGCTGTGGAGCCAATGGATTTTTTTTGTGATGATGATCAATGGGGTAATCTCCTACAGCAACTCCCGTTCTATACAATTGCATAGGCGTAGCAAATGGTTGGGCAATATGCTTTACGTTCATTCTTACCAACCCTTTTACTCTTCTACTTTCACGATGATAAGGTATCAATGGAAAACGATCTTTGGTTGGGTATTCATCATCGGCCAACCCTAGGTGTTTAAAGCCCAACTGATGCTGTATAAAATAAATAAAACGAAGGGTTTGTTCTTTTGCTTTGGTCAATTCCTTTACCCTGTCTTCTTCCTTCATTTCTACCAAGTTCAAATAAATATCATTGCCATACCCAGGCCAATTAATCATGAATTTGTTATTGGGTAGCTTTCCATAATTCAGCATTTTCTGTGCATCAACACTCGGTTTTTGACGAGTCTTATTAAAATAATAATCTGTACATGCACCATCAAATTCTGCTGGATCATAATTCGCTGGTCTAACAATGGTACAGTCTCTGCCCTTACCATAATCTTTTAATATAGCCACATAAGTAATGTCTTGAACCATATCATTACTTTCTAATTGGTGTACATTTTCACCTGTAATAGCATTAGACTCCATTCCCAAATCATAAGCTACACCAGCATTAGCCATCACATCTCCTAACTCTGTAGCATCAATCACTTGCTTGGCATTGATGGCAATATTTTTTTTTGTTTGCTGATCAATAAAATTGGCGCCTGTAATAACTCCATTGGTTTTAATAACCGACTGAAATTGAAGTTGATACCGTACAGTCAAATGTTTAGTAGATGCTGCAATGGTTTTAAAAATACTGTCTCCTACATGCGGCTCAAACAAGGTATTGCTTACCCATCCTGTTGATACTTTATTAGGACCACCATACACTTTATACAATGCAGACCTAAACTCCCCAAACAAACCAGCAGGTAAATTATGATTGCCATCAAATGCACAAACACCAGCAGCGGTAATCATTCCTCCCAACCAAGTACTTGGCTCTGCAATAATTGTTTTTGCACCTAATCTTGCAGACTGAATCCCTGCAGAAATACCACTAGCACTTGCACCAATGACTAGCACATCTGTTTGAAGGTTTGTTTGAGCGATGGTGTGATTGTTTTGCAACAAAAACACCATCGCAATAATTGTATTATAAAATTTTGACACAAAAATTATTTAAGGTATTTATTAAACCAACCAATATATCTTTCAAAACGATCTTTTACATAACTAGGGGTACTGATACCATGAAATTGTCCTGGATAAATAATGAGCTCAGTAGGGGTTCCCAATGAACGAAGTGCTTGATACATTTGCTCACTTCCAACAGCAGGTACATTAAAATCTTTTTCACCTACCATAAACTGTGTAGGTGTTTTTATTTTGTCTGCTTTTAAAAATGGATAAGATAGTTTTAAATAACGATCAATGTTTTTCCAAGGAGCACCCAACTCGTTGTCGTATTGGTTAATGTATTGGTCAACGCCATATAAAGAAGAAACCATAGCTACACCCGCACCACTACTGGCTGCTTTAAAACGATTATCGGAAGCAATTAAATAATCGGTTAATATACCTCCATAACTCCAGCCACAAATACCGAGTTTGTCTTTATCTGCCCAACCCTTTTCAACTGCATAATCTACTGCACCTTGAATATCGATAACTTCTTTGTTTCCCCAATCGGCACTGATGGTTTTAGAATAATCCCAACCACGTCCACTACTGCCTCGATAGTTTACACCTACTACCATATAGCCAGCAGCTGAAAGCATTTGTCTTGTCATATCAAAACCATATTCATCCTGTGCCACTGGTCCGCCATGAATATAAAACAACGTAGGTAATTTTTGTGTAACAGGAATATTTGCAGGGCGAAGCATGACACTAGACACTTTAGTTCCATCTGAACTAGTAGAGCTGTAACCGTCTACAGAAGCGAGTTCTAGCGGAGCAACAAATTCATCCTGGTGTTTGGTTAATCTTCTTGGAACTCCATTTTCAACTGCATATAATTCAGCAGGCAATTGAGGTTCGCTCATACTAGCCACCCAATTGTTATTGCTATGCGCTTGTAAAGCAGCATAACTTCTTTTACCTCCCGCAACTTTAGTAAGCGCACCCGTTGCAATATTAAATTGACCAATATATCTTTCTCTATCATCTGAAATTAATACCGCAATACTATTTCCATCTTTTGAAAATTTGATATTACTAACTGGTCTGTCCAAAGTCTTAGAAAGTAATTTGGGTTGGGTTGTTCCAGCAGCATCAATAATAGTTAAGTATTGTTCTTGGTATGCCGTGTACGTTTCAGTTGCAGAACTTAAATAAGCAATGGTTTTGCTATCCAAACTCCAAACTGGGCTATCATCTGAACCAGCCCATTTAGTTAACTGCTTCGCTACTGCTTTAGGCTTTGCTTCCATCACAAAAATATCGGTATTGATATTTCTATCAGGATCAGCAGTGGTATTGCTCACAAAAGCAATATGCTTTCCATCAGGACTAAATACTGCACCACGTTGATCAAACTCACCGCTGGTAAGTGTATCCATCTTTTTGCTAGCAACATCAAATAGGTATAGGTGGATTGGATCACGCTGTGTAATATATCCCACTACGTCTTGCTTAAACTTATAACGATCTATTACAATAGGCTTGGGGGTCTTTGGCTTTGAAGTATCAGCGGGTGTTTTGATAGTCATCAATATTTTTTTGCCATCTGGGCTCCAGGAATAATCCATTAAGCTCGTCTTCAAATTCGTCAGTTGTAATCCCTCACCGCCCAAACGATTCAATAACCAAATTTGGCTATTGGTTGCACCATTACGCGCAGCAACAAATGAAAGGTATTTGCCATCTGGGCTCCAGCGCGGTTGTGATTCAGCATCGGGGCTATTGGTTAATTGTATCGTTTGCTTTCCATCCCAACTCACCATCCATATATCAGTGTTGCGTTTGTTTTGAACAGAATCAACAGATGATAATGTATAAGCAATCCAATTCCCCTCTGGTGACACTTGCGGATCACCTAAAGTTTGCAAACGATAAACATCTGCTGGTTGGAGTTTTCTTTTAGCAGTTGTTGTTGTGGCTGCATTCTGAGCTGTAATTGTTTGCGAACTCAAAAAGGAAAGAGCCAGCAAGGAGAATAGCATTTTTTGTTTCATGAAGCGGGGTTTAAAAAAGACGATCAAATAATTCTTGTAAGATAAAAAGAATAAGCTTGAAAACAGAGCTTGATTCATCCGTAATTTAGTAGGATATATTGCAATATGAAATTCCTATATATTATTCTGATTAGTTTTTTAGGATTGATTGAAGCTTCTTATAGTCAAATACCTGTTAGATATATTCATGCAACTGATTTAGCCAAAAGATGGGACGAAGGAATGCCCCTTGGAAATGGTTTGCTCGGCGCATTGGTATGGAATAAAAATGGACAGATTCGTTTTGCATTAGACCAAGCTGAACTATGGGATGAACGACCCATGAAAGATTTACATGGACCCCATTTTAGTTACCAATGGGTGGAAGAAAATTGGAAAGCGGGTACATATAAAAAAGTACAGGAAGCCCTAGATCATCCTTATGATCGAGAGCCAGCACCTACTAAAATTCCAGGAGCTGCTATTGAAATACCGCATTCTATCGTAGGTTCAAATCCTGAAGTGAAATTAGACTTGTTTACTGCAAGTGTTAAAATCAAAGGAAAAAATGGAGTGGAGCTAATCAGTTTTGTAGACGCGAATCAACCTGTAGGTTGGATAAAGATTAATAATTTGTCCACTCCTTTTTCAGCTTCATTAATCATTCCTCCTTACCAAAATAAAGTACAATCCATAGGTGATGTAGTGGGAGGAGACGATTTGGGTAGATTAGGTTATGCAAAAGCATTGATTGATTCTAGTAGCAACTTTAAAAGTTTTTTGCAAAAGGGTTGGGGTGCATTCTCCTATAGATCTACTATGCAGTGGAATCAAAGGGGCAATGAAGTAACTATCATTTGGACCATTCAAAGCAATGATCAAAACCAATCTCCAAGTTTAGATACAATATCTCTTTCGAAACTATTGAATAAAGGGTTTGATGATGCTTTTAAACAACATCAAGTTTGGTGGAACAATCATTGGAAAAAATCTGCCCTTCAAGTACCTGATACCATATTGCAAAAACAGTGGTACATCACTCGTTATTTAATGGGAGCAGCTTCAAGAAAAAATGCACCGCCTATTTCTTTACAAGCAGTATGGACAGCAGACAATGGAAAGATTGCACCATGGAAAGGAGATTTTCATCACGACTTAAATACCGAACTAAGTTATTGGCCATTTTATAGTGCAAATGATTTAGCTGGCGCGTCTGTATTTATTGATCATTTAGAAAAAAACAAAGCAACGTATAAAGCCTATACAAAATCATATTTTAAGAGTAATGGTCTAAATGTTCCAGGGGTTACAACACTAAAGGGAACGGAAATGGGTGGATGGATTCAGTACGCGCTATCTCCAACCATAAGTAGTTGGTTAGCGCATCACTACGACCAACAATGGAAGTACAGCATGGATAAAAACTTCTTACGAAATACTGCTTATCCTTGGTTTAAAGAAGTAGCTATTTTCTTAGAAGAGATTACAAGAATCAATGCAGGAGGGTTTAGGCAATTACCACTTAGTTCAAGCCCTGAATTTCACGACAATAGTGCACAAGCTTGGTTTAAGCAAACCACCAATTATGATTTGGCTTTAATGAAATATGTAGTAAGTCGTGCATCATCATTGGCTAAATTATTGGGGAAAACATCAGAAGCAGATCGATGGAATAATTTAGCAAAAAGCTTTCCTGAGTTATCAGTAAGCTCCCGTGGAGGATTAGCCGTTGCTCCTTCCGTACCTTATGATTTTTCTCATAGACATTTCTCTCACTTAATGGCAATATATCCATTGGGCTTATTAAAAAAGGAAACGCATTTAAATTTAATAAAACAATCATTGAGAGAATTGGATTCAATTGGATCAAGTGGTTGGGTTGGTTATTCTTTTGCTTGGCAAGGAAACTTATATGCACATTTAGGAGATGGCGAAAAAGCAGCCAAAGCTTTGCGCATTTTTTCAGAAGCTTTCTGTTTACCCAATAATGGATTCCATGTAAATGGAGATCAAAGTGGAAAAGGATATGCAAACGCAA
>JBMLPQ010000232.1:0-12300 GCA_049242025.1 Sediminibacterium sp.
TCTGAGTATAGACAAGTTTATCAAAGTTTAAAATAAATAAGTTAATTTCAAATCAATATCAAATAAGCAATCAATCATATGAAAACATTTTCGCAATCCGTTTTGGCAGTAATATTAGGGGGTGGAGCAGGTACGCGACTTTTTCCTCTAACCGCTAGCAGATCCAAGCCTGCTGTACCTATTGCAGGTAAATATCGGTTGGTGGATATTCCGATAAGTAACTGTATCAACAGTGGCATCAACCGTATGTTTGTTTTAACGCAGTTTAATTCTGCTTCATTAAATAAGCATATCAAAAACACTTATCATTTTAGTGCATTTAGTACTGGTTTTGTAGACATATTGGCTGCTGAACAAACACCCGATAACCCAGGATGGTTTCAGGGAACTGCGGATGCAGTGAGACAATCGCTTAGACATATTTCTAATTTAGAGTACGATCATATTTTGATTTTAAGTGGGGATCAATTGTACCAAATGGACTTTGGTGATATGTTAAAGAATCATATCAGCAGTAATACCGATATCTCTATTGCTACTATTCCAGTGGATGATAGAGACGCGCCTGAATTTGGAATATTAAAAACAAATGACGAGAACGTAATTACTTCATTTATAGAAAAGCCTAAAAAAGAAGTTTTACCAGAATGGGTAAGTGATACTGGTGCAGAAATGCAAGCCAAAGGAAGAAACTATTTGGCATCCATGGGTATCTATATTTTCAATAAAAAAATCTTAGATAAATTATTGAATGAAGCGCATCCAAAAGCTACTGATTTTGGCAAGGAAATTATTCCCGATTCTATTGAGAACTATAAAGTATCCAGCTTCCAATACGACGGTTATTGGACTGATATCGGTAATATCTATTCTTTTTATGAAGCTAACTTGGCATTAACACAAGAAGTACCTCTTTTTAACTTATTTGATAATAATAAAACAGTTTACAGTAGAGCAAGAATGTTGCCCCCTGCAAAAATAAGTGGCACTACTTTAGAGAAAACCATCATTGCAGAAGGATCAATTATTCATGCAAGTAGAATTGAGCAAAGTGTGGTAGGTATCCGCTCAAGAATTGGACACGGTACCACTATTGTAAGCACGTATATCATGGGTAACGACTATTATGAAACCCTTGAAGAAATGGAATTGAATACCAGTAAGGGACTCCCGAAAATTGGAATAGGAGAGCGCTGCTATATCAAAGATGCCATCATCGATAAAAACTGTAGAATCGGCAACGATGTAAGAATTAATGGAGGCAGTCATTTGGCTAATACCGATCATCCATTGTACACCGTAAAAGATGGAATTATAGTAGTAAAAAAGACTGCTATACTTCCTGATGGGTTCGTAATTTAGAAAGGATATATCAACAAATATTTTCCAAACATCCTCTTTATGAGGATGTTTTTTATTGTATATTGGGATGTGTATTCATTACACATTTATATACGATAAAACGATTGCTATGTCTACCACCCCTAAAGCGGTTTTGCCTAAACTGAGTTTCTGGCAAATCTGGAATATGTGTTTTGGCTTCTTTGGAATTCAGTTTGGATGGAGTTTGCAAATGGGCAATATGAGTGCCATTTATGAATACTTAGGTGCTACTCCCGAGCAAATTCCAGGCCTTTGGTTAGCCGCTCCAATGACAGGATTGATTGTTCAACCGATCATTGGTTACATGAGTGATAGGACTTGGCATCCAAAGTTGGGAAGAAGAAGACCTTACTTTTTAATTGGCGCGATTTTAAGTTCTTTGGCTTTGTTTATTATGCCTAATTCATCTGCTATTTGGATGGCAGCAGGTGTTCTTTGGATTTTAGATTCTTCCATCAATATAAGTATGGAACCATTCCGTGCTTTTGTGGCTGACAACTTAGATAAGAAGCAGCAACCCATGGGCTTTGCGATGCAGAGTATGTTTATTGGCTTAGCTTCTTTTGTGGCAGGTTATTTACCCCAAAAATTGGTACAGTGGTTTGGGGTTTCAAGAGATAAAACAGCGGGTGGTATTCCTGAAAATATTATGTACTCTTTCTATATTGGTGGAGCAGTATTTTTATTAGCTGTTTTGTACACCGTAATTAAGAGTAAAGAATATCCACCTACAGATCCAGATTGGAAAAATAAATTAGATGCCGAAGGCAAAGGCTTTATGGGTGGTGTAAAAGAAATTTTTGGTTCAGTAGCTAATATGCCTGATCAAATGAAGCGGTTGGCCTTGGTAAACTTTTTAACTTGGCCTGGTTTGTTTTTGATGTGGTTTTATTACAGTACCGGTGTTGCTACAGATATATTTGGGGGCAATACCACTACATCCAGTGATTTATATACACAAGGATTAGAATATGCCAATACCACTTCAGCCATTTTAAATTTAGTCACTTTCGGTTTCTCTTTTACCCTCCCTTTCTGGGTAAATAAATTGGGAAAAAAATACACTCATACCATTTGTTTGTTATTGGGTGGTGCAGGATTGATTTCGGTGAACTATGTTACAGAACCTGCTTACTTGTACTTGTCGATGGGATTGGTCGGCATTGCTTGGGCTTCTATATTATCTATGCCTTATTCTATGTTAGCAGGATGTATACCTCCGCATAAAATGGGAATTTACATGGGCATTTTTAATTTTTTTATTGTGCTTCCTGAAATTATTGCCTCTTTGTTTTTTGGCAATGTAATGGAAACTGTTTTGCACAATGATCGTTTATTAGCAGTGCAAGTAGGGGGCGGATTATTAATTGCTGCTGCGCTAGTATGTGCCATTGTGGTAAAAGAAAATGAATAAATACAAACTATTGATATGAATCGCTTAGTAAAAATGATTGGCTGCTTATTGTTGGCTTTTAGCTTACAAGCTCAAAGCAATATTGAATTGTATCCTACCAATTGGTTCGTGGGTATGAAATGGAATAAAGTACAAGTGATTGTGCGAAATAAGCAAAATGCTTTTTCAAATGCAACAATTCGTTTGAATTATCCAGGTGTACAATTGACTAAAGTACATGTATTTGAAAACAAAAAATATTTGGCCTTAGACTTACTTGTTAGCCCTTCTGCAAAGCCAGGTAAAATCAATATTCAATTAACTAGTGCAGCAAGTACAGCTGTGCTTACATGGGAATTAAAACCTCGAAGAACAGGAATGGGAAAAACCTTTGCAAATGGGGTGAGTGCTAAAGATTTTATTTATTTATTAATGCCCGATCGATTTAGTAATGGCAATCCTTCTAACGATGTAGTTTCTGGCTATAAAGACAATTTAGTAAATCGGAAAGATCCCATCAAAAGACATGGGGGCGATTTAGAAGGTGTCACAAATAATTTAGATTATTTGCATGATATGGGTGTTACTGCTATTTGGATGACACCGGTATTAGAAAATGATATGCCATTGCAAAGTGAGCAAGCGGGAATGATGGCAGGTTATCATGGATATTGGTTTACCAATCACTATGCAATTGACAAAAGATTGGGTGGTGAAAATGCCTATAAAAAATTGATAGATGCTGCTCATGCAAAAGGCATTAAAATTATTCAAGATGCAGTATACAATCATGTGGGCAATGAACATTGGATGTTTAAAGATGCACCCGCTAAAGATTGGATTAATCATTGGCCAACTTACACCAATACCAATCATAGAGATGAAGCCATTTTTGATCCGATGGGGAATGCTGCCGATAAAAAAGTGATGTTAGATGGATGGTTTGTTCCACATTTGCCGGATATTAATCAGCGCAATCCTTATGTAGCTAACTTTTTAATTCAGCATGCATTGTGGACCGTAGAAGAATTCGGCATTGACGGTTGGAGAGTAGACACTTATAAATATTGTGATGAGCAATTCATGAACAATGTGAACAGCGCTTTAGAAAAAGATTTTCCTACCATCAGTATTTTTGGTGAAGCAGTTGCCAATACGGTTGCAGGGAGTGCTTATTTTACCAAGAACAATATGCAGCCAGCCTTTAAACACAATGCTCCTGGTACTACAGATTTCCCCTTGAGTTATGCAATGATGGATGCCATAAATAAGCCATTTGGATGGACAGAAGGGGTGAATAAATTATATATGACTCTGTCTCAAGATTTACTGTACCAAGCACCTGAAAAAAATTGTATTTTTTTAGACAATCATGATATGGAAAGATTTGTATCAATGATTGGATCAGATATGAACAAATACAAAATGGGAATGAACTTATTATTCACTTTAAGGGGTATTCCTCAATTATACTATGGTACAGAATTATGGATGAAAAATTTTAAAGATCCTAATGACGGCATGGTTCGTTTAGATTTTCCAGGGGGCTTTCCAAATGATGAAAAGGACAAGCGAGTAACTAGCGGCCGTGATCAAACTGAAAATAATGCTTTTAATTATGTTAAAGCCTTAGCAAACTTCAGAAAGAGCAATACGGCATTGCAGACAGGTAAAATGATGCAATGGTTGCCCAATGATGGTCTTTATGTTTACTTTAGGTACGACCAAGGTTCAACAATAATGGTTATGTTGAATACTTCTGCAAAAGAAAAAACTGTTTCTTTAGCAAATTATTCAGAAAGAACCAATGGTTTCAAGACATTTACAGATGTAATTACGGGGCAAAAAGGGGGAACTACTATTCAACTTGCCCCAAAGGAATCTAGGGTAGTTTTATTAACTAGATGATTTAATATGTTTAACTTTGTTTAAAGCCAACAGAAGTGATGAAGCATAATGTACCTTTTGAGACTGGTTGTATGCATTGTAATGTGAGGTTAAACTCTGTATTCAATGTATTGGATGAAGACCAAGTAAATGATTTATGTATACACAAATCTTGTGCTGTATACAAAAAGGGTCAGTATGTATTTACTGAGAATGGGTTGCCTGCTGGTTTATTTTGTATCAATAGTGGCAAAATAAAACTGACAACAACTGGTTACGATGGTAAAGAGCAAATTCTGCGCCTTGTAAAGTCTGGGGATATTGTAGGGTATAGAGCGTTATTATCTAACGAGCGATACCATTGTTCTGCGGTCACTTTAGAGGATGCTTCTATTTGTATCATAGATAAAAAATATTTTTTTGATGCCATTACATCATCTCCTAAGTTGATGTTTGAAGTGGTAAAGAAAATGAGTAACGATTTAAAAGTGGCAGAAGATCATATTGTATCGCTTTCTCAGAAAAGTGTGAGAGAAAGAATGGCAGAAGCTTTATTGTTCTTAAAAGCGACTTATGGTTTTGAAGAAGATAACCAAACCATCAATGTGAGTTTAAGTCGTGAAGAAATCGCAGATTACGTAGGAACTTCTACGGAAAGTTGCATTCGATTATTATCGGAGTTTAATAGCGATAAAATAATATCGTTAAAAGGTAAAAAAATCAGTATCATCAATTTACAAAAGCTGATTCAAACAGCCAATATTGAAGACTAGGAAAATTATATGATTTAAATCATATTATGCCACAGCAAAACTCATTCATTCCTCTATAATCTAAATACATCTTTGTAGGGTAAATATCTACAAATGTGTAAACACGCTGATCAAACAGAAGAATTAATACAGCATCTTCTTGAGAATGTATATCCCTGCTTAGAGCTAAAACTACAGAACGCAATTAATTGTGTTTTCTTAAAGGAATACCAGGAAGAAGAAAAAAGCTACTTGGTAGAATTGATGCATGGTCTACGCAACGATTTTAGTTCTTTGGTAACCTGTGAACAGAAATTGGTTTTTCCTTCTGTTATGAAAGTGTTTAACGCAAAAGCGTCAAAAGAAGTTGCCCTTCCTAACTTATTCGATTTAATGCAACTTACTCGAAGTAAGGAGCATAAAATAATGACTTATGTGCACAATTTAGCTAGCGTATTAGAAACTAATGCATTTAAAAAAGGAGCAATTAAGCAACATGATTTAGTTGATTCATTCAATAATAATTTTAAAAAGGAAAAATATCGCTGGAATAAAATGATTGAAGATCGTTTGAATTCTTGTAGTTGTTTTAGGTCAAATGTTTTTAAAGGATTAGGACTAGATTCTAAAGGGGGGTCCTCAGTCAAAACTGCTTAATAATTTTTGTAAATAGTTCAATTTACGCCAACTTCTAACAATCTCATAAGATTATGCTGAATAAGACCATAGAAACTTCTAAATGCTTTCACTGCGGAGATAATTGCGCAGGGGAACCAGTGGTTTTTGATGCAAAATCCTTTTGTTGTAAGGGTTGTAGCTCTGTTTATCAGATTTTGAATAAAAGCAATCTTTGTGAATATTACAATATCCACGATGCTTCTGGGGTAAAGCTTCCTGAATTGCAAGACCAACAAAAGTTTGGATTTTTAGACAATGAAAAGATAGCGGCTTCTTATATCGTATTTTCTAAGCCTAATCAATTAGCAGTAAAGTTTTATTTGCCTCAAATACATTGTAGCTCTTGTATATGGTTATTAGAAAATCTCCAAAAAGTAAATGAAGGAATTTATTTTTCTTCGGTTCATTTTCCAACAAAAGAAGCAACCATTTATTTCAATCCTTCTTCAATATCTATAAGAGCGATTGCAGAGTTATTGGCTTCTCTTGGATACGAACCCTATATTACTTTAGACGACGGACAAGCTTCTAAAAGGCAAGAGAAAATGGTGTCTCGTAATGCGATGGTTAAAATAGGCATTGCTGGTTTTTGTTTTGCCAATATCATGATGCTAAGCTTCCCCGAATATTTGGGCTTAGAAACCATAACAGTAGATGGTTTAACTGCTAACTTATTCAGATATGTAAATTTATTATTGGCATTACCTGTTCTGCTATATAGTGGTTCAGAGTTTTTCATCAATTCTTGGTACAGTGTAAAACAAAGAAGGCTCAATATAGATGCTCCCATTGCATTGGCATTAGCAGTAACATTTAGCAGAAGTATATATGAAATTATTTCTGGAACAGGGGGAGGGTATTTAGACAGTATGTCTGGTATCATTTTCTTTATGTTGTTAGGACGATCTTTTCAAACAAAAACCTTTGCTGATCTTTCTTTTAATCGAGATTTTAAATCTTATTTTCCGGTTGCCGTTTGTTTATTGGATAAAGAAGGGATAGAATCTTATATACCCGTTCAAGAAGTGCAAGTAGATGATACTATTCGCATTAGAAGCAATGAAGTGATTCCGGTAGATGGTATGCATTTATTGGGTAAGGCAGAAATTGATTATAGTTTTGTAACTGGCGAGAATGAGCCTACTTCTGTTGCAATTGGAGACTTAGTGTATGCAGGGGGTAAACAGTTAAATGGTTCCATGGATTTGATGGTAGTAAAGCCTTTTTCTCAAAGTAATTTTACTAGATTATGGAACAATGAGGCATTTAAAAAGTCAGATAAAAATGTTTATTCATTTACAACTGTCATCAGTAATTATTTTTCTTTAGCTGTATTAACAGTTGCCTTCAGCAGTTTTGCTTATTGGTATCCAACAAATATGGCCAATGCTTGGCAAGCCATGACTGCTGTATTAATTGTTGCTTGTCCTTGTGCATTATTAATTACAGCCACTTTTACAGAGGGCTTTGTGTTGAATATTTTTAGCAAGCATGGCTTATTTCTCAAAAATGCGCAAGTACTGCAAACCATTGCTACAGTTGATCAGGTGGTATTTGATAAAACAGGAACACTTACTTATCCGCATGCTTCATCAGTTGAATATATTGGGGATGTAATTGCAAATGACCATCAACAAATCATTGCATCTATGGCTGCACAATCATTGCATCCATTAAGTAAAGCAATTGCTAATAAAATCAACTCAACTGTTTGCTGCTTAGAACATATTAAAGAAGTAGCTGGAGCTGGAATTGAAGCTTGGGAAAATGAAACGCATTATAAATTAGGCTCTGCTAGTTTTGTGGGGAATCATTCAGTAGCCCCTATGGCTTCTGAAGTTTGGGTGTCTATTGATAATAAAATATATGGCAAGTTCATCATTCAAAATATTTTAAGAGCCCATGTAGACCGCCTTATACATGAATTACCTTACCCAGTATCTGTATTAAGTGGAGACAATAATAACGCTGAAAATTATTTAAAGCAACAATTAAAGCGTCCCATATCATATCATTTTAATCAATCTCCCCAGGCTAAATTAGCTTATATAGAATCTTTACAATTAAGTGGCAAGGAAGTCATGATGGTAGGAGATGGGTTAAATGATGCTGGAGCATTAAGCAAAAGCAATGTAGGGATTGCAGTAGTAGATAATACCATTCAATTTTCTCCTGCTAGTGATGCGATTATGTTATCAGATCAATTACCATTATTAGATCAATACATGAAAGCGGCTAAGTGGTCTAAGAATCTAATTAAAACCACTTTTGTTATTTCTACTTTATACAATGTAGTGGGTTTATATTTTTCTGTAACTGCTCAAATGTCTCCATTAGTAGCAGCCATTTTAATGCCTTCCAGCACTTTCACCATTGTAATTTCTACCATGTTGGGTGCCGCACTTATAGAAAAGTTTTGCTTTAAAAATATTGTTGACCTTAAAAATATACATCTATGATTGTAATTGTTTTTTTACTCATCATCAGCCTTTTGGTTGCATCAGGATTCCTGATCGCATTCATCTGGGGATCTAAAACAGGTCAGTTTGACGACTCGTTTACACCTGCTCATAAAATATTATTTGATCAAACCAATCAACCAACAGAGAATAAATAAAACACTATGCAGTTAGAAAAATTCACATTCGACAACTCCATCGTCCGAAAATTTGCTTTTGCCACCGTGTTGTGGGCAATTGTAGGGATGTTGGTGGGGGTAATCATTGCTTTTCAGCTTGCTTATCCTGCGCTTAATTTTGGTATCTCCTTTATTAGTTTTGGGCGATTAAGACCATTGCATACCAATGCAGTCATCTTTGCATTTGTGGGTAACGGTATTTACACTGGCGTGTATTATATGATGCCCCGGTTACTCAAAACCAGTATGTGGAGTAAAGCCCTTGGGTTAGTCCATTTCTGGGGATGGCAGTTAATCATTGTTGCGGCAGCTGTAACGCTTCCTTTGGGTTTAACACAAGGAAAGGAATACGCTGAGTTAATATGGCCTATTGATATTGCCATTACCCTTATTTGGGTGGTATTTGGTATCAATATGTTTGCTACCATTCTTACCAGAAGGGAAAGACATTTATATGTTGCCATTTGGTTTATTATTGGTACCTGGGTTACTGTTGCATTATTGCATATTGTAAACTCTTTCTCTTTACCAACTTCTATGACACATAGTTATAGTTGGTATGCAGGAGTTCAAGATGCTTTGGTACAATGGTGGTATGGTCATAATGCGGTTGCATTTTTCTTGACCACTCCTATGTTGGGTATCATGTATTATTTTGTACCGAAAGCTGCTGGAAGACCAGTATATTCTTATAAGTGGAGTATTATTCACTTCTGGGCTTTGATCTTTATTTATATATGGGCAGGTCCTCACCATTTATTATACACTGCATTACCTGATTGGGCTCAATCTTTAGGTGTTGTATTCAGTATCATGCTGATTCTACCAAGTTGGGGAGGTATGCTAAATGGTATTTTTACTTTACGTGGTGCTTGGGATAAAGTAAAAGAAGATCCGATTTTGAAAATGTTCATTGTAGCATTAACCTGTTATGGTATGAGCACTTTTGAAGGACCAATGCTTTCGTTGAAGAACGTGAATGGATTTGCGCATTACACCGATTGGATTGTTGCTCACGTTCACGTAGGTGCACTAGGATGGAATGGTTTCTTGATTTTTGGAATGTTGTATTGGTTAGTGCCAAGAATATACAATACCAAATTGCATTCAGTTAAAATGGCCAATACGCATTTCTTGATTGGCACAGTGGGTATTTTATTATATGCAATCCCAATGTATTGGGCAGCTATTTCTCAGGTTTTAATGTGGAAACAATTTACACCAGAAGGACAATTAAAGTTTCAGTTTTTAGAAACAGTTACCCGCATTATTCCTATGTATATTTTAAGAGGCTTGGGTGGTACTATTTACCTAGTTGGGGTAATAATCATGGTGGTGAATTTAATAAGAACTGCAAAAGCTGGATCATTTGTATCAGAAGAATATGGTGAAGCACCAGCGTTGGCTGCTCAACCATTACCAGCAGGCAAAGCTTACTGGCACTCAATCATCGAAAGAAGACCAGTGCAAATGTTGGTAATGAGTTTAATAGTCGTATCAATTGGAGGTGCTATTGAAATCATCCCTACATTTATTGTGAAAGAAAACGTGCCAACCATCAGTACGGTTAAACCATATACTCCACTTGAATTACAAGGTAGAGATATCTATATCAGAGAAGGTTGTTATACATGTCACTCTCAAATGGTTCGTCCATTTAGAGATGAAGTTGCCCGATATGGTGATTATTCTAAAGCAGGAGAATCAGTTTATGACCATCCTTTCCAGTGGGGAAGCAAGCGTACTGGTCCGGATTTAGCTAGGTTGTCTAATAAATATCCTAATAGCTGGCATTACAGACATATGAATGATCCTGAAGAAATTTCTCAGGGTTCTATCATGCCTCCTTATCCTTGGTTATTAGACAATGATTTAGACATCAGTACCACTCCAGGAAAAATCAGGGCAATGCAAACTTTAGGTGTTCCTTATCCTGAAGGATATGATTTAAAAGCCAATAATGATTTAAAAATACAAGCTGATGAAATCGCTGCAGATTTAAGAGCCAACAGAATTAAAGCAAATAGCGGCAAAGAAATCATTGCATTGATTGCTTATATGCAGCGTTTGGGTGCAGACCTTAAAAAAGCCCCAGAAGTTGAAATTAAAACATTGCATTAAAAACTCAGATTATGAAATTTAAAAATTATGTAACGACCATAGATAATGTCAATATTTACCCGATGATTTCATTGGTAATATTTACTGTTTTCTTTGCAGTAGTTACTTGGTATGTTTTTTCTGCTAGTAAAGAAAAAATGGACAAGAATAGCCAAATCCCCATCAATGACTGATAAAAAAATGAATATGTTAACTACTATATCTTATTTTAATAATCAAAAAGCATGCATACAAAAAGTGCTCTTGCTTTTAATAGCCAGCTTGGCTGCAAATATTATTTGGGCGCAGGATGTTGCTAAAGAAGCAGCGCCTGTTGCAAAAGAAGTATTTTATGATTCAACGGTTGCTTATGTTTTGGTAACGGTAATTGGTTTATTAGCCATGGTTATTTTTATGTTGGGAAATGTATTTATCCTAGCCATAAAAAATAAAGTAGATCAAGAAAAACAAAATGGTGCTTCTAAATCGGTCGTATTAACAGGTTTATTTGTTGTTTTATCTGCTGGGTCATTGTTTGCTCAATCAGCAAATTTGCCTGCAGGAACTAAAACAGTTGTATCTGAAACCATCATACAAATGCTGGCATTTGTAGTGGTATTAGAGATGATTATCATTATTTATTTTGCCAATGGTATCAGAAGCTTTTTGAAAAAAGAAGCAATACAAACGGCTGCAGCTGCTGGTACTGCTAATGTAGTAAAGAAAGAAAAAATTGCTTGGTTTGATCGATTGTATAATAGAAACACCAATGAAGATATTGCGCGTTTAGATTTAGGGCATGATTATGATGGCATTAAAGAATTGGATAATGAAGTGCCAGTATGGTGGAGATGGGGTTTTGCAATAAGCTTAGTCTTTGGTATTGTTTATATGTATAGTTACCATATAGCAGAAACAAAGCCTTTGCAACAAGCAGAATTAGCCATGGATATGGAACAAGCTGCCATTCAACAAGCTGCTTATCTAGAAAAATCAGCCAATAATGTAGATGAGAATACGGTTAAAATGTTGGGTGCAGATGATATTGCAGCTGGTAAAGCATTGTACATTAAACCAGGAGCATGTGCTACATGTCATGCCGAAAATGGAAGTGCAATTGTAAATGGCGCGCCAGGTATTGGACCTAACTTAACCGATGATTACTGGTTACATAAGGGTGATATAAAAGCCATTTTTTACTCAATCAAATATGGTTGGCCAGAAAAAGGGATGAAGAGTTGGAAAGAAGATTATTCTCCTCTTCAAATTGCACAGATTGCTAGTTATGTAAAATCTTTACAAGGAACTAACCCACAACCAGCCAAAGAAAAGCAAGGAGAATTATTTGTTGAAACAGGCGCTGCAGCAGCAGTTGCAGATTCAACTACAGCCCCTGCGATGAAGTAAGAAGTATAAATTTAAGTTATGAGTGAGTCGAAGCAAGCAGATTTTAGGAGTTTACATTCAAC
>JBMLPQ010000233.1:0-1305 GCA_049242025.1 Sediminibacterium sp.
GAGCGGTTGCCAATGCGAATGGTATGAATAGAATAGCCATTTTAATTCCTTGTCACCGCGTCATTGGTTCAGATGGTCAATTAACAGGGTATGGAGGCGGTCTTTGGCGAAAAAAATATTTATTAGAATTGGAACAAAAATACAGCTCAAACGAACCCCATTCTTACGACTCACACTGATCCATCCTGCAAAATCTGCCGTATAATTTTTCGTAAATCGGGATGATATTTTTTATGTCAAACAAAGCGGCTTGTGCATACGCGGCCTCTTTCATGGTATTGAGTCTGCTTTCATCGCGCAGCAATTCAATGGCAAAACTACTCATGGCAGCAGTGTCTCCTACTTCTGCCATAAAACCTGTTTGGCCTTGAATATTGATTTCGCTTAAGCCTCCTGCATTGGTGCTAATTACGACTGTTCTGGCAGCCATAGCTTCTAACGCAGCCAAACCAAAACTTTCGTATTCAGATGGCAATAAGAATACATCGCTTACTGCCAATATATCTTCTATTTGTTCTTGTTTGCCTAAGAATCGTACATCTTGTTCAACGCCTAACTCTCTTACCAATTCTTCACAAGCTGGTCTTTCAGGGCCATCGCCCACCATTAATAATTTGGATGGTACTACTTTTTGTACCGCAGCAAATACTTTGATAACATCGGTCACTCTTTTCACTTTTCTAAAGTTACTCGCGTGCATCAATATTTTTTCACCATGTGGTGCAATTACTTTTCTAAATGCATCAATGGGTTTTTTATTGAATCTGCTAACATCTACAAAATTGTAAATGACTTCAATGTCTTTCTCTATAGCAAAAGATTGATAGGTTTCGTCGCGCAGGTTTTTTGATACTGCGGTAATGGCATCACTTTCATTAATCGAAAATGTAACTACTGGTTCATAGGTTTTATCTTTTCCTACTAGTGTAATATCTGTTCCGTGAAGGGTTGTAATAAACGGCACATGTCGGCCGGTTTTCTTCTGTACAATTTGACGCGCCATATAAGCAGCTGATGCATGTGGGATGGCATAGTGAACATGCAATAAATCTAAATCATAATTCATGATCACATCTACCATGGTACTGGCCAATGCTACTTCATAAGGAGGATAATCAAATAATGGATAAGTGGGTACCCTTACTTCATGATAGAATATATTGGTGTTAAATACATTCAATCTAACTGGTTGTTGATAGGTGATAAAATGGACCTGATGTCCTTCATCGGCCAGGGCTTTACCTAATTCCGTGGCCAAAACACCTGATCCACCAAAAGTGGGATAACACACAATACCTATTCGCA
>JBMLPQ010000234.1:0-1352 GCA_049242025.1 Sediminibacterium sp.
CTATACGCACCACACGATGAGGATATCTTTCCAAATACTTTCGAAGCATCGATTTAATGACTTCATTTTCGGCATAGGGGGTTACCGCTTCTTTTACTGCGTTAATATAAGCAGGTGCAGAGGGTTCAGCCAATTCTAAATGGTCGATTGGCCCCATCCCCACAAATTTTCCTTTTTCAATTAAAATTGCCGTATTGCTTTCTTTAATAATATAAGATGCTTTTTCTGCAGCAATATAATCGAGGGCTTTTTTTACTTGTTCATTATGGATGGTTGAATCGGGCCATTCGTTTGGAATGGTTTTATCTAAAAAACACAATGCAGGATGTAATTCAAATTCTCTTACCAATTTCCATAACTCTCGGTGCGCATCAGCTAATAAGGAGAAAGCTTGCACTGGTTGCGCATTTTTATGTTTTTTATCGATGGCCAATCTTAAATAACCTCGATTGTCTTCAAACTGATAAATTGCCCAAAGCTGTTCAAACTTTTTCTGACTTTTATTGAAAGCTGGCCATAATCGCTTGATTTCAATGCTTTCAAACAAACTGGCAATAAATTCAGTGGGGCATTCAGAATGGGATATTTCATAAATCTCCCTCAGAAAATCCTGCCTTTTTTTACTTAAGTCTAAGCCAGTAAAATGGCTAACCACTCTCTTTTTAATGTTTTTTGCTTTTCCTACATAAATCACTTTTCCCTGTTTATTATGGAAATAATAAACGCCAGGAACTGATGGCAAAGATTGAATAAAATGACCGGGTAAATTGGGGGGCATTAATTGTTCACGGTTCTCTTTTTGCAACATTTCTTTTACCAATCGCTCTCCATTGTTTTGGAGAACCAAGTCTAACACTTTTGCAGTTGCCTTAGCATCTCCCCCAGCCCGATGCCTGTTTTCAATTTCAATATTGAGCTGTCTGCATAAATGCCCCAAACCATATTTAGGAAACCCTGGAAAAACTTTTCTACTTAATCGTATGGTACAAAGCTTAGGAGTTTGTAAGTCAAACCCAGCTTCTTTTAAATGGTGCTTTACAAAGCTGAAATCAAAATTAACATTATGCGCTACAAACACCCTGTTTTTCAATAAGTTATAAATTTGAGGGGCCACTTCATGAAAGGAAGGAGCTGCTTCAACCATGGCATTGGTAATGCCCGTCATCCCAATAACAAAAGGGGGTATGGGTTGATGGGGGTTCACTAAAGTTTCATAAATCCCCTCTACTTCGGAACCATTATGTAGTACAATGGCTATCTCTGTGATTCCATGCTGACTAGGGAATCCCCCTGTTGTTTCAATATCTACTACCGCAAATCGCATGGATGCAAGATAAGATTTGTAATATTCT
>JBMLPQ010000235.1:0-10910 GCA_049242025.1 Sediminibacterium sp.
TTAACGTTCATGGTGTTAAACATTTAATCGGTGAAACAATTAATTAAAAAGAACTTCCTGCCTTTGTAATTATTACTACTCCAACAGAACCTTAAGTTAATAATAATTGGGAGAAAAAACAATAATTAACCGATTTTTTTACGTCCATTTAACAGACTCAGGCCTTGGGATGGGCTTTTTTATAAACTGCCTTAAGCTGCTCTATCGTATTATGGGTATAAACCTGAGTGGCGGCCAAACTACTATGACCCAAAAGAGCTTTCACTGCATTGATATCAGCCCCATTATTCATTAAATGAGTTGCAAAACTATGACGCAATACATGCGGGCTTTTTTTCTCAATAGTAGTAACTTCCTTTAAACGGGCATTTACAAAAGAGTATACACTTCGTGGATTGAGGGGCTTCCCATTTTCTGAAATAAACAATTCAGCAGCGGTTGCATTTGATGGACGTTCATTTTTGTAGGCTACCAATTGCTCCATCAATGAAGCTGCAATTGGTAAAAACCTTTCTTTGTTGCCTTTTCCAAGCACTTTTAATTGACTATTTGCAGGATCAATTTGAGACTGTTTCAAATGAATTAACTCGCTCAATCGCATGCCTGTACTATAAAATAGCAATAACACCAATCGTTCCGTCCTACCCTTCCAATCATCCGAAAAAGGCAAATAAGCAAATAGCTGCTCCATGTCTTTTTTTTCTACATAAACAGGCAATCTTTTACTAGTTCTTGGCGAAACAATAGACCCCATGGGGCTTTGTTTGATTGCACCTATTTTTAAGCAGTATTTAAAAAATGACTTTAAAGAGGAAATCTTTCTATTGATAGACCTTGAACTAATCTTTCCTTCTTTCATTTCCGCCAACCAAGAGCGGATAAAGGTGGCTGTAATCGCCTCTAAGGCAGGACCCTCAAATTGACTAATTAAAAATTGAAAAAACTGCTCTAAATCGTTTTGATATGCAGTTATGGTATGCGCAGAATATCTTTTTTCGAACCTTAAATGGTTCAAAAAATCTAGTAATTGTGGATATTGAGCTATATGCATAAAAAAAGTAGTCAAGACTCTAACGAATCTAGACTACTTAATCGTATGATGAATGGGAAAAAATTATCCCTCAATCTTTCCGCTGGCGATCTGCTGCTTGTAGATAGCTTTCAACACTTGACCACGACGTACAACAGACGGTTTGGTAAATGCTTGACGCTCTCTTAACTGTAACAAAGTCTTACTCTTCTCGAATTTCTTCTTGTACTTCTTGAGTGCCTTGTCGATGTTTTCGCAGTCTTTAGAATCGATAATTAACATAGCTTATATACCTCCTCAGGTTATTTTTAGGCGGCGAAGATAAGCAGCCTGAATTAATTGACAAAATAATTTCCTATTTTGATTTCAAATTATGGTTTAGGGTTAACGATATTCAACACTTTTCTTAATACAATATTAGTTGGCAAGAAATATTCATTAAAAAGATCGTTTTTAATGAAAAAAGATCTTTCGCTAGCATATCCATCGAATAAGAGAAGAGCGGTTGTTGAGTCAATCAATTTAAGCTTACAATGAATACTTCTTGTGCTTTCCTGTTGCAGATTGAAAGAAATGCTGACCAACTGAGAAGTTTTATCCCACACAGACGAAACCACAATATTTGAAATATTAGTGTTCTTTACATTATCCTTATCATACTGGAGCAATTTATTACCGAGCCTAATAGAATTGTACCGATAATAATACCAATATCCCAATAAGGAGTATAAATCGGGAGAACCAAATTGTTTCACATAATCAACAAAATTATTCTCAATAAAATAAATATTCAACGAGTCTTTTCCATTGGTCCAGCGCCACTCCCCTTTCATGATGTTTTTAACCGAATCAGGTAAAATCGCTTTCGAACTATCTGATAGAATCAACTGCTGTAAGCTTTGGGCGGATAATGATAAACTACCAAAAATTAGAAAGATTGTTAAACAAAGAAAACTTTTTTTCATATAATTATTCATCAGACTGATTCATAATGTTAATGCAATAGTTCTTGATTTAAATAATAAACCATTGGTATTTTTTAATCACAACAATTTATCTTAGACAACTGTTGCTCTAAAAAATTAATGCTAGTAACGTAAATATAAATTCACATTAAACTAATCTTAAATGTTTACAGGAATCATAGAAACCATTGGCACAGTTGAATCAGTCTCAATTAAAGGTAGCAATTATACTTTTCAAATTACGGCTAGCATTACCAATGAATTAAAAGTAGACCAAAGTGTTTCGCATGATGGGGTTTGCCTCACTGTTGAAGCCATCAATAACCATACTTATCAAGTAACGGCCATTGCAGAAACGATTCAAAAAACCAACTTACAGCTTTGGAAGCCTGGCACTAAAGTGAATATAGAAAGATGTATGGTAATGAATGGACGGCTCGACGGGCATATTGTACAAGGTCATGTAGATTGTACCGCTACCTGTGTAGAAAAGAAAGATTTAGCTGGCAGCTGGGAATACCACTTTGTTTTCCCTAAACAATTTGCTCCATTAGTTATAGAAAAAGGATCTATTAGTGTAAACGGCACTAGCCTTACTTGCTTTAATATCACGAACAACAGTTTTACCGTAGCAATTATTCCTTATACCTACCATTATACCAGCATTCAGCAAGTACAAGTTGATTCGGTAGTAAATATTGAGTTCGATTTATTGGGCAAATACGTACAGCGAAGTATTGAATTAAGGAAGAACTAACCTTATTGCTTAATATCTTTCCCCTTCAAAGCCCCACCAACCGCTTGATCCATGGCTCTTTCAGCAAAAGGCCTACTGATTTCGTTGAGCTCTTCTATTTTGGTTTGAATCAAATTTTTATCGTTCATGGTTAATGCCATCTGCAAATTCTGCATTGCAGCTGCAGTAGCAACCATTTCCTCTTTGGTTAAAAGTGATACGTTTTTTGCTATGAATTTTTCTGTAACCGATAAAATTTGTTCTGCTTCAGTTCTGGCTTCAACCAAAGCACGTGTTACCATATCATCTTTAGCATGGGTAATACTATCCATCAACATTTGCTCTACTTCAGCATCGGTTAAACCATACTGAGGCTTCACTTCAATGCTCTGCTCAACCCCACTTCTCAATTCTTTGGCAGTAACCGATAAAATTCCATCTGCATTAATTAAGAAACTCACTTCAACCTTGGGCATACCAGCAGGCATGCCAGGTATGCCTTTAAAATTAAATTCCGCCAATTTTCGATTGTGTTGAACCAAATCTCGCTCACCTTGAAAAACCGAAATGCGCATGGAACCCTGGCCATCTTTTTGTGTGGTGTATTGTCTGGCAGCCCTATTTGGAATTTTAGCGTTCCTTGGAATTAATACATCCATTAATCCCCCCATGGTCTCAATTCCCAAACTCAATGGCGTAATATCTAACAATAAAAAGTCTTTATTATTTCCTGCTAAAATATCCGCTTGTACAGCAGCCCCAATAGCCACCACTTCATCTGGATTAACCGAATCATTTACAGGCCTATTAAAATAAGCACTCACTTTTTCTTTTACCAATGGAACACGCGTACTACCCCCTACCATAATTACCGAATCAATCTCAGCAATCTGCAAACCCGCATCAGCTAAGGCTTTGCTGCAACAATCAATTGTTTTAATTACTAATGGAAGTAAGCATTGATTTAATTCGGCCTTACTAATTGAAACCTGATATCCACTCCAATCGGCCTTAAAATCATCTTCTACACTTAATGTTTTCTTTGCTTCTTCAGCCAATAAACGCAGCGATTGTAAAACGCCTTTATCATTTTGAACCGCATTAAACGGCACTCCTATTTGATTTAACCAAAACTCCATAATGGCTCTATCAAAATCGTCTCCACCTAAATAAGTATCTCCATTGGTACTGAGTACTTCAAAAATTCCATTGGTGATTTTTAAAATGGATACATCAAAAGTTCCACCCCCCAAATCGTACACAGCAATCGTTTTCTCTTCTTCTTTATTTAATCCTAAGCCATAAGCCAAACTTGCAGCAGTAGGCTCATTTACAATTCTTAAAACATCTAATCCAGCCAATTTACCCGCATCTCTAGTAGCTTGACGTTGCGCATCATTAAAATAAGCAGGAACAGTAATCACCGCTTTGGTTACAGGTGTTTTAAGAATATGCTCAGCCCTCGATTTGAGCTCTTTTAAAATGAAAGAACTGAGTTCAATAGGTGAGTAAAAACGATCCCCAATTTGCACTTTCACTAAGCTATCGGCATCATCATCAATTACTTTATAAGTAAAAAAACCAGCATTTTCTTTTACGTCTTTGTAGCTTTTTCCCATCAAACGCTTGGCACTAAAAATGGTATTGGATGGATCTGATTCTAAATACAATTTAGCCTGCTCTCCAACTTCTGCATTACCGAATGCATCAAAATGAACCACACTTGGAACCAAACTACTACTATTAAATTCTTTTAAAGCTACAGGCTGCTTATTTTCTGGGTGGATGATAGCCACTAAGCTATTGGTAGTGCCTAAATCGATGCCAACAATTACTTCTGCCTGTTGCAAGCTCCCAGTTGCTATATTAATGCCAATCTTAGCCATAGTATTACTTTCAAATTGAAACGCAAAAGTACTACAATTGACCAGCGGAGTTGTTGCGATTTACGAAATCAATTAATGGGCAGGATCTTGAACCACTGTGGTGGAACTGGCAAAATCATGTAAAGGCCCTCCTAAGAAAGGACCAAAAAATAGGTCTACAATAGAAAGTCTTAACATGCTCCTCAATAATATCATATACCAAGAGGCCTTGAGACCATTTTTAGCTACCACCCTTGAATGCGTAAACCATTTGCCAGGTGTTTTAGCAAAAAGCATTTCAAAAAAGCTATAATATCCAAACATAGTTGGAAAGAAAAACCAACCAAAATGAAGCGGTGTGTAACGCCAATAAACAACATAAAAATTGTACCACCTAAAAAGGAGCATTGCCAAAATAGTCAGCAAAATTGTGTCAATAAAAAAATTTAATGCCCGAGTACCATCCCCAACTTTTAACATAGAAGCCAATTTTCACAACAAATTTAAGGCATTGATTCCATGCGGGTATCTTTTGTACATTTGCCACTCAAATTTGAATGCAATGAATTTAGTTGAGGAATTACGCTGGAGAGGAATGCTTCAGGATATTATGCCGGGTACAGAAGAATTATTGAACAAAGAAATGGTATCGGGCTATATTGGTTTTGACCCTACATCAGACAGTTTACATATTGGCAGCCTTGTACCTATTTTATTATTGGTTCATTTACAAAGAGCAGGTCACAAACCCTATGCTTTAGTGGGTGGAGCAACCGGTATGATAGGAGATCCTAGTTTTAAAAGTGAAGAAAGAAATTTATTGAGTGAAGAAACACTGCAACACAATTTAGCGGGCATCAAAAAACAACTCAGTAAGTTTTTAGACTTTACAGGTGACGCTCCTAATAAAGCTGAAATGGTCAATAACTACGATTGGTTTAAAGATTTTAGTTTCTTACATTTTATTAGAGATGTAGGTAAGCATATTACGGTGAATTACATGATGAGTAAAGACAGCGTAAGAAAAAGACTGGATGGCAATACAGGTATGAGTTTTACAGAGTTTACCTACCAATTGATTCAGGGTTATGATTTTTACTGGTTGTACCAAAACAAAAATTGCAAATTGCAAATGGGTGGTAGTGATCAATGGGGCAATATTGTTACGGGCACCGAAATCATTAGAAGAAAGGCAGGTGGAGAAGCTTTTGCTTTTACTTGCCCATTGCTAACTAAAGCAGATGGTGGAAAATTTGGAAAAACAGAAAGAGGCAATGTTTGGCTAGACCCAGAAAAAACATCCCCTTATCAGTTTTACCAATTCTGGTTAAATGCCAGTGATGAAGACGCCACTAAATGGATTAAAATTTTTACGCTACTTCCTAAAGAAGAAATAGAACAATTAATTGCAGACCATGCAACTGCACCCCATGCCAGAGCATTGCAGAAAAAATTGGCAGAAGAAATTACTTGTTTTGTGCACAGCAGAGCAGATTATGAATTTGCTGTAAAAGCTTCAGAAATTTTGTTTGGGAATGCTTCCACCGAATTATTGACTTCATTAAATGAAAAACAATTATTACAAGTGATGGAAGGAGTACCCACCGCAGAAATAGAACGGAATAAAATTGAAGAAGGGTACGACCTTATCAATTTATTAGCAGATGCCGCTATTACACCAAGCAAGGGAGAAGCAAAAAAACTATTAGCAGCTGGAGGTGTAGCTATCAACAAAGAAAAATTAACTGCAGATAAATCAGCGGTATCAGTTCAAGACTTATTACAAGACAAGTATATCTTGGTACAAAAAGGAAAGAAAAACTATTTTTTATTGAAAGTTATTTAATGGCTTTTAGTTCTTTCCAAACAGCTTGAGCAACCAATAAATTACCCTTTGCATTTAAATGTACTCGATCAGTAGTTAACAACCCTTTCTCTTCATTGGAAGGGTTGTTTGCTATCAGGTATTGTTGAAACTCGTTTCTTAAATCTACACATGGCAATTGATTGCTTTTAGCATATGTTCTTATCCAATTGCTGTATAAATTCAATTCTCCATCTTGCTCATTCGAATGGTCTTTTCGTTCACCTATCACAGATGGAGTACATACGATAACTTTTATTTTAGCAGCTTGTAATTTCTTTACGATCACATCGTAGAAACTCGCAAATTTTCCATAGTCCGTTCCTGTACCAGACAAACGCTTATGCCATATATCATTAATGCCAACATAAATTACTACAATGTCTGGCTGTTGACTTAACACATCTTTTTCCAATCTTAAAAACAAGTCGGTTACTTTATTGCCGCCAATTCCTGCACCTACTAATTCAAATTCATTGGATAAATTTTCTGACTGAATAAGTTCTTCCATTAAACGGATATACCCACCCTTATCAGCACCCATTTGGGTGATTGAATCTCCAAAGAAGACTACTTTTTTCTTTTTATTTAACGCAAAACTCATGAGCATGATTGAAGCAATCAATAGGGACAAACTAATCCATTTTTTCATGGCAAGTAATTTTGTACAATTTAAAATAACTAACGAGATCCCACTAATAAATATCTGTCATAACCGGAGTTGTATGCTCACCCATTAATTCTACAAAAGTTCTTTCTTTAACTTTAAACCCATTCCCTTTTGCGCAAAAATGCACGTGCAAGTTTTCTATACTGAGCGGGTTCCCTTCTGGGATATCTGCCAAGTTGCTATGTCGTACATCATGACCATCAACAATAATTACAGGGCCACTTCCTATCGCTTCCATATTATTGCCTTGGGTAATCAGCATACCTGTATCTTCTCCTAAACCAATCCCAATGCATGATGGATTAGCAGATACTGCTTGTGCTAATCTTGCGAATCTGCCTCTTTTTTCAAAATGAGAATCAAAAATCACATTATCCATAAAACCCAATCCGGTCGTAATTTTCACTTCCCCTTTTAAATGAGCACGTGTGGCATTGCCTTCATAAATCATGGTACTACTCATGGCCATTGCGCCAGCCGAAGTACCGGCAATTACAAAATTTTCTTTCTGATATCTTTCTTGAATGATTGCTAAAAAGCGAGTGCCGCCAAAAATAGTAGTGAGTCTTAATTGATTGCCCCCACTAAACATAACACAATCACAAGCTTGAATTCGATCAATATACTCTTGCTTTTGAGCATCTTCCCTATTTCTAACATGAATAATATGAACGTTGGTACATCCTATTTTGCCAAATGCGTCTAAATAATTTTCTCCTACTTCGTAGGGAATGGTAGAAGCCGTAGTGACTACCTCAATACTGGCGTCCGATCCCCCCGCCTCAGCTACAATTCTTCTAAGAATTCCCAATTCGAAAAAATTTAGGTTGTTCCTAAAAATGGCTCCCTTCTCTAAATCTGACCCTTTATCTTCTGCGCCACCAATGGCGATTAACTTACCTTTTGGAATTAACATGCTTTACATTTATCGTTTGGCAAAAATAAGCCTTTTGATTTCCCCCACCTTATACAAAAAATTCAATATATTCAATGTTTCCCAAATAACGGTATATGAAAATTGAAGAATTAAAGATTTTAAGAGGCCCAAATTACTGGAGCATCCGCCGAACCAAACTGATTCAAATGAAATTGGATTTGGAAGAAATGGAGCAAAGACCTACTAATACGATTGAAGGATTTGGAGATCGATTAGCGGCTTTATTTCCTACTATGTATGCGCATCGATGCAGTGTTGGTGAGCCTGGCGGCTTTTTTAAACGAGTGGCAGAAGGCACTTGGATGGGCCATGTAATTGAACATATTGCGCTAGAGTTACAAACTTTGGCGGGTATGAATACCGGATTTGGAAGAACCCGAGGTACTGGCGAACCAGGAAAATATTTTGTTGTCATCAGTTATTTAGAGGAAGATGCCGGCATTTATGCTGCAAAAGCAGCGGTCAGAATTGCAGAAGCATTAACCAATGGAACCGCTTATGATTTGTCGGAAGATATTCAAGAATTAAGAGAAATCAGAGAAGACACTCGCCTTGGACCATCTACGGGTTGTATTGTGGAAGAAGCGGCCAAAAGAGGTATTCCTCATTTGAGATTGAATAAACATAGCTTAGTACAATTAGGCTATGGCGTGAACCAAAAAAGAATTCGTGCTACCATTGCATCTACCACTGGAAATATTGCAGTAGATATTGCTTGTGATAAAGAGGAAACTAAAAATTTATTAGGGGCCGCAGAAATTCCAGTTCCAAGAGGCACTGTAGTTAGGACTATTGCGGGCTTAGAAGAAGCAGTTGAAAAATTTGGCTACCCGCTAGTAATCAAACCAATTGATGGAAACCACGGTAAAGGAAATACAACCAATATCACCACTTGGGAACAAGCTACCAAAGCCTTTGAAAGTGCTAAGCAATATGGCCGTTCGGTTATTGTAGAAAAATTTATTACGGGTTTTGATTTTAGAATATTGGTAATTAACTACAAATTCATCTGTGCTGCGCTAAGAACACCTGCTTCAGTTGTGGGTGATGGAGTTCATACGATTCAATGGCTGATTGATGAAACCAATAAAGATCCTCGCAGAGGATATGGTCACGAGAAAGTATTGACTCAAATTACGGTAGACGACAGCACGATGAAAATGCTGGACGAAAAAGGATACACACTTGAAACGATTCCACCTGTTGGAGAATTGGTGCTATTAAAAACTACGGCTAATTTATCTACTGGCGGAACATCTACAGATGTAACCGATGAAGTACATCCAGAAAATATTGTGATGTGCGAACGTATTGCCAAAATCATCGGCTTAGATATTTGTGGTATTGATATTATGGCTCAGGATTTACAAACACCTGTTTCTTCTAATGGGGGCGCTATTTTAGAAGTAAATGCAGCGCCTGGTTTTAGAATGCATATAGATCCTACAGAAGGCTTGGGCAGAAATGTAGCAGAGCCAGTCATTGATATGTTGTTCCCCGATAGAAGCAATGGTAGAATTCCAATTATTGCCATTACGGGTACCAATGGTAAAACCACTACTACGAGATTAACGGCGCATATTTCTAAAACAGCAGGTAAAAAAGTAGGCTATACCACCAGTGATGGGGTTTACATACAAAATCAGTTATTAATGAAGGGGGATTGTACCGGCCCCATTTCGGCACAGTTTGTTTTAAAAGATCCCACCGTAGATTTTGCAGTTTTGGAATGTGCTAGAGGCGGTATTCTAAAAAATGGATTGGCATTTGAACATTGTGATGTAGGTATCGTAACCAATGTAGCCAGCGACCATATTGGCCTAGGGGGTATTAATAGTGTAGAACAAATGGCCCGTGTAAAAGCAGTGGTGCCCGAAACGGTATACCCACATGGTTATGCGGTGTTAAATGCTGAGGATGATTTGGTATATGCCATGAAAAAAGACCTTAAATGCAATGTGGCTTTGTTTAGCATGGACGAAAATAATCCTCGCATACAAGAACATTGTAAAAAAGGTGGCCTTGCAACGGTGTATGAAAATGGATTCATCAGCATATTAAAAGGAACTTGGAAAATTAGGGTATGCCATGTGAAAGACATCCCCCTAACTTTTGAAGGAAAAGCGGTTCACAATATTGCCAACTGTTTACCTAGTGTAATGGCTACTTATTTATTCAAGAGTATTACCATAGAAGACATCAGAACAGGCCTTCAAACATTTATCTCTAGTAGTATAACAACGCCTGGCCGATTAAATTTTTTCCATTTTAAGCATTTCACTTTCTTGGCAGATTTTGCGCATAATCCACATGGATTGAAATTATTGTGCCAGTTTGTTGAACAACTAGACTATCCTTATAAAGTAGGCGTCATCAGTGGAACAGGTGATAGAAGGGATGAAGATATTCGTGAATTGGGGAGCATATCCGCCGCTTATTTCGACGAAATCATTATCCGGTGCGACAAAAACCTACGAGGCAGATCGGCGGAAGAAATCATTGCTTTATTGCAAGAAGGAGTTAATTCGGTTAATCCAAACATCCCTCAAACCGTCATTGCCAATGAAAATTTAGCCTTAGAACATATTTATGCCAATTACAAACCAGGGGCTCTTTACACCATCATGTGTGATGTGGTAGCAGGGGCTTTGGATAAGATTAAAGAATTGAAAGACAGGGAGTCATCAGGGCAATAAGCTACTTATACTAGAAAGAAAATTGTCTTATTTGAATTAAAAAATTTGGAACAATTGACTCCTAGTCTTATTTTTGCAGCCCATTCCAAAATAATGGGTCGGATTGCCTGATAGTATAAGGGTAGTACAACTGATTTTGGTTCAGTA
>JBMLPQ010000236.1:0-3889 GCA_049242025.1 Sediminibacterium sp.
CAAAATTAAGGATGGCAAAGTTAAGGAATGTATCAGAAACGCAAAAACAAATTTTACGCCAAACTTTAATTTGTGGATAAACTTCTTACCAAATTTTTACTCTATCTGCTGGAAGACGGTAAAGTTTGTTCTTTTCGGTAACATTAAAGGCCTTATAAAACGGTTCGAAATTGGCTAAAGGACCATTCACCCTGAATTCTTCAGGCGAATGGGGATCAGTAGTAATTCGTGTTCTCATGGTTTCGTCTCGGTTAACCAAGCGCCAAACTTGAGCGTAACCGAGGAAAAAACGTTGATCTGGAGTAAATCCGTCTATTTTGTCAGCGCTTTTCCCCTGCTTAGTCAATTTAAAGGCATCATATGCTATAGCCAATCCACCAATATCCGCCAAGTTCTCTCCTAATGTGAGGGCTCCATTTACATGCATACTATCTAATACAGTAAATTGATTGTATTGAGCTACTACTGCAGCTGCTTTCACTTTAAACTTTTCGCCATCAGCTGGTACCCACCAATCTTTAAGGTTACCCTTAGCATCATATTGACGACCTTGATCATCAAAACCATGGGTCATTTCATGCCCAATCACCATACCTATGCCGCCATAGTTAATTGCGTCATCGGCATTCAAGTCAAAGAAAGGAAACTGTAAAATACCTGCAGGAAATACAATTTCATTAAAAGTTGGGTTATAATAAGCATTTACTGTTGGAGCGGTCATGCCCCACTCAGCTTTATCAACTGGTTTACCAATTTTTGCAATTGCTTCTTTGTGATCATGTTTGGCAACTTGACGAATATTCTCAAAAAGATTATCTCTAGTAATGGTAATATCATCATATTTTTTCCAAACAGTTGGGTAACCAATTTTTTTAAGGAATGCAGCTAATTTTTCTTGTGCGCTCGCTTTGGTAGAATCACTCATCCAATCGAGGTTATTGATTCGCTTTGCAAATGCTTTCTGTAAATTATTTACTAACTCATCCATTCTTTGCTTAGCTGCTGGTGGAAAATATTTTTGAACATATACTTCTCCTAGTAAATCTTTTAAGCTATTATCAGTTCTATTTACCATTACTTTCCAACGATCTTCTTGCGTTTTAGCCCCTGAAAATATTTTATTAAAGGAAAAACGTTCATCAACAAATGCCTTACTAAGAAGTCCTGCTTTAGAAGAAATATAATCGAACTTTATTTTGTTTTTCCAAACTTCAATTGGTTGAGTAGCAAATAATTTACTCAAAGTTTCATAGTAACGTGGTTGCGCCACATTTAGGCTATCAATTTTTGCACCCATTTTTTCGAAAGCAATTGTCCATAAAATATTCGGTGTACTTTTTTGCAAATCGGATACCGACATTTTATTATAGTTCTTTACTGGGTCTCTTTGTTCAACGGGGGTAAGATGGGATGCTGCAATAAGTGTTTCTAACGCTAATATTGATTCAGCTTTTTTTTGAGCAGTAATAGCGTCGGTTCCTATTAATTCAAAATATTTAGCTGCATGGGCAACAAATTTTGAACGTTGACTTTTAGTAATTGAATCTTGCTTAGTGTAATAATCTTTTTCTGGTAAAGTAGTACCGCTTTGGTATAATGATAAAATATTTGTTGTGCTATTACGCTCGTCTGGCCCTATATAATATCCAAATAAATCTCCTTCCCCAGAGGTTTCTGCTTCAGCCAATACTATTTGTAGTTCCTTATAATCTTTTATTGCATCAATTTTAGCGAGCATTGGTTTAAGTGGATCAAAACCTTTTTTCTCAATGGTTACTGTATCCATTCCACTAGCATAAAAGTCGCCTACTTTTTGTTCAGCGCTTCCTTTAGGATGGTCTGTTTTTGCAGAAGTTTCTTCAAGAATAGTTTTTAATTTACTAAGGTTTTGGTCGTAAAGCGTATAAAAACTACCCCATCCGCTCTGGTCGTTTGGAATTTTGGTGTTTTTAATCCATCCGCCATTGGCATACAAGAAAAAATTATCAGCGGGGTTAATAGTGGTATCCATTCCTGCCAAATCAAAATAAGATTTTTGATCAGCATTGTTTTTACATGCAGCAATCAACAAAATGGCAACAAATATCCCAGCAATTTTTTTCATATGTAATAATTTTTGAGGGCTTGAAGTTACCGTTTTAAACCATTAACACAAAAAACCCTCTTAACAATGTTAAGAGGGTTTTACTATAGAAGTTAATTTTAATTATTTTACTTCAACTTCAGCACCTGCTTCTTTCAACTTAGCAGCTACATCATCAGCTTCAGCCTTAGAAACGCCTTCTTTAACTGGCTTTGGAGCACCATCAACTAGATCTTTAGCTTCTTTCAAGCCTAAACCAGTTAATTCTTTAACGATTTTAACAACACCTAGTTTGCTAGCACCACCAGAAACTAAGATAACGTCAAATGCTGTTTTTTCTTCAACAGCAGCTGCGCCACCGCCGTCTCCAGCTGAAACCACTACTGCAGCAGCAGCTGGCTCAATACCGTAATCAGCTTTTAATACATCAGCTAATTCTTGAACTTCTTTTACTGTTAAGCCTACTAATTGTTCGGCTAATGCTTTTACGTCTGCCATTTTTTTACTTTTTAAACCGCTTTCAAAGCAATTGCTCCAGCGGATGGTTATAAATATTGCCACATTTTGACCTCAGTGGCATTGGTATTAAACTTTGATTATTCAGCAGCAGTTTCTGCTTGCTTTTCGTGGTGGTGTAACAATGCTGCTAATACACGCTTAGCAGGAGATTGTAACAATCCAATAACTTCACCAATCAACTCATTCTTAGTCTTGATTTGAGTTAATGCTTTAAGGTTATTGTCTCCACTGTAAATATCACCATTGATAAAAGCTGCTTTTAACACTGGCTTTTCACCATTGCTCTTTTTACGGAAAGAACTAATAATTAAAGCTGGCTCCTTTGGGTTCTCAGAGAACATCAAAGCAGTTACATTGTGTAAAGAGTCAAATACACCAGCATATTTTTCAGCATCTAGAGATTCTAATGCTTTACGAATAAGGGTATTCTTTGCAACTTTCATTTCAACATTCTTGTCGAAACAAGTTCTTCTTAAATTAGAAACTTGTTCAACAGTCAATGATTCAGTATCGGTGATATAGAAGTTGTTGTACTGAGAAAATTTCTCCTTCAGTACTTCAATTACTTCGTTTTTTTGATTTTTGTTCATAACTAATTTTTTTTAAAACCCGGGTCATTTCCCACAATGCAGGATCGCCAGGATTAGTTCATTAATGATTTGGTGTCTAAAGCAATACCAGGACTCATAGTGCTAGCCATGCTTGCTGCTTTAAGGTAAGTACCTTTAGCAGAAGAAGGCTTCAACTTGATGATTGCATTGATTAGTTCAGTACTATTTTCAGTCAATTTCTCAGGAGAGAAAGAGATACGTCCAATAGAAGCGTGAACAATACCAGTCTTGTCTACTTTGAATGCAATTTTACCGCCTTTCACTTCATTTACTGCAGCAGCAACATCGTTGGTTACGGTTCCAGTTTTAGGGTTAGGCATTAAGTTACGTGGTCCTAGTACTTTACCTAGTTTACCAATTTTTGGCATAACAGCAGGTGTAGCAATGATTACATCAATATCTACCCAGCCGCTTTCAATTTTAGCAATGAACTCATCTAAACCAACATAATCAGCACCTGCTTCATTAGCAGCAGCTTCTTTGTCAGGAGTACATAAAACCAATACTTTCTTGGTTTTACCAGTACCATGAGGTAAGGAAACAGTACCACGTACTTGTTGGTCTGCTTTCTTAGGATCAACGCCTAAGCGGATATGTAAATCGACAGAACTGTCAAATTTTGTACAGTTAATTTCTTTTACGAGTGAAGCAGCTTCTTTAAGGGAATAAACTTTTG
>JBMLPQ010000237.1:0-6420 GCA_049242025.1 Sediminibacterium sp.
TTGATTGTAGCCCAACCAAAAGTTGGTAAAACCATGTTGTTGAAAGAAGTGGCCAATGCCATTGCTGCCAATCACCCGGAGTGTTATTTGATGGTGGTATTGATTGATGAGCGTCCGGAGGAAGTAACCGATATGGAGCGTAGTGTAAACGCCGAAGTAATTGCTTCCACATTTGATGAGCCGGCAGAAAAACACGTAAAAGTGTCTGCAATCGCTTTACAAAAAGCAAAACGCCTAGTAGAGTGTGGTCATGATGTAGTGATTTTATTAGACTCTATCACCCGTTTGGCTAGAGCACATAATACCGTTGCCCCTTCAAGTGGTAAGGTTTTAAGTGGGGGAGTGGAAGCCAACGCTTTACTAAAACCCAAACAGTTTTTTGGCGCAGCCCGTAAAATTGAGAACGGTGGATCATTAACCATTTTAGCTACTGCCTTGGTTGAAACCGGTAGTAAAATGGACGAAGTAATTTTTGAAGAATTCAAGGGTACTGGTAATATGGAATTACAGTTGGAAAGAAAATTAGCCAACAAACGTATTTTCCCTGCCATCGACTTAGTTGGTTCTTCAACCCGTAGAGACGATTTATTATTAGAAAAAGACGTACTACAAAGAATGAATATTCTGCGTGTCTTCTTAAATGATATGAATCCTGAAGAAGCTATGAACGAATTACTCAAGCGCATGCGCGGAACCAAAAACAACGAAGAGTTTTTGGCGAGTATGAATCGATAATACTTAATTTTAATTGCTATATAAATCCCCAACTTCTTGGGGATTTTTTTTTGATGCAACCTTTTTGTTGTTTTTTGCATTCTTCTAATAACAATGGAGCTAAAACAACTTATATCTGAATGTGCAAAAGGCAGTACCACTGCCCAGCGATACTTATTTGATAAGTTTAGCAATCGATTTTTATTGCTTTGTGTCCGTTATTTAAAACAAGATGAAGATGCGGAAGAAGCCATGATGAACGGCTTTTTACAAATATTTCAATCTTTAACAAAATTTAAATACGAGAATGAAGCAACATGTATTAGTTGGATGAAAAAAATTATGGTAAACAAGTGTTTGGAAATTATTAGATCTAAACACAGATTCTTATCTGTTGTAGAAGAAAGCAGAGCAGAAGATTTAGCAATTGATGAAACACTTTATCATAAACTTGAAGTTAAAGCAATCCTGGCCTGCATTGAAAAACTACCAATAGGGTATAGAACTGTTTTTAATTTATATGTTATTGAATCTTACAGTCATAAAGAAATAGCAGCTTTATTAAATATTCATGAAGGCACAAGTAAGAGTCAGTTGAACAGGGCAAAACAATGTTTACAAAATTTGATTTTAGAACAAGAAAAATTTATGCGCCATGCAACAAAATAGTCAAAAATTAAGTGCGCTTGTAAATGATTGGGAGGCCTCTCAAATAGGATTGTCTGAAAGAAGCGAAAAAGTATGGGATAAATTAGAATCTGCTTTAGAAAATAAAAACAAGAAAAAAAATCATTTACCTTTTTTATTTGCAGCTGCTTCTATTTTAATTTTAGCAGTGTCTGGATTTTATTTTTTAAAAAATGATTTATCAAATCAAACAATAGCTAGAAAGAATAAGACAATCACTATTAGAAAATCATCATTAGAAACAATAAGCTCAGAACCCCAATTAATCGAAAAAATTATTGTTCAAAAAAAGAAGTCAACAACTCTGTTTGAGGAATCAAATCAACCATTGTCTTCTCTTGTTTCAGAAGATGTAGTTTATAGAGATACAAATACCTACAATCAAAAAATTATTGAAGTCAATAATATTGCCCGCTTAGAACCTGTAATAGCCACCCCTAAATCGGAAAATGTTCATCAAGAAATTGAAAAGCCTAATTATTGGAAACAATATAAAGCAAGTTCAAAAATCAAATTTGGTTATCCAATAGTTCATATAAATGATTTAAACCTTCATGATAAAACAAATACCACGATATTAACTGTTGAAGAAAAAACTTTGCCAAATTTTGAAATCATTCCTCCGAACGATGTAAAGCATAAATGGAAAATCACTTTACAGCCAAATACCAGTCCTTTTAGTTTAAGCCATAAAGAATAAAACAATGAAAAAACATCTATTATTATTCCTACTAATTGTAGGAACAGCTACTGCTTTGCTAGCTCAAAGCGATTTATATAGAACAATTAATCCGGTTAATTTTTCGGAGCTGCGTTTCAATCAAATTCGTCCGGGGTATTCTCGCGTTTTGTTTGAGTTTAGAATGCCTCCATCAAGTAATAAAATTAATTTAGAACTGAACTATATAAGTCAATTAAAAGCATTGCCAAATCTTGATTCCTTATTAGGCGTCTCTTTAAAAGCGATTAAACAAATTGTTGACTCTACACCTACAGATATTTTTGGAAGAAGAATTGATGTAAGGCCCGTTGACAACAAAGTTGAGATTAGGATGATTTCGAACGAATCGAATCAAAATACACTGGTTTATCAAAATGGAAACTTAAAAAATTTAAAATTAGATAAAGACACTTTACGAATTATTTTCTTTCCTCAAGATGAAAAAACGCAGTCTGAAAAATATTATCCGGCTTACCTTTCCATACACGTAAATCATTTATCTGATCTTTTCACTCTTCAATCAAATACAATTGCATCTTGTATTACACTATTAAAATTGAGTTTTACTGAAGAGGCGCTTGGAAAATTAAATAGAAACAACTCTTATTCGGCTGTATTTAACTTGACCGAACAAAAAATGATTTTCCCAAATACAAAAATGATTCAAAAACGGGGAAACAAAGCTTACACAAGATTTCAAAATAATGAAAGCGCTATTTTGCCTGCCATTTATGGTAGTATGCAATATTCAAGGGGGGCTTTTGTACCCAGTTTTGCAGCAGGCTTAAGCTATGTTATTTCAGATAACAAATACAATGACCATCGTGTATTTTTAATGTGGGAGCCCTACTTTTATTTCTCAAATACCAACAATCAATTTCAAACCTTTAGAAATGATTTTGTAACATTGAGGATGGTCGAATTTGATAAACCTGAAAAAGGAGGTTGGAGTTTTGTTCAAAATTTTTCTATCGGTTACCTAGCAGGTAGAAGAGGTAATTGGTTTGAACCAAATACTTTTAAATTTAGTTTGCCGGGCATAAGGAATCATACTTTACAAATTGAACCTGAGTTTTATTTCAATAATTTTTTTAGAAATTTTTCGCCAACGTTAAGGCTTGGTTTGTATTTTGAGTAAGCTCCGATTTTAAATTAATTTAGAATACCATAAAAATTGACAAGGGCACCGCTAGAAAACGGTGCCCTTTTTTTGATGTCTGCCCCCAGAAATCAACTTAACATAAACGCTTCTTCAAATATTTTTCCAAATCGATCGGTTGCTTTTACTTTAATTGATTTTGCACTCGCAGTAGGTTTTATAAAAAACAAATGCTCGGTTAATGTGGGTTCTATAAACTTATGTTTTTGTGGGAGCGATGGACCCTCGTATAATTCAATAGCCCAAGGATCTTTGGCAACCCGCTGTTCGGGAGCGCCTTTTGATACACCATCCTCAAACCACTCAATGGTCCACTTAGCATCCCAGTTCCAAATATTCACCGCCATTTCTTCCGGATATGCTTTTGCATATCCTTTTGGATAAATACGTAACTGATGATTATTGTCTTTATCGGTGCTTTTGTAATACCATTTAATATCGCTTCCATTTACTTCATATACTCCATAGCCTCTTGGTGTACCATCTCCACAAATAGGACCAGTCCACCAAGCTCCACAAACAGTGCCATGATTATGTTCCATAATATTTCCTTCTTCCCAACATTCATTAAAATGCGTATGGCCCGACATAATATGAACTTTATAAGGAGCTAATAAACTGTATAATTTTTTTCTATTAGAAACAGTTCCTCCAAAATCTTCTTCTTTTTTATTTCTTTTAGGAGCGCCTGTAAATGTGGGAATATGTAAACTCACTACCACCGTTGTTCCTGGAGCAACCATTTGCAAATCTTTTTCTAGCCAAGCCAACTGTGACTCAGTTAAATAACCAATATACTTTTTTGCTGTTCCAATAAAGAAAACATCATCCAATACTACATAGTGAATTGCTCCTCTATTAAAAGAATAATAGGTTGGACCAAATTGTGCTTTAAAAGTTTCTGCAGAGTAATCATCTGTTCTTGAGTTCAAATCCATATCGTGATTACCTATCACGTTATAAAATGGAACACCCGTCATGGCAATGGCTTCCTTATAATCTTTAAAGTACTCAAACTTATCCCAAACCAAATCCCCACAGCCAATACCATGAAATAAAGTATTCGCCGGATATTGCTGCATCAGTTTTTTGAAATCGGGAACAGTAGTTGCTTTTAACTGTTCACAATCTGATGCAGATATCATTTGCGTATCTGCCCATACTACAAAATTATGTTGCGCATCATCATTGGTTAACTTGATTAATACGAAATCATGATTCAAGGTTCCGCGTTTTCCTTTTACGGAAATAAAGAAACGAGCAATATAATTATCATGGTCAAATGCATAGCCTGCTGGTGAACTGATATAAACAAAGTCTGCATTTTCTTTCACCGTAAATTGGTACTCCCCTTTTTGATTGGTTTTAAAAACCTGCGTGCCATCTGTTACCACTACATTGGCAATTCCTTTTCCCTCACTTACTACTTTACCTTTTACTACTAATTCATTTTCTTTTTCAAAAGCAGCTGCATTGGTTTCCGTTAATACAGCGGGCAAAGCAAATACGCCCCCAGTGAATCCTAGGTTTCTTAAAAAGTTTCTTCTTTTCATGTTGAAATTTTAAACAGGTAAATTATTTCTGCCACCAAACTTTAATATTGATATTGTCTCCGCCCATTGCTTGAACTGCTTGATTATAATTTTCGGTATTAGTGCTTTGAACAGCTGGTGGATAGCGATATCGAACTGGCATGATTTTATTATTCAACATACCATCTGCTGTTGGCATAACAGGAAAACCAGTTCTTCTATATTCAAACCATTGTTGAAAATCAGTAAAATACAATACATAATATTTTTGCAACATGATTCGCTCTAATGTTCCGTTGTATGCCGCTTTTGCATTGGTAAAGTAATCTGCTGGCATGACTGCACCCCATTGTTCAATAGCAGCTTTCACACCTCTTTCATAAGCAGCTTTTGCAGCTACTGCATTATTGTTTCTAAATTCTAGTTCTGATCTTATTAATTCAACTTCTGCATAGCTCATTAAAATCACACTCAACGGAGCAGTTACCAAGGCAATATTTTTATTGGAAGGAATATAATCAAACTGATTATCGCTTCCAGCATATCCGCTAGGGATTCCTTTATATCCAATATTAGCATTACCAATTTTGTTTCTTGCTTGAGTTAACCATCTAGCTCTTCTTGGATCATTGAAGTCATTTAAGTTGTCTGTAAAAAATAACCCTGCTGCTCTAAATGTTGTAAAGTCTATTGCTCTACCCCATGGTGAAACAAATGGCGTTACACCCGATAGCTTTACCAATGCTCCTTGATCGTTAGAAGAGAAAACAGGATACTTAACAGGATTATCAATAATGGTCTTTAATTTAGCCAAGGTTCCCATTTCTGTTCGCTTAGACAAACGCAACAACAAACGCATATGTAATGAATTGGTAAATCTTTTCCAGTTACTTACGTTGTTTGCAAATAACATTTCAGTTCCAAAAACCATTGGCCTTGTTGTTACATATAAATTATTGGCAGAATCTAAATCGGCAATAATTTTTTCATACACTTTTTGTTGAGTAGTAAATTTTGGTCTAAAAATTCCTTCATCTCCTTTGGTTGCTTCTTCCATTGGAATGTCACCAAAACAATCTGTCAAATTTGAATAAATCATTGCATTTAAAGTCATAGCAATGGCCTGATAATTAGGATCTTTTTGTTCTACCGAAGCAGTATACATTTCTTTTACATTGGTTAACCATCTGTAATAAGTGGTCCAAGTTGAATTACCTGCTGTTTCAGTAATATCATATCTGTGTACTCCACCTGAAACACTTGGAAATGGCAACATATCCTGCATTAAGTTGAAAGTAAAATTATCTGATTGACGCATATTGAAAGAAGAGACTTCATACAAAATTGGATTCAATAATGTGCCCGGGCTAATTTTATTCACCCTATTCGGATCGGTATTAATCTGTTCAAAATTCTTGGTACAAGACGCAATAAATAATAGCATCAGTATAGAAAAGACAATTGATAATTTATTTTTCATGAAATTTTTTTTAGGTGTGTGAAGGGCTGATTACAATTGGGGTCAATTAAAATTTGACAGTGATATTAGCGCCAATGGTTCTGCTCGAAGGCAATTGACCCATTTCTACTCCTGGTAAAATAGTAGA
>JBMLPQ010000238.1:0-2969 GCA_049242025.1 Sediminibacterium sp.
CACGATCATTTAGACTATCACAAAACTTTTGACGAATACATTCGTGTAAAGAAAAAATTCTTTGATGATTTGCCTGCTACTGCATTTGCTATTTCTAATGCAGACGATAAGCGTGGCGAAGTAATGTTGCAAAATACTGCGGCTACTAAATACTTGTACAGCCTTAAAACAATGGCTGCCTTCAAGGGTAAAATATTAGAAAATGCATTGACTGGCTTAGTGATGACCATTAACGACCAGGAAGTGCATTTTCGTCTAATTGGGACTTTTAATGCTTATAACTTATTGGCTGTTTATGGTGCAGCCATTTGTTTGGGTAAAGAAAGTCAAGAAGTATTAACTGCGCTGAGTATGCTTACGGGTGCAGAAGGCCGCTTCGATTATATCATCAGTGCCAATCATATTATTGGCATTGTAGACTATGCGCATACCCCTGATGCATTAGAAAATGTTTTAACAACAATTAAAAAATTACGCAAGGGGTATGAGCAAATCATTACTGTGGTAGGATGCGGTGGAGATAGAGACAAAACCAAACGTCCTATCATGGCGCAAGCTGCTTGCGATTTAAGTGACCGTGTTATTTTGACCAGTGATAATCCGCGTACAGAAGATCCTGAAGCCATTCTTCGTGATATGGAAACAGGATTGTCTAGCTCGGCTAAAAGAAAGTACATCACTATCGCAGACAGAAAAGTTGCTATTGAAGAAGCTGTTAAAATGGCTAAACCCGAAGACATCATTTTAGTTGCAGGAAAGGGACATGAAAAATACCAAGACATTAATGGTGTTAAGTATCCTTTTGATGATAAACAAATTTTACAAAACGCATTTACCCTAGTTACCCCCTAAACCTACCATATGTTATATCAATTATTTAACTGGCTAAAACAAAGCTTCGATATACCTGGAGCAGGACTATTTCAGTTCCTGACTTTTAGGATTGCCATGGCAATTGTACTAAGCTTAGTAATTGCAACAGTTTATGGGAAGCGTATCATTTTGTTTTTACAGAAAAAACAAATTGGCGAATCGGTAAGAGACCTGGGATTAGCTGGTCAAGAACAAAAGAAAGGAACACCTACCATGGGTGGTATCATCATCTTACTGAGCATTTTAATTCCGACTTTGTTGTTTGCTAATTTGGATAAAGTGTATGTGCGCTTAATGATTTTGTGCACAGTATGGTTGGGCTTGATTGGTTTTTTAGATGATTTATTTAAAATCCGTGCTAGAAAAGCTGCTCAACAAAAAGGTGAAACCTATAAGAAAAAAGATTCTGATGGTTTGGCTGGTATCTCTAAAATTATTGGTCAAATAGGTTTAGGTATTATAATAGGTACTACACTTTACTTTAGTAATGCTGTTACAGTAGAAAGAGAGATCATTGGCTCAGACAGAAAAATTTCTGTTTTGCAAGCAGGAGATCAGTTTGCAAAAGACTCTTCCATTATTGTTCGTCAAATGAATGGTATCGAAAGAAAATTCGTAAAAGTAAAAACGCCTATCACTACTATTCCTTTTGTGAAGAACCATGAGTTCAATTACAGTAAATTAATTAGTTGGATGGGGGAAGGTGCAGAAAAATATACTTGGATTGTTTATATACTCATTGTAACCTTAATTATTACTGCAGTTAGTAATGGCGCTAATTTAACGGATGGCTTAGATGGATTGGCTGCTGGTGTGAGTGCTATTATTGGCGCGGGTTTGCTGGTATTTATTTACGTTAGTTCTAACTATGTTTTTGCAGACTACTTAAATATAATGTATATCCCTAACCTAGGTGAGCTAACCATTTTTGTGGGCGCATTTGTGGGTGCTTGTATCGGATTTCTTTGGTACAATGCTTTTCCTGCACAGGTTTTCATGGGAGATACCGGAAGCCTTGCATTGGGCGGTATCATAGCTTCTTTGGCCATTATTGTGCGCAAAGAATGGTTGATTCCTATTTTCTGCGGAGTATTCTTAGTAGAAAATTTAAGTGTGATGATTCAGGTGGGATATTTTAAATACACCAAGAAAAAATACGGAGAAGGCAAAAGGGTTTTCTTAATGAGCCCATTGCACCATCATTATCAAAAGAAAGGATTTCACGAAAGTAAGATTGCGGTAAGATTTTGGATTATAACCATCATGCTAGTGGTAATGAGTGTGGTATCATTAAAAATTAGATAAGAAGTGAGTAGCAATATAATCATATTAGGCGGAGGTGAAAGCGGAGTAGGCGCTGCTGTGCTTGCAAAGCATAAGGGCCATCCAGTGTTCTTATCGGATGGTGGTATGCTAAAGGAAATTTATAAAGCCGAATTGCGTGCCAATGAAATCGAGTTTGAAGAAGGTGGTCATAATGTAGAAAGAATTTTAGCTGCTGATGAAGTAGTGAAAAGTCCGGGTATTCCTGAGAAAAATGAAATGGTAAAAGCTATTCGTGCAAAAGGGATTCCTATCATCAGTGAAATTGAATTGGCTTATAGATATAAAGGCGATAGCACCATTATTGCCATAACAGGAAGTAATGGTAAGAGCACTACCACTGCATTGATTTACCATATCTGCAAAACAGCAGAATTGGATTGTGCCATGGTAGGAAATATTGGTTATTCATTTGCTCGTCAAGTAGCAGAAGATCCTAAACCCTTATACATCATTGAAGTAAGTTCTTTTCAATTGGATGATATTAAAACATTTAGACCCAACGTAAGTATTCTTTTGAATATTACCGAAGACCATTTAGATCGATACAATTATCAATTTGAAAATTATATCAATAGCAAGTTTAGAATCATCGAAAACCAAACCATGGAGGATTATTTCATCTATTGTTTAGATGATGAAACCATCATGCAAAAATTCCCATTAATAACTATCCATACTAACCCACTACCATTCTCTATGAAACAAGAAGTAAAAAAAGGCGGCTACATCAAGGGCGACCAGATGATGCTGCGCATCCAAGAAGAAAGAGT
>JBMLPQ010000239.1:0-1496 GCA_049242025.1 Sediminibacterium sp.
GGTACGCTTAAAGAAGTGAAGCGAGTGGAAAGTCCTGTTCCTGTTGAAGTGTATAGCGCCGCGTTTCTTAAAAAGAATCCTGCCTTCCATATTTTTGAAGGCTTGTTACATATTAATGGAGTAAGGCCACAGAACAACTGCAATATTTGTAACACAGGGGAAATTAGAATCAATGGGTTGCCTGGCCCTTACACAATGGTGTTGATTGATGGGATGCCCATTATGAGTAGTTTATCAACCGTGTATGGATTGTCGGGTATTCCAGCTTCAATGGTAGACAGAATTGAAATTGTAAAAGGACCCGCTTCTACCCTGTATGGTAGTGAAGCCATTGGGGGACTCATTAATGTCATAACAAAAAAAACAGGAACCGCCCCTCATCTTGCAGCAGATATGATGGCAACTACTTGGGGAGAGGTAAACACAGATATAGGATTTACCACTAAAGTGGGGAGCAAAGCCACTGTATTAACGGGGCTTAACTACTTTAATTACAGTAATCCAGTGGATAACAATAAAGATGGTTTTACTGATTTGACTTTGCAACAAAGGGTTTCAATTTTTCAAAAATGGTCTATCCAACAAAAGAATAATCGTGCCCTAAATTTAGCTGCTCGTTATTTTTATGAAGATCGTTGGGGTGGACAAATGAATTGGAACAAGCGGTTTAGGGGAACAGACGAAGTTTATGGCGAAAGTATTTTTACCAATCGGGTGGAGTTAATGGGTAATTATCAATTGCCTACAACTGAAAAAATTACGCTTGCTTTTTCATTGAATCACCATCACCAAAACAGCATGTATGGAAATACATTGTACAAGGGCAAACAACAGGTTGGTTTTGCGCAATTAGTATGGGATAAGACCATTGGCAAAAATGACTTCTTGTTGGGTGCTGCATTTCGTTATACTTATTACAATGACAATACACCTGCAACAGGTTCAACAGACCCTTCAAAATTTGGAACTCAACCACAGCGTATTGTATTGCCGGGCATTTTTGCGCAAAATGAAATCACGTTCAATGAAAAACATAAATTGCTACTAGGTCTTCGCTACGATTACAATACTGCGCATGGAAATATTTTTACTCCGAGGATTGCCTATAAATACACGATTAATAATCATCAGTTTCTACGATTGAATATGGGAACTGGGTTTAGGGTAGTGAATATTTTTACAGAAGACCATGCTGCATTATCAGGTGCTAGAAAAGTAGTACTTGCAGAACAGTTAAAACCAGAGCAATCATTTAATGTTAATTTGAATTATATCCATAAATTATATGGAAAGGGGAGTACAGCCACCACCCTTGATTTTTCTGCATTCTACACTTATTTCAACAATCGAATCGTAGGAGATTTTGAAACAGATCCCAATCAGATTATTTATGCAAATTTAAATGGACATGCAATCAGTAGGGGCGTTTCGGCAAATGCAGATATTGCATTAAACAATGGCATTAAATTAAATATTGGTGCAACTTATATGGATGT
>JBMLPQ010000240.1:0-9499 GCA_049242025.1 Sediminibacterium sp.
TCTTGGAATTTAGTCATTGCAGTTGCATCATCAAACAATCCTAATTTAACACCACGTAATAAGTGTTTTAGGTACAATACTCCTTTGAAAGAAAGGATTCTGCGTACAGTGTCAGTAGGCTGAGCACCTTTGTTAAGCCACTCTAAAGCTTTTTGACGATCTAATTGAATGCTTGCAGGAACTGTTAATGGATTGTAAGTTCCAATTTTTTGGATGAACTTACCATCTCTTGGTGCACGAGCATCGGCTACTACTATAAAGTAGAAAGGACGCTTCTTACTTCCGTGTCTTTGAAGTCTCATTTTTACTGCCATGTTAAATAGAAATTTAAAGGCGTTATTAAATAGGGTTAATCCCAGTAGAAACTGGGAGTGCAAAATTACATTATTCTAGATAAATTTCCAAAGATTAGCGTTTCATACCAGGAAAACGACCACCCATTGGCATATTATTCATCATTTTCATCATTTGTTTCATCTGTTCAAACTGCTTCATAAATGCATTCACTTCCGTTAGATCTTTACCTGCCCCTTTGGCAATCCTAGCCCGTCTTGATGGAGTAAGGCTATCGGGATTGGCGCGTTCGTGCGGGGTCATTGAACTAATCATGGCTTCAATCCCCTTAAATGCATCATCTTTTATATCAATATCTTTTACCGCTTTACCTACCCCAGGAATCATGCCCATCAAATCTTTTAGGTTACCCATTTTCTTGATTTGCTGTAATTGGTCTAAGAAATCCTGAAAATCAAACTGGTTTTTACGAATTTTCTTTTCTAATTTTTTTGCTTCTACTTCATCAAACTGGGCCTGTGCTTTTTCTACCAAAGTGGTAATATCACCCATGCCTAAAATTCGTTGTGCCATCCTTTCAGGATAAAACACATCCAAGGTTTCCATTTTTTCTCCACTGCTCACAAACTTAATTGGCTTATCTACAGTGTATTTAATGGAAAGCGCGGCACCACCTCTGGTATCACCATCTAGTTTGGTTAAAACAACTCCTGTAAAATCTAGTCGATCATTGAATGCTTTGGCTGTATTTACCGCATCCTGACCAGTCATCGAGTCTACTACAAATAATATTTCGGAGGGATTAACAGCGGCTTTAATATTGGCCACTTCATTCATCATTACTTCGTCTATGGCCAAGCGACCCGCAGTATCGATGATGACTACATTCTTGTTGGTTGCCTTGGCTTCTTTGATGGCATTTAACGCAATAGCAACTGCATCTTTATTTTCTCTCTCGCTGTAAATACTTACTCCAATTTGTTCAGCCAATACCGTTAACTGATCAATCGCCGCAGGTCTATAAATATCTGCTGCAACTACCAATGGGCTCTTGCCTTTTTTTGTCTTTAGATAATTAGCCAATTTACCTGTAAAAGTGGTTTTACCACTACCCTGTAAACCAGCAATTAAAATAACAGCAGGTCTTCCTTCTGCTTCAAAAACAGCTTCTTGCCCACCCATTAATTCGGTCAGTTCATCTTGAACAATTTTCACCATTAACTGACCCGGACTAATGGCATTCAGCACTTTTGCACCTACTGCTTTGTCTTTTACTTTATCGGTAAATTCTTTGGCAATTTTAAAGTTTACGTCGGCGTCTAATAATGCCCTACGGATGTCTTTTACCGTATTGGCAATATTGAGTTCATTAATTCTTGCTTCGCCTTTAAGGTTCTTAAACGCTGACTCTAGTTTTTCTGATAAATTCTGAAACATGATTACCCACTTATTGATGAACGAGGTGCAAATATACTAGCTAGGTTAATTTGTGGGCAATCCTTATTTCTAAATCAGCCTAAATAATAACGGAGTTGTCTTGCTCTGTTGGCCGATTGCAGCTTATTAATGGCTTTATCTTTTATTTGCCTTACTCTTTCGCGGGTTAAATTAAAACGGGCTGCTATATCTTCTAGACTGAGTGCATGATCTACCCCAATGCCAAAGAAAAAGCAAAGTACTTTTTTTTGCCTATCGGTTAATGTGCCTAAGCTCCGTTCAATTTCTACATGAAGGGATTCATGGTATGCTAACTTTTCATCTGTTTTAGCTTCATTGGTATTTTCTAACAGATCAATTAAACTAATATCTTCTCCATCAGCTATAGGCGAATCCATGCTTATATGCTTAAATCCTGCTTTCATTGTTGCAATAACGTCATCAAGTGGCATTTCTATTAAATCGGCAATTTCTTGAGGTGTTGGCTCTCTTTCGTACGCTTGCTCTAACTGTTGATATGCTTTGCTAATCTTACTAGATAAACCCACTTTATTTAAAGGCAGTCTAACTATTCTACTTTGTTCTGCCAATGATTGTAGAATACTTTGCCTGATCCACCATACCGCATAAGAAATGAACTTAAATCCCTTGGTTTCATCAAATCGCATAGCGGCTTTAATCAACCCTAAATTGCCTTCATTAATTAGATCAGATAAGGTAAGCCCTTGGTTTTGGTATTGTTTAGCAACAGACACTACAAATCGTAGGTTGGATTTTACTAAGCGATCTAATGCTTTGGTATCCCCCTCCTTAATTTTAAGTGCCAAACGCACTTCTTCTTCAGGTTCAATCAATTCTACTTTACCTATTTCTTGCAAATATTTTTCTAGACTTTGCGATTCACGATTGGTAATCGACTTTGTTATCTTGAGTTGGCGCATACCCATAACAACTAGTTTAGTATTGGTAAAATGATATAACCTAATTTAACATTTTCCTCAGTTTTCAAAAAATTAATTGATAACAATATGATAATAAGCACTTTAGATAAATAACTGTTCTTTTATACAAACATTTATACGGGTAATTATTGAATTTTATAAAAAAACATTTGGGTAATAGGTATTATTTAATATCATTGCATCTACCTACATGGTAAAAGAGTAATAATGAGTAAGAAGCAACTATTTACATTAGAATTTCCGGTAAGATGTTCTCCCGTTATATTGTACGAGTTTTTGGCGTCACCTGCAGGTTTGCAGGAATGGTTTGCCGATAAAGTAGATGAGTGGGAAAATGTCTATAGTTTTTCATGGGACGGCGGTGTTCCTGAAAAGGCCGAAGTATTAGACAAAGAAGAAAATAAATTCATTCGTTTCCGTTGGTTACACAGCGAGAAAAATGAATATTTTGAGTTCAAAATTGAAAAAACGGAGATTTCAAATCAAACCGTTTTAGTCATAAAAGACTTTGCAGAAAAGAGCGAAATCAAGGATCAAAGCCAGTTGTGGGGATACCAGACTAAGGAATTATTCCATAGACTAGGTTCTTAATAATCGGTCAGGATAGATAGCATTTTTTTAAAATTGCTTACCATAAACTTTTCTATATCATCCCACTCTTCCAGTGGGATTTTTTTTGCCAACTTTAAAAACGGCAACATAGTTACACTATAGCCATTCCAATCTTGGATAGAAGCATAGTTGTCTTTTTCAAAATGGTGTTGCCAAGGGTCTTGAGCTACACCTATAAACCAATCTTTGGTTTCAAGTCCATATTTTCCGTGTAACTGTAAATAGCGATCAATAGATGGCCCATATTGAATTAAGAATTTTCCTTTCAATATTAGATGAATACTACATTGGTTGCCCCACCAAAAAAATGTTCGGATGGCAAATATATCTGTATCGGTAAAAAACCTTGGGAAATCTAACATCACATAGGGGAGTAATTGGTATTGTTCTCCTTTTGAAATCTTAGGGGAAATATCAAAAACAGGGTTTTCCGCAAAAGCGTCTTGTTGCAAATAAGATAATCGATAGTCATTGGCCAATGAACCAAATAGGTCGTAAACCTTATGAATAATATGGTTCTTTGTTAAAATCCAGTCGGCATTACTAACCAATTCCAGTTCCTTTGGCGAAAGTGTTACTTTTGCAGCGCTCATATAGCAATATTAAGCCAGCAATTGTGATAAAAAAACTAGATATACTAATTATTCGATCTTTTATAGGTCCATTCATAGCTGCATTTGCCATTTCATTATTCGTATTAACCATGCAATTCTTTTGGTTATACATTGATGACCTTGTAGGAAAAGGGCTAGACTTGCTTACAGTGTTGAAGCTAGTAGGATTAGTCGCTTTATTTTGGGTCCCTATGGCTTTACCATTGGCGTTACTATTTTCTTCTATTATGACTTTTGGTAATCTAGGAGAAAAATTTGAATTGGTAGCCATTAAAGCAGCGGGTATTTCGCTCACTCGTTTTATGCGCCCCTTATTGATTTTCACATTTTTTGTTTGTGGAATTGCATTCTTATTTGCTAACAATATTATTCCTGTTACACAATTAAAACTATCTGCGCTCAAATATGATATCATTGTATCAAAGCCTTCTATTGATATTAAAGAGGGAGTGTTTTACGATAAAATTGATGGGTTTATTATTAAACTAGGAAAGAAGGAGAAGAATGATAGTATCATTCATGACGTTGTCATTTTTGAAAAAGGATATTATTTACAAGATAATATTATGGTAGCCAAGAGTGGCGTCATGCGCGTATCAAAAGACAAGCAATTCTTAGAATTTATTTTAAAAGATGGATGGAGGTATCAAGAGAAAGGTCCTAGAGGAGTAGTAGAAACAGAGTTTACCCGAATGGGATTTAAAGAATACAAAAAAGTATTTGACTTAAAGAGTTTTCAAATGAATAAAACAGAAGACTCCGCTTTTTATGACCCTAAAATGTTAAGCATTCGGCAATTAAATACAGCAATTGATTCTTTAGATCATATTGATACTTTTTATGCTAAAAAAGCTAAACAAGAAATAAACCCATATTTACGCTTTAGCAGATATGCAGATACTGGATGGGTTAAAATTTCAAAACCTTTGCCAAAAGTTAAACCATCCAAACTCTTACCGGATAGTTTAACTATGCAAATTCTGGATGCCGCTGCAAATCAATTAGCTACTGTAAAAGGGTCAGTTAACGTATTGGCAGAAGATTATAAAACCAAATATTTGTCAATGCAATTGCATGAAATTGAATGGCATAAAAAGTTCACTTTATCGGTTGCTTGTTTGGTCATGTTTTTAATTGGCGCTCCATTGGGATCCATTATTCGCAAAGGGGGATTGGGAACGCCGATGGTTTTTGCTATTGTGTTTTTTGTATTATTCCACTTACTCAATACGTTTGGTGAAAAATTTGTTCGTTCAGGGCAAACCAATGCTTTAATTGGAATGTGGCTCAGCACTTTTATTTTAGTCCCAATAAGTGCATTTTTGATTTATAAAGCCATGCACGATTCACAATTGTTTAACCAAGAATTCTACTATCGAAATTTTAAAGGGCTGCGTAAATTTTTGGCTACCTTTAAAAAGAAAAATAAATTAACATGAACCAGTACAATAGAAGATTATTCTTAAAGAATAGTAGCAAAGCTACTTTAGCGGCAGGTATTGGCATGACTATTTTACCCAATTTGGCATCGGCTGCCAACAATAGTCCTTATCAACAACAACCTTTGCCCTATAGTTATCAAGCTTTAGAACCGTTTATTGATGCTACTACAATGGAAATTCACTATAGCAAACATGCAGCTACTTATGCGAAAAATTTGGCAGACGCTTGTTTAGCTGAAAAAGTAAATACCGCAACTGTTTCATTAGAATCATTAATGCAAAATATCAGTAAGTATTCTGCCAAAATGCGGAACAATGGGGGTGGACATTATAACCATGAATTTTTTTGGAAATGCATGAAGCCCGGAAACGGCAGCACGCCTTCTGGAAAAATATTGTCTTTAATCAATCAATCATTTGGATCTTTTGAAGCATTTAAAACACAGTTTTCTGATGCAGCAAAAAATAGGTTTGGAAGTGGTTGGGCATGGTTGATTCAGTCTACAGATGGAACTTTAAAATGTAGCTCAACTGCTAATCAGGACAATCCATTAATGGATATAGTTGAATTAAAGGGGAAACCATTATTGGCATTGGACGTATGGGAGCACGCTTATTATTTAAAGTACCAAAATAAACGGCCTGATTATATTAATAATTGGTTCAATTTAGTAGATTGGAATTTTGTAGAAAACCAATTAAGATAAATGGTTTTTATATTGATTTAAAGAACATTGAAAAAAAATAGTATGAAAGTAAGTTTGAATTGGAAAGAAGCATTGGCTTTTGATGCAAGTGGAGAAGACGGACATGTAGTAAGAATTGACACTACTAAAGAAAATGGAGGATTAGATAGTGGCATGAATCCTAAGCGATTATTATTAGCTTCTCTTTGTGGTTGTAGCGCTATTGATGTAATAGAAATATTAAATAAAATGAAAGTTACTTTTAGCAAATTAGAAGTAACCGCAGACGCTGATCAAACAGAAGACCATCCTAAAACATTTACTCATATTGATTTAGTTTATCACTGCGATGTTAAACCGGAAGACGAAGACAAACTCAAAAGGGCTGTTTCCTTATCCATGGATAAATACTGTGGTATATCTGCAATGTTGGCTAAACATTGTCCTATTAATTATAGTACAAACTTAATTTAGGAAACTTTTTCTATCCAATTCCTAATTGCTTTATAACCAATTAGGTATTTTAAGAAAAGTAACATTGCATATTTCAAGGATATCCAATTAATATCTAAAACTAATGCACCCCATGCTTGCTTTAAAGCGGCCCCGGTATCATTGAGTTCATGATATACCTTATGAGATAACTGCGCAAAGTGTTGTGAGAAATATTTTTTAGATTTTGCATTTACTTCCTCGCGTATCTCTAATGGAAGATATGCTCTAATGATTCCAATTATCTTAGTCACATCTTCAATATTTTTACCTGTTTTCAGTGCCTCAGAGTGGAGGGCTTTACCATGTATTCTAAAATTGGCATATACTTTCGGTAGATAGGCCAATTCTGCATGTGCAGCAATTCGAACAGTCATTTCCCAGAATTCACCATGTTCAGCGCCAAAATAACTTCCTAATTTTTCATAAGTGCTGCGTTTAATGACCATCGCAGAGATTTCTGCATTTTGTCTTAACGCAATAGATCTTACCCAATTTTTTAAAAGCCCTCTTTCACTAGAAAGGGGTTGGTGCTTCCAAATGGGCAGCCCTCTTTCATTGATATATTGAAACTCTGTAAAAGCAGCCCCTACACGAGGAAATTCATTGAATAACGCTAAAATTTCATCATAAAACCCAGGCATTACGTAATTATCCCCGTATAAAATATGGACGTATTTACCACGTGAAAGTTTTATGCTGGTTTCTAAATTCCTTAATCTTCCAACTTTACTTGGTTGCCTAAAATATCCAATTCTACCTTTTCCGGTATCTTTTACCAATTGCTCTACGTCTCCGTCAACACTTGCGTCGTCTACTACCATTATTTGCATTACCCCAATACCTTGGTCCATTTCAAGGACAGATAACAAAGTTGTATTCAAAAAAGAGAAAGTATTATCAACAGCAATCATCACCGACCAAACAGGTTGGTCTGTAACATCATGTAGCGGAGATATGAGTGGCGGCCTTGAAGGAATCCGCTCACGTTGTTCTGGTTTACGCATTTAGGGGGTTATGTTTCCAATTAAAATACCCAAATTTGAATGTTAAAAATAATGGAAATTTAAATAATACCCACTAAATAAAGCTTTTATGTATGAAAGTAAACAGAATTTTCTAGTTCAAAAGTGGGTAACAGGACTAAGTGTGGTGTTATTTATCCTCAAAATAACCGCATATTACTTAACCGCTTCGCTAGCCATATTATCGGATGCATTAGAAAGTATAGTGAATATAGTAGCGGGGTTTATAGGTCTTTATAGTTTATATGTTGCAGCTAAGCCTAGAGATGAAGATCATCCTTACGGTCACGGAAAAGCAGAATTTGTTTCAGCTGCAGCAGAAGGAAGTTTGATTATTGCTGCGGGTATTTTAATCATTTACGAAACAATATCAAATATATTATCTAACCAAGCTGTTCAACAATTAGATCAAGGGATGTGGCTGATTGGTGCTACTGCTGTTTTGAATTATTTAGCAGGAGCTTATTGTATTCGAATTGGGAAAAAAAATAATTCATTGGCACTTGAAAGCAGTGGGAAGCACTTGCAAATAGACACTTACTCAACATTGGGTATTTTAATAGCCATTGCATTAATGTATTTGACAAAGTTATATTGGATAGACAAAGCAATCGCATTGGCATTAAGTGGTTGGATTATGTACAATGGATATAGCATTTTACGTAAATCATTGGCAGGCATAATGGATGAAGCCGACGAAGAAATATTAAAGAAATTTATTACAGTCTTAAATAGTTCAAAAAAAACCAACTGGATAGACCTCCACAACCTCAGGGTAATCAAATATGGCGATTTATTGCATATAGACTGTCATTTAACACTGCCCTGGTTTTTGAATATTCATGAAGCGCATAAAGAGATTGATGAATTATCCAATTTAATCAAAACCAATTTTGGGGATGCCATTGAACTATTTGTTCATACAGATGGTTGTTTAGATTTTAGTTGTGCTATTTGTACTAAAGCAGATTGTAGCGTTCGAGTGCAGCCATTTAAGGAACAACTAGACTGGACCCTTGAAAATGTGGTTTCCAATCAAAAACACCGTATTGCCAAGCAAGGCTAAAATGGTAACTTGCAGGCTCAAATTTTTATAAAATGGATAGCTGGAAACAATACCAAGAAGAACACAAATCGAAATTTTTAGAGGAACTAATTGATTTACTAAAAATACCCAGTATTAGTGCCCGGTCTGAAAATAAAGCGGATATGCTGCATTGTGCAGAAGTTGTAAAACAAAGATTAGTAGAAGCTGGAGCAGATACGGTAACGATTTATCCTACTGCAGGACACCCTATTGTGTATGCAGAAAAAATAGTTGACCCATCCAAACCAACCGTGTTAGTATATGGGCATTATGATGTTCAACCAGCCGATCCGTTAGAGCTTTGGCATAGTGGTCCATTTGAACCTGTTATTAAAGATGGGAAGATTTATGCAAGAGGTTCAGCAGACGATAAAGGACAATTTTACATGCATGTTAAAGCACTGGAAACTTTTTCTAAAACCAATTCTTTTTGTACCAATATCAAATTTTTAATAGAAGGAGAAGAAGAGATTGGTAGCCCTAATTTAGCTGAGTTTGTAAAGGCTAACAAGGAGCTTTTAAAAGCAGATGTAATATTGATTTCAGATACTTCTATGTTAAGCATGGAAAATCCTTCTATCGACATTGGCGTAAGAGGATTAAGCTATATTGAATTAGAAATAACAGCAGCCAATAGAGACTTACATAGCGGCGTATATGGTGGAGCAGTTGCCAATCCAATTACTATATTAGCCCAAATGATTGCTTCTTGTCACGATGAAAACAATCATATTACCATCCCTGGTTTTTATGATGATGTGGTAGATGCTACCCCTGCAGAAAGAGAAAAAATGGCCAAAGCACCATTTGACGAATTGGCCTATAAAGCAGATTTAGGAATTACTGAA
>JBMLPQ010000241.1:0-3984 GCA_049242025.1 Sediminibacterium sp.
CGGATACCAAACGCTGTAAACTCAAGCGGGCAATTTCTCTTCTAAGTGGATCAAAACTGCTGAGGATAATAGCTTCTGGCGTATCATCCACAATTAAATCAACCCCAGTAGCTGCTTCAATGGCACGGATATTTCGTCCTTCTCTACCAATGATTTGACCCTTGATTTCGTCTGTTTCTAAGTTAAATACGGTAACGGTGTTTTCAATGGTATGCTCTGCAGCAGTCCGCTGAATAGATTGAATCACAATCTTACGCGCTTCTTTATTGGCTTTTTGCTTAGCGTCTTCAATAATATCTTGTTGTAAAGCCAGTGCCTGTGTATGCGCTTCCTGCTTTAAGCTTTCGATTAACTGTGCTTTTGCATCTTCCGCGGTTAATCCAGCCACTTTTTCTAAACGGCGGATATGCTCTTCTTGGTGCTTTTCTAACTCTGTACGTTTGTTGTTTACCAATTCTATTTGACGATTCAAGTTTTCTTTGATAGCGTCGTTTTCTTTTACCTGCTTTTCTATGCTGGCTTCTTTCTGGTTAATCGTAATCTCTTTTTGCTTAATGCGGTTCTCTATTTCTCCAATTTTACGGTTGCGATCGTTTACATCACGCTCGTGTTCCGACTTTAATTGAACAAACCTTTCTTTTGCTTCTAATTGCTTCTCCTTTTTAAGGGTTTCTGCTCTTAGTTCTGCTTCTTTCAAGATTGATTGCGCCTGTAATTCGGCTTCTTCAACTTGTTTTTTGGTGTTTTTTGCAAAAATAACTTTACCCGCTATAATCCCCGCTACAAGGGCTACTACAGCTGATATGATGGAAATAATTATTGGATCCATGTTGTTGGCAAGTGTTTAAAACGTTCACAATTCTATTTAACAGATCAAACCTCATTTTATAACAATAAGTAATTGACTAGTTACGAAGATAACAAGAAGATAGGAGATTTTAGAATAGGAATAGAAATTAAGGTTGATCTTCCAATGCTTTATCAATGGTTTGAGCCATTTCTTTGATTTGTTTAGAAGTTTCATCTGCTAGTAAAGCCAATTTTGCATTGTCTTTTTGCTCGGTTGCAAACCATAACAATACCATTGCCAAATAGTCTTGGGTATCTTTACCTGCGAAATTGGTTTTAAATTCTGTTATTTTTTCATTGATGGTATTAGCGGTTTTACGCACCATTTCTTCATCTTCCGGTTCTATCTTTAAACGGTAGGTTCGGTCGGCAACAACAATATTTACAGGAATTAATTCAGACATAATATTAAGCGTGCAGCAACGCCAGGCATTTATCTATTTCTTTAAGGTAAGTGTCTATCTTCTTTTGCAGTTTGAGTTTTTCTTCCGGATCCCAATTGCCCGTACTCATTCTCGCCGCTGCTAATTTCTGTTCTAATACACTTAAAGCAGCGCTATTACTTGCTTGTAATTGCTTCATACTGTTGAGCTCGGTTTCTAATCGCTGGTTCTCTTTTTGAACTTGGCGATAAGCTTTCAACAGGGTTTGCAATTTTTCTTGCAATTCTGTAATATGTTCATTCAGCTGAGACATAGTAGAAAATTAGTCGTTATTTCCTGATTTCAGCATTTATTTCTTTCTCAAAACACTTAATCAATTTGTTCATCATTGCATCAATCTCGTTATCAGTTAGTGTTTTGGTATCATCGGAAAAAGTAAAATTAACTGCCATTGATTTTTTATCGGCACCTAGTTTATCGCTTTCGAATACGTCGAACAAATTCATTTGCTGTAGCTTATTTATTTTGAGCCCTTCCACTGCTTTCTCAATTTGTTCGTATCGCGTTTGCTTATTCACTACCAAAGCTAAATCACGTTGGACTGCAGGAAACTTGTTGACCTCTTTATAAACTACTTTTAATTTTTGTACCGCTTTTACCAATTGCGTAAAAGGAAGGTCTAGTATAAAAACTGGCTGCTTTAAATCAAATTGGTTCAATTTGTTTTTGCTTACCATTTGTAGGGTTCCCAATAATTGCTTGTTGGTAAAAATATTAATGGTGTCAAGACTTTCAGTTGATTCTTCTAAGTTGATATTTTGTAATCCGCACCATTGTAAAATAGCGGCTGCCAATCCCTTCATAGCATAGATATCAATTGGAGTTGTTTTATTTCTCCATCCTTGTTCTGTACTATTCCCGGTTGCAAAAATGCAAAAATGTTCTTCTTCTTTAAATCCTTCCCCGTCTACTAAATAAGTTTTACCAAATTCAAATAATTGCAAATTGGTATTTCTTCTATTTACATTATAGGCAATGGTTTCAAGTCCACTCTCTAACATACTGGGGCGCATAACGTCTAATTCTGCACTCAAATTATTCATCATTTTGACAGATTTAGCCGCGGTGGCTTCGTCAAAATATTTACTGTTGGTGATAGAGTTGGTGAGTATTTCTGTGTATCCTTTACCAACTAAAAACAACGCTATTTTTTCTCTAAGGTTTTCTTTGATGCCTAGTTTTTCTACCGAAGGGCTAATACTAATCATGGTTGGAATTTCCACATTGTCTAAGCCATCTATGCGTAAAATTTCTTCAACAATATCTGCTGGAATGCTGATATCTGGCTTGCTATAGGGCACTTCTACCATTAGCTCATCTAATCCCTCTTTAGCAATTACAAAACCCAATGAAGTTAAAATTCGTTTTACCTTATCAGCATGGTAATTTTTGCCACTTAATTTTTTTAGGTAGTGGTTCTTAATGGTAACTGTAGTCTTTGGTTTAGGATTGGGGTAAATATCTACCAATTCGCTAGAAATGGTTCCGCCTGCTACCTCTTTAATTAAAAGGGCTGCACGCTTTAATACATTTGCAGTGTTTGAAATATCTATCCCTTTTTCAAAACGAGTGGCTGCATCGGTTCTTAAGCCATGACGTATAGAGGTTTTGCGAATGGTAGTTGAATGAAAACATGCACTTTCTAAAAAAATAGCGGTCGTTTCATTGGTAACCCCACTTTTACTTCCTCCAAAAACACCTGCAATACACATGCTTTCATTAGCATTGCAAATCATTAAATCCTCAGGATGTAAACTTCTTTCTTTTTCGTCTAGGGTCGTAAATTTTGTTTCAGCTGCTACATTTTTTACAATGATTTCGTTTCCTGTAATGGCTTTCAAATCAAATGCGTGTAGTGGTTGTCCTGTTTCGTGCAGTATATAATTTGTTATATCAACAATATTATTAATGCTTCTTACGCCAATTGCAGTCAATTTATTAATTAACCATTCTGGGGAAGGCGCAACTGTTACGCCTGATATAGTTACCCCAGTATATCTAGGACAATCATTTGAATTTTCTACGGTTACTTTTATAGGAGCATCTTTATGATCAGACTTGAAACCGTTGGAATAGGGTTGTTTAACGCGGGTTTCTTTTTGATGATGGGTTAAGTATGCGGCCACATCTCTTGCTACACCCAAATGGCTCATTGCATCCATTCTATTAGGGGTAAGACCAATTTCAAAAATATAATCCGAATAAGGTTTAAAGTATTCTGCTGCAGGTGTTCCGGCTATAAGATTACTCGGTAATACCATAATTCCATCGTGGCTATAACCCAATCCTAGTTCATCTTCTGCGCAAATCATTCCTTGGCTTTCTTCGCCTCTAATTTTTGCAGCTTTCATTGTCATGGGTTCACCTGTCATGGGATAAATGGTTGCTCCCACGGTAGCTACTGCCACTTTTTGACCTGCCGCTACATTGGCTGCTCCACATACCACTTTTAGAGGAGTATCAGCGCCAATATTGATGGTGGTTAGTTTTAATTTATCTGCATTTGGGTGTTGTTCACAGGTTAATACTTCTCCAATCACCACACCCGATAATCCACCTTTTACCTTTTCATATTTTTCTAAGCTCTCTACTTCTAAACCAATAGAAGTAAGGATTTTAGACAGTTGAGCGGGTTCTATTGCATCCGGTAAATATTCACAAAGCCAATTGTAACTGATAGTCATAGTAAAGC